>NZ_VJWX01000383.1 GCF_007713715.1 Amycolatopsis rhizosphaerae
GTGGTGCCGGCCGGGACCACGGCGGGGACCGCGATCCGGGAGGCGGGGCTGCCGACCAGGGGACCGGACGCGATCGTCGTGGTCCGCGACCCCGAGGGCCGCCTGCGCGACCTGTCCTGGGCGCCGGAGGCCGGCACCCAGGTCGAGCCGGTGGCCGCCGACACCGAGGACGGCCGCAGCGTCATCCGGCACTCCGCCGCGCACGTGCTCGCCCAGGCCGTGCAGCAGCAGTTCCCCGAGGCCAAGCTCGGCATCGGCCCGCCGATCAAGGACGGCTTCTACTACGACTTCCAGGTCGCCACGCCGTTCACCCCGGAAGACCTGCAGGCGCTGGAAAAGCGCATGAAGCAGATCATCAAGGGCTCCCAGCAGTTCTCCCGGCGCGTGCTCGAATCGGTCGAGGCCGCCAAGGAGGAGCTCGCGGACGAGCCGTTCAAGCTCGAACTGGTCGATCTCAAGTCCGGCGACGACACCGTCGACACCTCCGAGGTGATGGAGGTCGGTGGCGGCGAGCTGACCATCTACGACAACCTCGACCCGCGCACCAAGGAACGCGTCTGGAGCGACCTGTGCCGCGGGCCGCACGTGCCCACCACCAAGTACATCCCGGCCTTCAAGCTGACCAGGGTCGCCGCGGCCTACTGGCGCGGCAGTGAGAAGAACCCGCAGCTGCAGCGCATCTACGGCACGGCGTGGGAGTCGCAGGAGGCGCAGGACGCCTACCTGGAGATGCTCGCCGAGGCCGAGCGCCGGGACCACCGCAAGCTCGGGGCCGAACTCGACCTGTTCTCCTTCCCGGAGGAGCTGGGGTCCGGGCTGCCGGTGTTCCACCCCAAGGGCGGCATCATCCGGCGCGAGCTGGAGGCCTACTCCCGGCAGAAGCACGAGGAGCACGGCTACGAGTTCGTCAACACCCCGCACATCACCAAGGGCGCGCTGTTCGAGACCTCCGGGCACCTGCCGTACTACGCGGACGGCATGTTCCCGCCGATGCACGTCGAGGGTTCCGACTACTACGTCAAGTCGATGAACTGCCCGATGCACAACCTGATCTTCCGGTCGCGCGGGCGTTCCTACCGGGAACTGCCGCTGCGGCTGTTCGAGTTCGGGTCGGTGTACCGGTTCGAGAAGTCCGGTGTGGTGCACGGCCTGACCCGGGTGCGCGGCATGACGCAGGACGACTCGCACATCTACTGCACGAAGGAGCAGATGCAGGGCGAACTGCGCTCGCTGCTGACCTTCGTGCTCGACCTGCTGCGGGACTACGGGCTCGACGACTTCTACCTCGAACTGTCCACTCGGGACGATTCGCCGAAGTTCATCGGTGAGGACGCCGACTGGGAAGAGGCCACCGAGGCGCTGCGGCAGGCCGCCGAGGCCTCGGGGCTGCAGCTCGTGCCGGACCCGGGCGGCGCGGCCTTCTACGGGCCGAAGATCTCGGTGCAGGCCAAGGACGCGATCGGCCGCACCTGGCAGATGTCCACCATTCAGGTGGACTTCAACCAGCCCAAGCGGTTCGAGCTGAGCTACCAGGCGGCGGACGGCTCCCGGCAGCAGCCGGTGATGATCCACCGGGCGCTGTTCGGGTCGATCGAGCGGTTCTTCGGGGTGCTCACCGAGCACTACGCCGGTGCCTTCCCGGCCTGGCTCGCGCCGGTCCAGGTGGTCGGCATCCCGATCGCCGACGAGCACGTCGAGCACCTGCGCGGCGTGGAGAAGGCGTTGCGGGCCAAGGGGATCCGCGCCGAGGTCGACACCAGCGACGACCGGATGCAGAAGAAGATCCGCACCCACACCACGCAGAAGGTGCCGTTCCTGCTGCTGGCGGGCGCCAAGGACGTCGAGGCCGGGGCGGTGTCGTTCCGGTTCCGCGACGGCACCCAGATCAACGAGGTGCCGGTGGCCGACGCGGTGGAGGCGATCGCGGGCTGGGTCGCCCGCCGGGAGAACTCCTCGCCGACCGCCGAGGCACTGCGGGCGGTCCTGGGGTGAGTCGGCCGGAAGTCGTGCCCCAGGACGGAGTCGGCGTACCGGATGCCCTGCAGCGGCTGTGGACCCCGCACCGGCTCGCCTACGTGCAAGGGCAGGGCCAGGCGGAAGGGGACGAGCCGGAAGGCTGCCCCTTCTGCCGCCTCATCGGCCTGCCCGACGAAGACGCGCTGATCGTCGCGCGCGGCGAGCGGGTGTGGGCGGTGCTGAACCTGTACCCGTACAACCCGGGGCACCTGATGGTGCTGCCGTACCGGCACGTCGCCGACTACACCGACCTGACCGCGGAGGAGACCGCCGAACTCGCCGGGTTCACCCAGCGGGCGATGGCGGTGATCCGCTCGGTGTCGGCCGCGCACGGGTTCAACATCGGCATGAACCAGGGCGTCATCGCGGGCGCCGGGATCGCCGCGCACCTGCACCAGCACGTGGTGCCCCGCTGGGGCGGCGACGCGAACTTCATGCCGGTCGTGGGCCACACCAAGGTGCTGCCGCAGTTGCTCGGCGAGACCCGCCGCCTCCTCGCCGCCGCCTGGTAGTTCTCTCGGTTCGGCTGTTCGGCCGGGCCCCGTGGACGCGAAATGCCCTCTCCCGGCTGGGAGAGGGCATTTCGCGCGGGCGTCAGGCCTGCAGGCCGGCCTCGATGTCCAGCTCGATCTTGATCTTGTCGCTGACCACGGCGGAGGGGACGCCGGTGCCGACGCCGAACTCGGTGCGGCTGATCTCGGTCCGCGCCGAGATGCCAAGGACCTTGCTGCCCTCGGCCATGCCGTTGCCGAAACCGCCCAGCTCGGCCGCCAGGGTGACCGGCTTGGTGACGCCGCGCAGGGTCAGCTCACCGTCGATGAAGTACTCGCCGTCCTCGACCCGCACCGCGGTGGAGGTGAAGGTGATGGTGGGGAACTGCTCGACGTCCAGGAAGTCGGCGCCGCGGACGTGCGCGTCGCGCTGCTCGTTGTTCGTGCCGATGCTGGCGGTGTGGATCGTCGCGGTCACCGTGGAGTCGGTGAGCTTCTCCGCGGTGACGATGGTGGTCTCGACCTGGTCGAACCGGCCGCGGACCTTGGAGACGCCGAGGTGGCGCACGGTGAAGGTGACGTCGGAGTGGGTGCCGTCGATGACCCAGGTGCCGGCGACGTAGCCGGGGATCTCGGTGGTGGGCGCGCTCATGGGGGGTTCTCCCTTGGTTGGCTTCGCTATCTGTTGAGCTCTCAATGACTCTAGCGGAGTCTAGTTGAGGGTTCAATCAGGGGTAGGATGGTCCGTATGTCGGGAACGAGATGGCTCGACGACGAGGAGCAGCGCGTCTGGCGCGAGTTCTCCGCGGCCGTCGACATGCTGCGCGGCCACGTCGAAGGCCAGTTGCAGCGCGACGCGGGGATGCCCCACACGTACTACGAGGTGCTGGTCGTGCTGTCCGAGGCGCCGGGCCGGACGCTGCGGATGAGTGAACTGGCCCAGCGGTGCCGTTCGTCACGGAGTCGTCTTTCCCATGCGGTCGCCCGCCTGGAGGAAAGCGGATGGGTGCGCCGCCAGCACTGCCCCACGGACAAGCGCGGCTCCTTCGCCCGGCTCACCGACGAGGGCTTCGCCGCACTTCAGGCGGCCGCCCCGGGACACGTGGAAGCGGTCCGGCAGGCGCTGTTCGACGCGCTGACCCCCGAGCAGGTGCGCGCACTGGGGGAGATCAGCAGTGCGATTCGTCACCAGCTCACTCCGCGCTGTGCCGCCGCGATGGCCGAAATGGACGCCGAGGAGTTCGCCGAGCAGCGCTGAGGCGGCACTTTCCCGCGCCTGCCGCGTCAACCGCCGGTGCGGGGTGGATAGGCTGCGCTCGAACGATGTCCGATCAAAGCTTCGAGCACACAGCACAGGTGACGTTGACAGCGATGAGCATGCCGGCCGAATTCCCCGTCCAGATCTGATGCTGAACATCTTCGCGCGCGCGTCGGTTTCCCGCGCCCTCGATCCACTCGGGCACGCGTTGTTGCGTGCCGGGGTGACTCCGAACGTGATGACGGTTCTCGGCACGGTGGGCGCGATCGGCTGCGCCCTGGGCTTCTTCCCCGCCGGGCTGCTGCTGTGGGGCACGTTCACGGTGTGGGGTTTCGCCATGCTGGACCTGCTCGACGGGGCGATCGCCCGGGCCCGCGGGCACGGCACCCCCTTCGGCGCCGCGCTGGACGCGACCTGCGACCGACTGGTCGACGGGGCGATCTTCGGCGCGATCGCCTGGTGGGCGTTCGTGGACGCGGGCAACCTCCGTGCCGCGGGCGCGGCACTGGTCAGCCTGGTGCTGGGCCAGGTGATCTCCTACGTCAAGGCACGGGCCGAAGCCTCCGGGCTGCGCGCGGACGGGGGCCTCATCGAGCGCGCGGAACGGCTGATCATCGCGCTGGTCGGTACCGGCCTGGAAGGGTTCCACGTGCCCTACGCCGTCGAAGCGTCGCAGTGGCTGCTCGCGGTGCTGTCCGCGATCACCCTGGGGCAGCGCATGGTCGCCGTGGCCGTCTCGGCCCGGGAGGCGCATTCGTGAGCGGCCTGGGCCAGCGCGTGAGCGATCTCGGTTACGCCGCCGGATTCCGGCTCGTCGGCAGACTGCCCGCCGGGCTGGTGCAGGCGGCCTTCGCCCTGGGCGCCGATTTCGCCGTCCGCCGCAACGGGCCCGGCGTGCGGCAGCTGCGGCGGAACCTGGCCAGGGTGGTGCCGCAGGCCGGGGAGGCGGAACTCGACGAGCTCACCCGCCGGGCGCTGCGGTCCTACGCGCGCTACTGGCGGGAGCTGTTCCGCCTGCCGTCGATGGACCACGACGAGGTGCGCAGCAAGGTCGACGACGCGATCACCGGCGTGGAGAACATCGACGCCGCCCTCGCCGAGGGCAACGGCGCCGTGCTCGTGCTGCCGCATTCGGGCAACTGGGACGCCTGTGGGCTCTGGCTGGTCGGGTACGCGGGCTCGTTCACCACCGTCGTCGAGCGCCTGCGTCCCGAATCGGTGTACCGGCGTTTCGTGGAGTTCCGCGAATCGCTGGGGTTCGAGCTCCTGCCCGCCTCCGGCGGCACCGGTTCGTTCCGGCTGCTGCTGCGGCGGTTGCGGGAGAACAAGGTGATCTGCCTGGTCGGCGACCGCGACCTCAACGGCTCCGGCGTCCCGGTCACCTTCTTCGGCGAGCAGACGAGGATGCCTGCCGGGGCGGCGCGCCTGGCCGCCACCACCGGGGCCGCCCTGCTGCCGGTGGGCATGTGGTTCACCGAAGACGGCTGGGGCGTCCGGGTGCATCCCCGCATCCGGGTCACCGCGCGGTCCGAGGTGCCCGCCGCGACGCAGGCCATGGCCGACATCTTCGCGGGGGACATCGCCGCCCACCCCACCGACTGGCACATGATGCAGAAGCTGTGGACGGCCGACTTCGCCGAGGCGGAGCCTGCCCTGGCCGAGGAGGCCGCGGCCGGGTGAACATGCCGCCACCCCAGAAGCTCAAGATCGGCATCGTCTGCCCCTACTCGTTCGACGTGCCCGGCGGGGTCCAGGGGCACGTCGTGGAGCTGGCCAGGGCGCTGCTGGCCCGCGGGCACCAGGTGTCGGTGCTCGCGCCCGCCGACGAGGACGCCGGGCTGCCCGACTTCGTGCAGGCCGCAGGCCGCGCTCTGGCCATCCCGTACAACGGTTCCGTCGCGCGGCTGCAGTTCGGTCCGGTGTCCTACGCCCGCGTGCGGCGCTGGATCCGGGAGGGCAACTTCGACGTGCTGCACCTGCACGAGCCGACCGCCCCGAGCCTGTCGCTGCTGGCGCTGAAGGTGGCCGACGGGCCGATCGTCGCCACCTTCCACACCTCGACACCCCGTTCGCGGACCCTGGCGGCGTTCCAGCCGGTGCTGCGGCCGCTGATGGAGAAGATCACCGCGCGGATCGCCGTCTCCGCACTGGCCCGCCGGGTGCAGGTGGAGCATTCCGGTGGCGACGCGGTGGAGATCCCCAACGGGGTCGACGTGGACTTCTTCACCCGGTCCCAGCCGCTGGACGGCTATCCGCGTGCGGGCGGCACCATCGGGTTCGTGGGGCGCTACACCGAGCCCCGCAAGGGCATGGAGGTCCTGCTCGAAGCGTCGCGCCGCCTGCTGCCGGACTTCCCGGACCTGCGCCTGCTGGTGGTGGGCCGGGGTGACGAGGCGGAGCTGCACCGTGCGGCGGGCCCCGTGCTCACCCCGCACCTCGAACTGCTGGGGCAGGTCGACGATGCGACGAAGGCGCGTGCCCTGCGCAGCGTCGACGTGTACTGCGCGCCCAACCTGGGCGGCGAGAGTTTCGGCATGATCCTGACCGAGGCGATGGCCGCCGGGACGGCGGTGGTGGCCAGCGCGCTCGACTCCTTCCGCCGCGTCCTCGACGACGGCCGCGCCGGGCTGCTCACCCCGCCCGGCGATCCGGTGGCGCTGGCCGGGGCGCTCGGCGAGCTGCTGGGCGATCCGGCGCGCCGCGGCTCGCTGGCGGCGGCCGCGGGCGAACGGGTGGCGATCTACGACTGGCCGGTGGTGGTGACCCAGGTGCTGCGGGTGTACGAGACGGCGGTCGCGGCGGATCCGCGCCGGGTCAGCGCCGAGGAAAACGCCCCGTGAGCGTCCTGGTGTGGCTGTCCGCCCTGCTGGCCGCGGTGATCGTGCTGGGCGGGCTGTTCCTGGTGGCGACGGCGAACCGGCTCGACCGGCTGCACGTCCGCCTCGACGCCGGGTGGGCGGCGCTGGACGCGGCACTGGCCCGGCGTGCGGTGGTGGCGCGGGCGGTGGCCGCGGGGGCACTGGAGGGCAGCGCCGCCGCCGAGGTGCGCCGGGCCGCGGACGCGGCCGAGGCCGCGCCGAGGCCCGACCGGGAGGCGGCCGAAAACGAGCTGACGAAGCTTCTCGCCACGATCGGCCGGGACGGCCTGCCCGCCGAGCTGGCCGACGAACTGGCCGACGCGGAATACCGCGTCGTCATCGCGCGCCGGGTGCACAACGACGCCGTGCGCGACACCCTCGCCCTGCGCCGCCGCCGGAAGGTGCGCTACTTCAAGCTCGCCGGAACCGCCCCGCGGCCCGAATACTTC
>NZ_VJWX01000384.1 GCF_007713715.1 Amycolatopsis rhizosphaerae
GGGCGGGGGGACGGGAGAGGGGCCCTACGCTGGTCTCGTGCCAGAACTTCCCGAGGTCGAGGTGGTCCGCGCCGGATTGCAGGCGCATGTGGCGGGCCGGGTCATCACCAAGGTCGAGGTGCTGCATCCGCGGGCGATCCGCCGGCATGCGGCGGGATCCGAGGATTTCGCCGGTCGGCTGGCCGGAGCGAGGGTGGATGCGGCGCGGCGGCGCGGCAAGTACCTGTGGCTGGACCTGTCCGGTACCGAGGCGGTCCTCGCGCACCTGGGCATGAGCGGGCAGATGCTGGTCCAGCCGGAGGGGGTGCCGGACGAGAAGCATCTGCGGGTGCGCGTGCGGTTCGCGGACGGCGGCCCGGAACTGCGTTTCGTCGATCAGCGCACCTTCGGCGGGCTGGCGCTGGCCGATCTCGTGGACACGGGCGGCACGCTGGTGCCCGCGCCGATCGCGCACATCGCCCGCGACCCGATGGACCCGGCCTTCGATCCGGCCGCCGCGGTGCGGGCGCTGCGTTCGCGGCGCACCGAGGTCAAGCGCGCGCTGCTCGACCAGACCCTGGTCTCCGGGGTCGGCAACATCTATGCCGACGAGGCGCTGTGGCGGGCCCGGCTGCACTGGTCGCGCCCGACGGCGAAGCTCACCGCGGTGCAGGGGGCGGCGCTGCTGGCCGCGGCCACCGAAGTGATGTCCGAGGCGCTGCGTGCGGGCGGCACCTCCTTCGATGCCCTCTACGTCAACGTGAACGGCCAATCGGGCTACTTCGACCGTTCCCTCAACGTCTACGGCCAGGCCGATCGGCCCTGCGCCCGCTGCGGCACGCCGATCCGCCGCGAGCCGTTCATGAACCGCTCGTCCTATTTCTGCCCGCGATGCCAGCCCCGGCCGCGCCTGGCCTGAACAACGGACTGAGCAACGGGAAAGCCCCGCCGCGAACGGATCGCGACGGGGCTTTCGGCGTCGTGCGGTGGTCCTTACTGCGTGAAGGCGGTGCGGGCGGCGAGGTTCGCCAGGAGTTCCCGGCCGCGCTCGGCGCTGCGAGGCTGGGTCAGCACGTCGTAGCGGCGGGCCACCAGTTGGCTGTGCGAGACGAAATCCCGGCGGCCGCGGGTGGCGCCGTAGCTCACGGCGGCGAACACCATGGAGAAGGCCACGCCGGCGACCAGCCCGATGAGGATCGGCAGCACGCCGGCTCCCGCGCTGAACATGCTCAGCAGCAGGCCGACGAAGAGACCGAACCAGGCGCCGGACAGGGCGGCGCTGCCGAGGACCCGTCCCCAGCTGAGCTTGCCCGCGACGCGCTCCACGAGCATCGGCTCCACCCCGACGATGGTCACCTCGGCCACGGGGAAGTCGTTGTCGGCAAGATGGTCGACGGCTCGCTGGGCTTCCTCGTAGGACGTGTAGGAACCGATCGGCCAGCCGGTGGGCAGGGTCGGTAGCTGCGGGCGCGCGGGGGCGTTCGTGAAGGCGGTCTGCGTGAAGGCTTGGGTCATCTGTCTCACCTCTCTGCCTGCTTCAACGCCCACCGCGGCCCTGTTGTGCCTTATGCCGGGTTTTCACAGCCATTTTTCAGGTGTGGTGCCACCGGCAGGCCGCCCGGCGGTCAGTCCAGCCGGATCTCCGGCCGGTAGAGGTCCAGCCAGTGGTAGAGGTCGAGGACCCGGTCGATGCCGTTGCGGGTGAGGCCGGTCATGGTGGCCGGGTCGTACTCGACGGCACCGGCCAGCCAGTCGCGGTCCACGAGGTCGAACACCGGGTTGCCCGGCTCGGCGAGGATCTCCTTGGCCTGCTGCTGCAGTGCCGCGGCGTAGCCCGGGTCCTGTGTGGACGGATAGGGGCTCTTCACGCGGTCCACGACGGACTGGGGCAGCACGTGCGCGGTGGCGTGCCGCAGCAGGCTCTTTTCCCGGCCGTCGAAGGTCTTCAGCGACCACGGGGTGTTGTAGACGTACTCGACGAGTCGGTGGTCGCAGAAGGGGACCCGCACCTCCAGCCCGACGGCCATGGACATGCGGTCCTTGCGGTCGAGCAGCATCCGCACGAACCGGGTCAGGTGCAGATGGCAGACCGCGCGCATCCGCCGCTCGGAATCGCTCTCGCCGTCGAGGTGTTCGACCTGGCTGAGGGCGGTGCGGTACTCGTCGGCGGTGTGGGCGCCGATGTCGAGCCGTGCCCGGACCTCGGGCCGGAGAATGGTGCCGCGCTCGGTGTGGCCGGTCCGGAACGCCAGCCACGGGAAGGTATCGGCGCTCTGCGCGGTGCCGTCGTGGAACCACCGGTACCCGCCGAACACCTCGTCGGCCGATTCGCCGGAAAGGGCCACTGTGGACTCCTGCCGGATCGCCTTGAACAGCAGGTACAGCGAGGCGTCCATGTCACCGAGCCCGGCGGGGATGTCGCGGGCGGTGATCACCGCGCGCCGCACGGCCGGGTCGGTCAGCGCCTGCGGGTCGAGCATCACGTCCCGGTGCGCCGAGCGGACCAGCCCGGCGACGTCCCGGATGAAGGGCGAGTCGGGGGTGTCGCGCATTTCGTCGGGCCGGAAGTTTTCTTCCTGTCCGAAGAAGTCCACCGAGAACGTGCGCACCTGCTCGCCCTGTTCGCCGAGCCGGGCGGCGGCCAGCCCGGTGATGGCGCTGGAGTCGAGACCGCCGGAGAGCAGCACGCAGCGCGGCACGTCGGCGACCAGTTGGCGCCGCACGATGTCGGTGAGCAGTTCCCGCACCCTGGCCACGGAGGTCTCGCGGTCGTCGGTGTGCGGGACGGCGGTGAGCTTCCAGTAGGTCCGGGTCGACACCCCGCCGGCGTCGACCCGCACGATCGTGCCCGGTTCGACCTCGGTGATGTCGCGCCACAGCGACCAGCCCGGCTGCTTGGTCATGGCCATCAGCTCCCGCAGCCCCGCGGTGTCGACCACCTTGCTCGCGGCCGGGTGGGCCAGGATGGCCTTGGGTTCGGAGCCGAACAGCACGCCGTCGCGGGTGCGGGCGTAGTAGAACGGCTTGATGCCCATGCGGTCGCGGATCATGACCAGCTTGTCCTCGCGGTCGTCCCAGATCGCGAAGGCGTACATGCCGTTGAGGTGGTCGGCGACCGACTCGCCCCACTCGAGGTAGCCGTGGAGGACGACTTCGGTGTCGCTGTCGGTCTGGAAGCTGTGGCCCAGTCTTTCCAGCCGGGCCCGCAGTTCGGTGAAGTTGTAGGTCTCGCCGCTGTAGACGAGCGCGATCTCGCCCTCCGGGGTGCGCAGCGACATCGGCTGGCGCCCGCCGGGCAGGTCGATGATCGCCAGCCTGCGGTGGCCGAGCGCGGCGTGCCGGCCGAGCCACAGTCCGGAGTCGTCCGGGCCGCGGCAGGCCATGGTCGCGGTCATGGCCTCGGTCACCGCTTTGGCCGGTTCACGCCTCAGGTCCGAGTCGAAGGAAACCCAGCCGGTGATTCCGCACATGCCACTGCCTCCCGAATACTTAGCACGTACAAGTATGTGTAACACCGTGGTAACACAGGATCGCGCGGCCGTCAGCCCGAATTGCCCGATGTGTCTCTTTGATTACGGAGAGTGCGTGAATTTTTCCCGCCTTCTCAAGGACGCGCAAAGGTCCGGTGGGTCCGCGTCAAGGTCGCGTCAGGAAATCCCGGCGAGTCCCCTCCCCGGAGCACGCTGATCGACGGGTCGGCAGCGCATCGGAGGCACACTGAAACCGTGGACGAAGTGCCGGAGAAACCACGCCGCGGAGAGCTGCGCCTGTACCTGGGCGCGGCCCCCGGGGTCGGCAAGACCTACGCCATGCTCTCCGAGGCACGGCGCCGCCGGGAGCGCGGCACCGACGTGGTGGTGGGGCTGGTGGAAACGCACGGCCGCCGCCGGACCGCGGAGCTGCTGGACGGCCTGGAGGTGCTGCCCCGCCGTCACGGCACCTACCGGGGCCGGGAGTTCACCGAACTGGACGTGGCCGCGGTGCTCGCGCGGCGGCCCGAAGTGGCCGTCGTGGACGAGCTCGCGCACACCAACATCCCGGGCTCGGGCAACGAGAAGCGCTGGCAGGACGTGCAGGAACTGCTGGACGCCGGCATCGACGTGCTGTCGACGGTGAACGTCCAGCACCTGCGGGGCCTTGGCGACGTGGTCGAGCGCATCACCGGGGTGCCCCAGCGGGAGACCGTGCCCGACGAGGTGGTGCGGCGGGCCGAGCAGATCGAACTGGTGGACATCACGCCCGAGGCGCTGCGGCGGCGCCTGGCACACGGCAACGTGTACCCGGCCGAGCGGATCGACGCCGCACTGGCCAACTACTTCCGCCCGGGCAACCTCAACGCGCTGCGCGAACTGGCCCTGCTGTGGGTCGCCGACCAGGTCGACCTCGCACTGCAGCGGTACCGGGCGCAGCAGCGCATCACCGACACCTGGGAGACCCGCGAGCGGATCGTCGTGTCGATCACCGGCGGGCCGGAGAGCGAGACGCTGATCCGCCGGGCGAGCCGGATCGCCGCCCGCGCGGGCGGCGAGCTGCTCGTGCTGCACGTCCTGCGCGGGGACGGCCTGGCCGGAGCGGGCCCGGCCGACCTGGGCCGCTACCGGAAGCTGGCCGAGGAACTCGGCGCCACCTTCCACACGGTGGTCGGCGACGACGTGCCGGGGGCGCTGCTGGAGTTCGCCCGCGGGGTCAACGCCACCCAGCTGGTGCTCGGCACCTCCCGCCGCTCCCGGCTGGCGAGGCTGTTCGACGAGGGCATCGGGGCGAGCGTGGTGCAACGGTCCGGCCCGATCGACGTGCACATGGTGACCCACCGGGAGGCGGGCGGGCGGTTCCGCTCCTGGCTCGACCGCCGCAGCCCGCTGCCCGGGTGGCGGCGACTGGCGGGATGGACGCTGGCACCGGCCGTTCCGGCGCTGGCCACCGTGATCGGGGCACTGCTGCGGCCGCAGCTGGACTTCTCCACCGACGTGGTGGACTACTTCCTGGCCACCGTCGTGGTCGCCCTCGTCGGCGGGCTCGGCCCGGCGCTGGTCGCGGCGGTGCTCTCCGCGGGCCTGCTCAACTTCTTCTTCACCGAGCCCTTCTACACGCTGACCGTGCACGCGCAGAGCAACGTGATCACGCTGATCGCGATGGTGCTGGTCGGGGTGCTGGTGGCACTGGTGGTGGACGCGGCCGCCCGGCGCGCCACCCAGGCGGCACAGGCGAGAACGGAGGCCTCGCTGCTGTCGTCCTATGCCAGGACCGTGCTCACCGATCCGGAGCCGCTGCCACGCCTGCTGGCCAAGGTCCGCGAGAACTTCGGACTGGAGTCCGTGGCGCTGCTGGAAAAGCTCGACGGAACCTGGCAGCGGGCGGCGTGCGCGGGGCACGATCCGTGCGAAGATCCGGGCCAGGCCGACATCACCGTCCCGGTCACCGCCGACGTGTCGCTCGCGCTGCGGGGCCGGGCACTGCCCACCGCGGAGCGCAACGCGCTGGAGGCCGCGGCCGGGCAGGCGCTGCTCGCGCTGCGGCAGCAGCGCCTGGCGGCGGCCACCGCGCGTGCCGAGCGCAAGGCGGAGGCGACCGAACTGCGCACCGCACTGCTGTCCGCGCTCGGGCACGATCTGCGCACCCCGCTGACCTCGATCAAGGCCGCGATCGGCAGCCTGCGGGCCCACGACATCGAACTGTCGGCCGAAGACGTCGGGGAACTGCTGGCCACCGCGGACGAGTCCACCGACCGGCTCGCCGGACTGGTGGACAACCTGCTCGACTCCTCGCGGCTGGCGACCGGTGCGGTCCGGCCGCGACTGCGCCCGGTGGGCTACGACGAGATCGTCGCGCACGCGCTGTCCGGGGTGCCCGCCCGGGATTCGGTGCGGGTGGAGGTCGACGAGCGACTGCCCGCGGTACTGGCCGATCCCGGCCTGCTCGAACGCGTCGTCGCCAACGTGGTGGACAACGCGCTGCGGCACGGCAAGGGGCCCGAGCCGGTGTCGGTGCGCGGGAGCACGCACGCCGAACACGTGGAACTCCGGATCGTGGATCATGGGCGGGGACTGGCGAAGCACAGCGAATCCTCGGCCTTCGCCCCGTTCCAGCGCCTCGGCGACCGGGACGCCACGCCGGGGATCGGGCTGGGACTTTCCGTGGCGAAGGGGTTCACCGAGGCGATGGGCGGCACGATCAGGACCGAGGACACCCCGGGAGGTGGGCTGACCGTGGTCGTCTCGCTGCCGGCCCACCGGCCGTCTTCGGTGCTTCCCGCCCCGGTGGGCGAGGCGAGCGAGGAGCGGGTGGGATGATGGCGCCGACGGTGCTGGTGGTCGACGACGAACCGCAGATCGTGCGCGCGCTGCGGATCAACCTCGCGGCGCGCGGCTACCAGGTGGTCACCGCGCACGACGGTACGGCCGCGCTGCGCGCGGTCGCCGACACCAGACCCGACGTGGTGGTGCTCGACCTGGGGCTGCCGGACATGGACGGCAACGAGGTGATCGCCGGGCTCCGCGGCTGGACCACGGTGCCGATCATCGTGCTCTCCGCCCGCGGCGACTCACCGGACAAGGTGCACGCCCTCGACGCCGGGGCCGACGACTACGTCACCAAACCGTTCGGCATGGACGAACTGCTGGCCCGGCTGCGCGCCGCCGTCCGCCGGTCCGCGGTCTCCGTGGGCGACGAGGCCGAGGCCGTGGTGCGCACCGACGATTTCACCGTCGACCTGCTGGCGAAGAAGGTGCGGCGCGGCGGCGAGGAGGTGCACCTCACCAAGACCGAGTGGGGCGTGCTCGAACTCCTCGTCCGCAACCCCGGGCGGCTGGTCTCGCAGAAGCAGTTGCTGCGCGAGGTGTGGGGCCCGGCGTACGAGAACGAGTCCCACTACCTGCGCGTGTACCTGGCCCAGTTGCGCCGCAAGCTGGAGCCGGAACCCTCCCGGCCCCGCCACCTGCTCACCGAACCCGGGATGGGCTACCGCTTCGAAGCCTGAGCGCCGAAGGGGTCAGGT
>NZ_VJWX01000385.1 GCF_007713715.1 Amycolatopsis rhizosphaerae
GGATTCCCGCCCGTGGACGGGATCCAGGACCACGGCCGCGGCGTCCTACCGGTGTTCCCCTGGAGGTGAGCGCATGCTGCCCGCGACGTCTTGCTGTCACTTCGCGCCCGGGCACGCGCGGATAGAGTCGAACCGATGAGCCAGGACCGGATCGCGGTGCTGGGGGCCGAACTCGAGCGGGCGGTCGAGCGCGACGACGCGGAGGCGATCATCGAGGCCGGTGAGCGCCTGCTGGGGATCCTGCCCTCCGGCGACCCTCGCCGCGCCATCCCGCTGTACTACGCGGGTCTCGCCCGTGCCGTGCGTTTCGACGGTCCCGGGGGCGGCGCGGGCATGGACCGCAGACGCGCCACCGCCTACCTGCGGGAAGCCCGGCGCCTGCTCCCCCGTGACCACCCCTGGTGGCCCCACGCCACCCTGCTCACCGGGCTTCTGCTGTCCCATCGCCTGCTACAGCGCTCCGATGGCGGTACCCGGCACCTGCCCGAGGCGATCGCGGCGCTGGAGGCCGCGCTGGACACCGTCGTCGGCGAAGATCAGCCGGACGTGCGTCTCCTGGTGCGCTACCGCCTCGCCATGCTGCTGGCGAAGCGCTACCTCCTGTACGGCGGGGCGGAGGAGGACCGGGTGCGCAGCCTGGCCGAACTGACCGCGCTCGCCGAAGATCCGGCCGTGGACCGCGAGACCGCCGACGTCTGCCGGATCTTCGCCTCCCAGCTGGGCTTCCTCGCCGGGCTCCCGCCCGAACTCCGCTCCGGCGAGGTCACCGCCGAGCAGGTGGAACACCTGCAGTGGCGGCTTCCGGCGGGGCGGCCCGAAGCCATGGCGGAAGCGGTGCGGCAGCTCGAATCCGTCGCCGGCGACACCATCGGAAAAACCGGCGTACCCAGCCCCCTGCCGATGCTCAAGGCACTGACGCGGATGCAGAAGTCCCTGGTGGACAAGCAGAACCTGTCCCCAGGGGAACTGGACGACGCGATCACGCTGATCGGCGAGGCGGTCGCGCAGGAAGAGCCGGGCACACCCGACGCGGCCGTCATCGCCGCCCTCGGTGCCGCACTGCGGCGCGAACGGGCGCGGCGCGGCGGCGAGGATTCCGACGCCCAGACGGCCGAAGAACTCGCCACGCTGCTCGAAACCCTGGGTGAGCATCCGCTGCGCCCGGCGATCGAAGCCGTGCACACCGCCATCACCGCCGAGGGCAGGCTGCCCCACCAGCCGGAGGATCTCGCGGCCCTGACCGGACGGCTCGAACGCTTCCTCACGAACATGCCCGAGGATCACCCGGCGCGGGTGAGGATGCTCATGCGGTTCGCGTCCGCGCTCGTCTTCCAGGCCGGGATCACGCGGTCCGCCGGGCAACTGGACCGGGTCCGCACGCTGGTACAGGACGCGCACGACCGCGGCACCCTGGACGAGGGCAGCCTGCCGATCACCAGCTTCATCCTCAGCTGGGTCGACGGGATGCAGGGCACCCTCGAAACGGACGCCGACCGGCTGAACTCGGCCCTCGACCGGATGCGCGAAGCGGCGAACCTGCTGCCGGACGGACACGAGCTGCGGTCGCTCCTGGGCGTCGCGGTCGGCTCGCTGCTGTCCCAGCGGTATCTGGCGACCGGGAACCTGGAGGACATCGACGCGATGTCCTACTACGCCGACCGGCTCCCGGCGGACCTGCCCGCCGACCGGCGGTGGATTCCCCGCCAGCTCAGCGCGATGACGAAGTTCGCGCGTAACCAGAACAAGCTCACCCCGCAGTTGATCGACGAGCTGATCACCGAGTTCGAAGAGGCCGACCGGCTGGTCCCGGACGATCAGCGGCGGTGGACCGGCGGCGGCCGCCTGGTGGCCTCCCTGCGCATGCTCCGTGCCGCGGTCACCGGCGAAGGCGCCCGGTTCCCCACCTCCGGGCGAGAACTGGCCGAATTCCGGGCCGCCGCCGAGATGATCGCCCATCAGGAACCCGCACTGCTCGACCAGGGCGGCGACGAGGGCATAGCGCTGGTCGGTGCGGCCTTCGCCGCCCGCGACCGGCGGCAGCTCGACCGGGGCATCACCCTGCTGGCCCGCCGCGCGGCCGGTCCGTCGCTCGCCGCGTTCGAGCGGCTGCGGGTGCTGGTCGCCCTGGGCAACGCCTTCCGCATGCGTCATCTGCTCACGGGCAGCCCGCGCGATCTCGACAACGCCGTCTCCCGCTTGGAAGAGGCCCGCCTGCTGGCCCTGCGGGAGCCCGCGGTGCCGGACGCGGCGGTGATCTTCAACGCGCTGGGCGACGCCTACTTCGCGCGCGCCGATCCCCACCGGCGAGACGCGCGGCGCGCGGTCACCGCGGGTCTGGACGGCCTGCGCCTGCGCACCCAGGAAGTCCTGCTGCAGTCCGGGGCGGGGCGCGGACTGGCCGCCGCGCGCTCGGCGGAGGGGGAATCGGCCCAGGTGACCCGGTGGTGCCTGGCCGCGGGCGAGCCCGAGGCGGCGGTGCGGGCCCTCGAACTGGGCCGGGCCATGGTGCTGCATTCGGCCACTGTGGACGCCGGGATCCCCGCGCTGCTGCGGGAAAACGGCCATCACGACCTGGCGGGCGAGTGGGAGGACGAAACCCAGGAGTCCCCATGGGATGTGGCGGGCGGCGAGGCGCTGCCCCTCGACCCGGGGCTGACGGTGCCCAGCGACCTGCGCCGCCGCGTCATGCTCGCCCTGGAACACACCGAGGCGGAGCGGGGCATCCTCCTTCCCCCCGACCCGGCCGCGATCGCGACGGCGCTGAAGCGGGCCGGCGCCGGGGCGCTGGTGTACCTGCTGCCGCGCGACGAACACGGCGACGGACTGGCGGTGCTGGTGCGCGCGGACGGGGAGATCCGGCACCTGCCGCTACCCGGGCTGGGCGCCGGACCCGGCGGGCCGCTGGAGAATTTCGAGCGGGCGCAACGGAAGGTGCAGTACGACGAAGGCGCGTGGCCGGACTGGGAGGCCGCGGCGGGGGAACTCGGCGCGTGGGCGTGGGAAACGGCGATGGGCCCGGTGCTCGCCGAAACCGGCACCCCGCGGCCCGGACACCCACCGCGGCTGGTCCTCGTCCCGGTGGGACGGCTCGGGGTGGTGCCCTGGCACGCCGCGTACCGGCCGGTTCCCGGGGGTGTGCGCTACGCCTGCCAGGACGCGATCCTGTGCTACGCCTCGTCCGCCCGCCAGTTCACCGACAGCGTGGGGCGGGAAACCCGGCCGTGGCCGGAGAATCCGGCGCTGATCGAGGTCGCGGGCAGTGATCTGGTCTGGGCCGCCGAGGAAATGGAGGAGATCCGGCGGCACTGCTATCCCGGCTGCGTCCACCTCGGGAGCGATCCCACGGAGGTGATCACGCCGGAACGGGTACTGGCGCTGCTGCCCGGAGCGGGCGGTCCGGGCGCCTCCGTGCTCCATTTCGGTTGCCATGCCAGGCGGACCGACCCGCCGATCGACTCCTACCTCAGCCTGGACGGGGAAGCGGAACTCCCGGTCCGCGACATCCTGCGCCAGGCCCGCGCCCGGCCCGCCGGGGCCGCGGGCGGGCTGGTGGTGCTGGCGACCTGCGTCAGCGATCTCACCCAGGACGCGCACGACGAGGCGCTCACCCTGGCCACCGCCTTCCTGGCCGCGGGCGCGGCCGGGGTGCTGGGTGCCCGGTGGCCGGTGCGGGACGTGCCGACCGGACTGTTCATGATCATGTTCCATCACTACCTCAACTCCGGATATCCCGATCCGGCCACCGCGCTGCGCGCCACCCAGCTGTGGATGCTCAACCCGCGGCGGCGCCTGCCGCCCGGCGTCGGCGGCCTGCTCGCCGACGAACTGGACACCCATCCGCTCGGCGCCCCCGTGAACTGGGCCGCGTTCACCTACCAGGGCCAGTAGAGAAAGGCAGACCATCATGTCCCCGGACACGCCCTTCGGGATCGACCTCGGCACCACGCACTCCTGCATCGCCTACCTCGACGAGGCGGGCAAGCCGGTGATCGCCCAGAGCGCCATCGGCGAGGACACCACCCCGTCGGTGGTCTACTTCGAAGCCGCGGGAAAGGCCACGGTGGGCACCGCGGCCAGGGACGCCGCCCTGCTGGCACCGCACCTCGTGGCGCAGCTGACCAAGCGCATGATGGGCCGCCGCAAGACCGCGGGCACCTATCACGGCAAGGAGTACGCGCCCGAGGAGATTTCCGCGCTCATCCTCACCGAACTCGCCAGGGCCGCCCGGGAGGGCACCGGTCTCACCGTGCGGGACGTGGTGATCACGGTGCCCGCCTACTTCGGGGTCGCGGAGAAGGAGGCGACCCGCCGCGCCGGGGAGATCGCCGGGCTCACCGTGCTCGACGTGCTGGCCGAACCGGTCGCCGCCGCCCTGCACTACCAGGCCGTCACCGGCGGGGAAGGCACCCGCCACGCACTGGTGTGCGATCTCGGTGGCGGAACCTACGACACCACGGTGATCCGGATCGAAGGGGACGACATCCGGGTCGTGTGCACCGACGGCGACGCCGCGCTCGGCGGCGCGGACTTCGACGCCCGCGTCCGCGATCACCTGCTCGCGGTGTTCGCCGAACAGCATCCGCGTCTGGACCCCACCGCCGACGAACCGTTCATGCAGGATCTGCAGACCACCGCCGAACAGCTGAAGAAGGAACTGAGCCGCGCCCAGTCCCGGCGCACCGACCTGCGCTTCGCCGGGGCCGTGGCGCGCGTGGAACTGACCAGGGAGAAGCTGGAAGAGCTGACCGCCGACCTGCTGGACCGCATGGTGGAGATCACCGCGCGGACCGTGGAGCTGGCCCGCCGCAAGGGAATCGACCGGTTCGACGAGGTCCTGCTGGTCGGCGGCATGTCGAAGATGCCCGCCGTCTCGGCCCGGATCACCGACCGGCTCGGGCTCCACCCCCGCCACCACGAGCCGGATCTCGCGGTGGCGAAGGGCGCCGCGCTGTTCGCGCTGCTGAACCGCGCCCGGTCGGGCCCCGCGGAGGACGTCGCCGACCGGCTGAACCTGCCTCCCGAGGAGGTGAGGTCGCTGGCGGCGAAGAAGGTCACCACCGTGCTACCGCGGGCGTTCGGGGTCAAGGCCGTCGACCCTCGCGACCCGCTGGCGATGACCAACCCGCTGGCCGCCCGGAAGATGATCGCGCACCTGCTGCCCGCCAACACCCCGCTGCCCGCCGACAGCGGGCCTTACCCTTTCGGGGTGGCCACGGACAACCAGCGCATGGTGGAGATCGAGGTGTGGGAGCAGACCAGCCCGCACGAATCCGAGGAACTCGCCGACAACGCGCTCATCGGCCGCGGGCTGCTGCGCAATCTGCCGCCCCGGCCCGCGGGCTCCCCGTTCGAGGTCACGTTCTTCATGTCGGAAACGGGAAAGCTGACCGTGCGCGCCGAGGAACCCTCCTCCGGCGCCCAGGTCCGGTTCGACCTGCAGATCGGTGGTATGGACCAGGCGGCGGTGGCCGCGGCGCGCGCCGGGATCGCCCGGCACACGGTGCGGGGCTGAGGAGGCGCGGATGGGCACCAGGGAAGCGCTGGACGCGCTGATACGGCTGTGGGACGACGTGCGGTCCCGGCTCGCCGCGGAGGAACTGGCGCAGGTGGAGGGCATGGTCCGGGAACTGGCCGCGGAGGGCCTTCCCGCGGCGCTGACCAAGCGGTCGGCCGATCTGGCCCGGTACCTGGCGCGGCGGCTGCCCGCCGACCATCCCGTGCGCCGCGCGCTGGCGGACGGCGGCACGCGCCTGACCGGCCCGGCACGGGAGGCAGGCGAGCTCACCGGCTGGTTCGCCACCCGTGACTCCCTGCGGTCCGCCCTGCTCGGGACCCGGACGCCGACCGCGGAGGAGGTACGGCGAGAAGCCACCCGCTGGCTCCTCGCGGAGGAAGCGCTCTCCGAAGCCGAAGTCCGCGCGCGCGGCTGGGACCCCACCGGGGAGGACCTCATCCGGCTCGACCGGGACGACGGCGGCAGCCAGTGGCCCGCCTTCCAGTTCGGCCCCGGTATCGTCGGCCGGATCAACCGCATCCTGGACGCGGCGGGCGACCCCTGGGGCGCGGCCGACTGGTGGCTGGGCGAGCACGCCCGGCTCGGAGACGCCCCGGTGCGGCTGATCGGACGGGTCGACGACGAGGTACTGACCGAAGCCGCCCTCGACGAGCGAGCGGAGGACTGAGCCGTGCCGGACTACGACCCGCCCGCCGAATTCGACGGCACACCACACCGGTTCCTGCTGCCTCCCGACAGCCTGCTGTGGCACGTCCACCCGAAGACCCGCAAGGCCACCGAGTTCACCCCGTACCGCCCCGGCCGCCGCCACGCGGGCCGCTTCGACGGCACGGAAGAGGATCCCTATCCCGCCTACAACGCCGCCCGCAGCGCCCCCGCCGCGCTCGCGGACGTCCTGCTCGGCAGCATTCCCTCTCCCGCCAAGGGTTTCCGCACGCTCCGGCGGGTCGGCGTGACCGGCCTGCGGCTGAGCCTCGTCCTCACGGCGGTCGAGCTGAGCCTGGTCACCCTCTGCGACGCGACCGACCTCAACGCCGTCGCCCAGGACGTGTGGCTGATCCGCGCCGAAGACAGCGACCTGCCGCGAGTGCGGCGCTGGGCGAGCTGGGTGCGCAAGCAGGCGCCGTGGGCGGAGGGCTTCCTCTGGCCGCCGAAACGGGACCCGGGCAGGCACTGCGTCGTGCTGTTCGGCGACCGCTGCGACTCGGGGGTGTTCCAGCCGAACGCGAAGCACGAGGTGGACCTCGACGACGAGTTCGGCGCGGCCTACCTCAACGGCATGCTCGCCGAGTACCGCGTCTGGATCGCCCCACCCCGCCCGTAAACGGGTGGCGGGGTAGTGCCCGGGGAGGCTGCGGGTTTGCCGTGAGGGGTCCCCTCACGGCCGTATCGCCCAGGGCTTCACAGCAAAGTCAGCCCCCGCGAGGGTGA
>NZ_VJWX01000386.1 GCF_007713715.1 Amycolatopsis rhizosphaerae
GTTCCCCCGCCTCCGGGAAAGGGCCGCGGCCACAAGCACTGACGCGGAGCGGCGGCCGGAAACGCGGACGGTACGGCCGCTGCCGTACTGCCGTACGGTGGAGCCGATCTCGAGAAGGGTGAGACCGTGATCCTGGCGGAAGAACGCGTCGCGGTGTGCGAGTACGCGCGCCGGATGAGTGCCGACGGGCTGGTGGTGGGCACGTCGGGCAACATCTCCGCGCGCTCGGGGGAACTGGTGGCGGTGACCCCGACCGGGGTGGACTATGCCTGCCTGCGTCCGCAGGACATCCCCGTGGTGGCCCTCGACGGGTCTACTGTGGACGGTGAGCTGCTGCCGACCAGCGAACTCCCGATGCACCTCGCCGTCTACGGCCGCGCCGAGGACCCGGACGGCGCGCCGGTGCGCGCGGTGGTGCACACGCATTCCGTGCACGCGACCGCGGTGTCCACCCTGGTCGACGAGGTACCGCCGGTCCATTACCTCCTGGCCGTCGTCGGCCCCAGCGTGCGGACCGCGCGATACGCCACCTACGGCACCACCGAACTCGCCGAATCCATGCTCGCCGCGCTCGAGGGGCGCCGCGGCTGCCTGCTCGCCAACCACGGCACGATCACCTACGGTGACACGCTCGGCTCGGCGTACCACCGGGCGGAACAGCTGGAGTGGGTGTGCCGCCTCTGGCTGCTCGCCCGGTCGGCGGGCACGCCGCGGCTGCTCCCGGCCGCCGAGATCGAGCACGTGGTCGGCAAGCTCCGCGGCTACGGGCAGCGCTGACGCCGGCTCAGGCTTCGGCCGGCTCCTCGACCGGCTTCTCCGTCTCCTTCTGCGGCTTCGGCAGGGCCTTGCCGATGGCCACGAAGAGGAAGGCGAGGCCGAGGGTCAGCCCGATGTGGCCGAGACCGGCGATCCCGGCGATCGCCGGGCCGGACTCCTTGCCCAGCACCGTCAGCGTGCCGTGGACCAGCATCATCGCCACCGTCAGCGCGAGACCGGCGTTGTAGGTCCAGAAGAACACCTTGAAGGCCGGAGCCTGCGAGATCTTGAGCGTGACGTCGAGTGCCAGCACGATCAGGAACAGCAACATGCCCAGGGCCAGCAGGTGGGTGTGCACCACGGAGAGCTGGGTCTCGCCGGTGAAGTTGTGGGCCTTGGTCAGCTCCCGGTAGTAGAAACCGCCCGCCAGGCCGAGCACCAGGTAGACCAGGGCGGCCCAGTAGCTCTTCTTCATCCGCTTTCCTTTTCCCGGGCCCGCCGCCAGCCGGCTCGGCCCGCACCTACTTGGCGACAGGTCTGTCTCTAAGATGACGGCAACGTAGCAAACCAAGCCGGCTCCCGGCGGGGCGCCCCCGCCGGAAGCCTGTCACGAGGAACCGATGCCGAAGATCACCGCGGGAAGTGTGCGCGAACAGCGCGAGCAGCGGCTCGGCCAGCTCATCGCCGCGGCCGAAGCGATCCTCGCCGAAGACGGTGTCGCGGCACTCACCGCGGGTGCGGTGGCCCGCCGC
The DNA here is from genome assembly GCF_007713715.1 of Amycolatopsis rhizosphaerae. Taxonomy (GTDB): domain Bacteria; phylum Actinomycetota; class Actinomycetes; order Mycobacteriales; family Pseudonocardiaceae; genus Amycolatopsis_E; species Amycolatopsis_E rhizosphaerae. The sequence goes on from NZ_VJWX01000386.1 coordinate 1,509, forward strand.
GCCGGGCTCGCCCGCAACAGCATCTACCGGTACTTCTCGTCCATCGACGAACTCGTCGAACTCATCGTGACCCGCGAGTTCCCGGCCTGGATCGAGGCCGTCACCCGTGCCGTGGAAGCACAAAGCGATCCCGTGGCGCGGGCCGTCGCCTATGTGGTGGCCAACCTCGACCAGGCGGCGAAGGGCACGCACGGCGGCCGGGTCGCCCTCGCCCGGGGCGCGCTGTCGGCTTCGGGACTGGATCGCGTCCGGGAGCTGCACACCTCGCTGGCCGGCCTGCTCGACGGCATCGTGTCCGAACTGGACACCGGGCAGCCCCGGCTGGTGCAGGCGGTGCTGCAGTCCCTTGTGGACGCCTGTGTCCGGCGGATCGACGCCGGTGACGAGCATCCGGCGGTGCTGGCCTACGCGCGCAGGGCCACCACCGCCCTCCTGCAAACCTCCTGAACGCCCGCGGCTCGGGTGGGCCGTGAGGGGACCCCTCACGGCAGCAGCGAAGCCGGGGAGAGCTTACGGAGCGGTGTGGCTGAGTGTGCTCGCACGGTGGTGGTCCGGGCGGTGCAGCCCTCCGGCGAGCCAGGCACCCGAGGCGCCGAGCACCAGCGTCGCGGCGATCGCGGCCGCGAGCAGCGTCACCGGCAGCGTGACGGCCCGCGAAACGCGGCCCGGGATACGGGGTCGGGTTTTCCGTGCGCCGAAGGTGAGCCGCACCGCGGGAACGATCCGGGCGAGCGTGTGCAGTCCGGTCACCACCGCCCAGACCAGGAATGTCGCCTGGTGCAGGCGCAGCACGTCGACGCGCTGCCCGAGCACGGTCAGCAGCGGGGTACGGCTCGCGTCCGGGCCGAGGAAGACGAGGGCGAGCCCGGTCCCGAGCACGGCCAGCGTGAACAGCACGACCAGCGGCCCCAGCAACCGCAACGGCGTGGGAGGGGGCCCGGCCTGGCGGTAGGCGCGATCACCGGTGTAGTAGCGCACGATGCGCCAGCCGGTGGTGGCGGTCTTGAGCAGGGCCGGGGGCACCAGCAGCACGCCGACCACGACATGCCAGCTCAGGAAACGCCCGATGCTGAGCAAGGTGCCGAGTTCGACGGCGAACAGCACCAGCAGCACGAGACCGGTCCACGCGGTCAGCCGGGCGTTGCCCGCGGGCCCGCCGGTGCCCGATCGCACGGGATCGTCCCGGTGCTCCCGCCCGAGTGCCTCCGCCAAGGTCCGCTCGGACCACTGCCGCACCACCACGTGCGCATCCTCCTTCACGCCACCGGCCTGCCCGGTGCGCTCAGTCTCGCGCGAGGTTCTTGGGGGAATCTTGGGGCCGGGAAGGCGGACGTGCGGCCGCGGGTGCTTCCTGGCGCGGGATCGGCGCGCCGTCGCGGATCGGGTCGGTGGAGGCGGCCAGCCAGGACGCCAGCGCGGCGGGAGGCCGGCGGCGCGGCAGCCGTTCGGCCAGTTCCTGGTGGAGGGAAAGCGCGTGGCTGCAGTGTTCGTGCCAGGTGCTGGCAAGCGCTTCCCTGGTCGCCTTCGGGCGCAGCAGGTCGGCACGCAGGCGGAACTGGGCGTGCAGGGAATGCCGGAAGGCCGCGGTGGTTTCGTCCGGCAGCCCGGCCAGTGCGGCGGGGGTGCGGCCGTCGCAGACGGGGCATTCACAGCGCCACAGGTGATCGAACTCCGGCAGGGCGCCGATGACCTCGTCGAGGGTGTCCAGTGCGTGGTAGGCCAGCAGCGGGGTCACGAAGGCGGCGGCCCGGGGTGGCCGGCCGCCCTGCCCGCGTGTCACCGGGTACAGGTGGCGCAGTGCACTGACCGTGCCGATCGCCGCCGCGAGCGCGCCGTGGCACAGCGCGCCAAGGGCGCCGACGTCCGAGCGCAACAGCACCACCGGAACCGGGGATTCGCGCAGCAGATACAGGAAGTTCCGGACGACGTACTGGACGGCGAACGGGTCCCCCCGGCTCTCGACGGCCACCGCCACCGGGACGCCGTGCACGGCGATCTCCCGGACCAGGGCCCCGGCGATGGCCGTGGTGGCGAACCACCGGGCGGCCAGAGGCAGCACCGCCAGGGCGGGTGGTGGCTGGCGTGCCGCCGCGCGCAGGATGGTCCGCAGGCCCTGCAGGTTGCGGGCCTCCAGATACCCGGAGTCGGTCAGCGCCACCAGTCCCAGGTCCTGCTGGCGGCGGCACCAGCCGGGCCGGATCCCGCGGGCGGCGTTCTTCCGGCCGGGGCCCGAGTACCGGTCCGCGTCGCACAGCACCGGCCCGGTGAATCCCGCCCTCCGCAGGCCGCGTACCGCCGGTTCCGGCTCCTTCCCGGTCAGCACCAGACCCGCGTCGTACGCGGCCGCGACCTCGGCCGCGATCCCGGCCTGGGCGGGCCGGCACTGGATCAGCAACCGGCCCGCCAGTGCGCCGAGGGCTCCGTGCTCCCCCGGCACCTCGGTCGCCACCATGGATCCACCCTGTGCGCCGGGGCGGGGCGCTGTCAGCACCGGTCACACGGATGCCCGGCAACAGCCCGCCGATGGCCGAACGCACGCCACGCTCCGCGCACGGCGTGCTCAGGTCAGGGTGCCCACCGGTCCCTTCCGGTGCCCGTTTGCGGCGCACCACCCGCTCGGGCACGGCCACCCCGGCGGGCCGGTGCCGGTCCGCGGGCAGCACCCGCGGCGAGGTGCTGCGGTCGGCCGCGCGCAGCGATTGCGCCGAAGTGATCCACTCCTCGGCGGGGTCGGCGATCTCCAGCAGCAGGGTTTCGAATTCCGGGCGGGTGGTTTCCAGGATGTGCGACCAGCCACTCGTCGAAGTGGGGGATCAGCACCTCTTCCACGGTGTCCCACGCGTTCGTGGAGCCGGACAGGTCGAGCACATCCTCCCGCGCCGAGGATCTGGAAGGCCTCGGTCAGCAGCCGCATGACCTCGACCCGCAGCACGTTGGGGTGACCGTAGGAGGTGAACTTCGGGTTGTGCCAAGGTCAAGACCAGTGCGCACGCACGGCGTGCCGGTCCCGGACGTGATTCCCATCGTCGCCTCCCCCGGCCGTGGAACCGGATGAGACCAGCCAACCGAACTGGGGAAACGCCACAAGACACGTTCTCTCTACAAACACAAGAAGAGGGGCCACGGGGATTTCCCCGCGGCCCCTCTTCTGCAACCGTCAGAGCGTGGTGGGATCGGGATGGGTGGCCCGCCACTTCTCGTCGGACTTGTTCCAGGCCTCCTCGGCCCGGCTCTGGATGTCGGTCAACTGCTTGTCGATGTTGACGATGGTCTTGTTGATCCAGCCGATCCCGTTCTTGCTGCTCTTCGCGTCGGCCAGCCCCTTGACCACCGGGTAGAGGTCGGGCTCGTGCTTCTTGACCCAGGTGTCCACGAACTTCGCCTTGTCGGTCGTCTCCTTGCCGAAGGTGTCCTTGAGCCACTGCTCGTGCTTCTTCAGGGCATCGATGTCGTAGCCCTTCAGCCCCGACTTCGGGTCGGGCTTCGGCTCAGCCTCCCCGTGGTGACCGTTATCGGCATTGTCACCTTGGTGACCGTTACCGGCGTTGTCGCCCTGGTGGCCGTTACCGGCGTTCTCGCCCGGGTGACCATTACCCGCGTTCTCGCCCGGGTGACCATTACCCGCATTGTCGCCCGGGTGGCCGTTACCGGCGTTCTCGCCCGGGTGACCATTACCCGCATTGTCGCCCGGGTGACCATTACCCGCGTTCTCGCCCGGGTGACCATTACCCGCGTTCTCGCCCGGGTGCGAGCCATTGTTGGTGGACGGGTTGTCGGCAGGGTGCTGCGAGCCTCCGCCGTTGTCCGAGGTGTGCTGGTTCCCCGAATTCTCGCCGCTGGGATGCGGTTGAGCCGTCGGGGCGTCGCCGGGATGCGTCAACGGGGTGTCGTGGGACGCCCCGGGGCCGTTGAAGTGGTTGTCCGCGGCGAGCCACGTTTGGAAGGGGTCTTCCTCGTCCGGCCTCGTGGAGTTGCCGGAACTACCGCTGCCTTCGTCGTTCGGACGAGCCGGAGGCGGATTGTCGGCCGGATGCTGGTTCCCAGCCTCATTGTCGGCCGGATGCTGGTTCCCAGCCTCGTTATCGGCCGGATGCTGACCCCCAGCCTCGTTATCGGCCGGATGCTGACCCCCAGCCTCGTTGTCGGCCGGATGCTGACCCCCAGCCTCGTTATCGGCCGGATGCTGACCCCCAGCCTGGTTGTCGCCGGGGTGTGTCGTCGTCGGGTTGTCGCCGGTGTGCGTGTTCGTGGTGGGTCCGCCGTGGCTGCTCGCTCCCCCGCCCTCGGGATGCCGCACCGAGTTCAGGCTGATCGCGTCATCCTCCTTGCCCATGCTCGCGAGCTGCTTGAGGCGGCCGGCGACCCGGCTGGCGAAGGCACCGACCTTCGCCAGTTTGCCCCCCATCGAGGCGGTTTCGACGGTGCTCTCGACCACCACCTTCGTCGTCCCGACCGCCACCGAGGCACCGAAGGTGGGCACCGCGAGTGCCAGCGCCATGAGCATGGTCGAGATGATGTCGCCGAGCAGGGTGGTGATGATGTCACGGAACAGGTTCCGCACCGCCGCGATCAGCGCCATGGTGGTCTCGACCACGTAGCCCGAGATGTCGACCGACTTGGCCCGGGCGTCGATGTGCGCCTTGTGGCCGTCCATTTCGCCGCGGAAGCTCTCGTAGCCCGCCCCCTGCCACTGGGTGATCATCGAGCCCAGTGCGGTGTCGAGATCGGCACCCGTGTTCCGCAGGTCCTCGGCGATGCCGTGCAGGCGGTCGGAGATGACCTTGATCTGGTCGGGGTTGCCCGCGATCTGGTCCAGTGGCCAGCGCAGGAACGACACGTGTTCGATCAGCCAGCCGAGACCGGCGGCGATGAGCTTGGCCAGCGGGTCCATCACGAAGGCGATCGTGTCGAGGACGCCACTGGCGACGCCCACCCCGATTTCCACGGCCAGCGCGGCCCGGTCCCCACCGTGAGCGGTCTTGATCTCCTCGCACGCCTTCGCGACGCTGTTCCAGCTGTCGACGACGCCGGCGCCGCTGGTCGCGTTCGAGGACGTCACATCGAGCACGGCCATCAGTTCACACCTCCGCCTTGAAAGTGCCCAGATCGGCGGCGACGTTCTGGTCGTGCTGGGTGTAGGTGTTGGCGGCCGTCTGCGTGCGGTCGGCCGCGTCGGTCATCTCCTTCGACAGCTTCGACAACTGGTCGCCGACCACCCCCATCGCGATGCGGGCGGGGACCGCCAGCAGCTGCGCGGCGAAGATGCCGAAGGCATTGTTGTCGAAGCCGTTGGCGTCGTGCACTCCGCTCGACGCCTGCTCCACGGCGGGCGCGGTGGTGCCCTTCAGGTAGCCGGCGAACTTGCCCAGCTCCTGCGGGTCGACCTGGTAACCGTTCTGGGCCACCGGATTCCTCTCTGCTACCAGGGATTGGTG
>NZ_VJWX01000387.1 GCF_007713715.1 Amycolatopsis rhizosphaerae
CGCCCTGCACCGCGAGCGGACCAGACAGGTGCGTGAGTGGGACACAGGTGCCGGAGGAAGGGATGCGGGTCACTGGCTCGCGGGACGCCAGCCGAGCGCCGGGCCGAGGCGGGTGGCGAGGTCGGTGAGGATCTGCACATAGTCCTCGTGCTCGAAGGTGAACGGCAGCGCGAAGGCCACCTCGTGGACCTCCCGGAACGCCGCGTGGGCGTGGAGCCGCTCCGCGAGCTCGTCGCACGGGCCCACCAGGTCCGGGGCGAACAGCATCCGCGCCGGCCCCTGCGGCACCGCTGTCCGAGGTGTCCTTTTCCGGGCGTATTCCGCGTATTTCGCCCGCTGGGCCGGGGAGGCCGAGTCGGTGGGGATCACGACGAGTCCCTGGGAGACGCGGGCGGCCTCGCCGTCGGGGTGATGCGCCCGGAACGTCCGGATGTGCGACAGCTGGACCGCGGCGAAATCGGGGGAGTTCCGGGCGTTTTCGGCCTTCACCACGCTGCTGGTGAGGAAGTTCATCCCGTGCTCGCCCGCCCAGCGCGCCGAGGCCAGGCTTCCGCCCCCGTACCACAGGCGCCGTCCCAGGCCGGGCGAGTGGGGCTGCACGCGGTCGGAGAACACTTCGAAGCCCTCGGTGCCGCGGAAGGCGGTCACCGGCTCGCCCCGCACGAAGTCCAGCAGGCGTTTCACCCGGTCGTAGCCGAAGTCCTCGGCGTCCGCGGTGCCGGGGTAGAGCGCCGACCTGACCTCGTCGTAGTGGGTGGGCGGACCGATGCTCACCCCGGGATTGAGCCTGCCGCCCGACAGGATGTCCACTGTGGCCAGATCCTCGGCCAGCCGGAGCGGGTTTTCCCAGCCCAGCGGGATCACCGCGGTGCCGAGCTCGATCCGGCTCGTGCGCTGCGTGGCCGCGGCCAGCACCGCGACGGGGGAAGAGATGCCGTACTGCAGGTGCCGGTGCCGGACCCAGGCGCTGTCGAAACCCAGCCGCTCGCCCAGTTCGATGATGCCGAGCGTGGACTCGTGACCGGCGCGGGGGTCGTGCTCGTCGAAGGTTCCGATGGTCAGAAAGCCCAGTTTCCGCAAGGGCTGCGAGGATGGCGGCACGGGCGGATTCTGCCAGCGGGACACCACGGAAGGCGCCTGGTTCCAGCGGTTGGGAAGCGCGGAGCTCACCCGGGCACCACCGGGGCACCGCTACACTGCCGCGGTGCCTTCCCCATCCGGCCCGGCCGGGCCGCGAATTCTCGTGGTCGAGGATGCCGAGGCGATCCGCGTCGCGGTGGAGACGGCCCTCGGTTCCGCCGGGTTCACCGTGCGGGCGCTGGCCGACGGAACGAACCTGGAGGCCGAACTGTCCCGGTTCCGTCCCGATCTCATCGTGCTCGACGTGATGCTTCCCGGTCGCGACGGCTTCGCACTGCTGCGCGTGATCCGGCGGCGCTGCCGGGCCGGGGTCGTGATGCTGACCGCCCGCGACGGCGTCGAGGACCGGTTGCGCGGGCTCGGTGACGGCGCCGACGACTACGTGGTGAAACCCTTCGTGCTGGCCGAGCTCGTCGCGCGGGTGGCGGCGGTGTTGCGCCGCACCGGGCGCACCAGGCCCGCCGTCGAGGTCGGCGATCTCGTGGTGGACATCGAGGCGGGGATGGCGCTCCACGGCGGGACCCCGGTCGAGCTGACCGCCACCGAATGGAAGCTGCTCAGCTATCTTGCCGGGCACCGGGACCGGGTGGTGAGCAAGACCCAGATCCTGACCGCGGTGTGGGGTTACGAGGACTACGACCCCAACCTCGTCGAGGTCAATGTCAGCACGCTGCGCAAGAAGCTCGAAGCACACGGGCCGCGGGTGGTGCACACCGTGCGCGGCCAGGGTTACGTCCTGCGCGGGGGCCGCCCTTGACCGGCCTGCGCACGGCCTCGCTGTACCGGCGCGTGACCGTCACCGCACTGGGGGTGCTGGTGGTGGTGCTGGTGATCGTCGGGTTCGTGGTGGACGCGGTGTTCCGCGCCCAGGCCGAGCAGGATGTCAACCGGGTGCTGGCCGGGCGGGTCCAGCTCGCCCAGCAACTGGCCAAGCAGAACGTGAACCCGCCGACCCTGCTGCTGCGGGTCGAGACGCGGGGCGTGCGGGGATGGCTCACCCTGCCCGACGGCACTTCCCTCGGCGTCGAGGACGACGCGCCCGACACCCGCCTCAAGCAGGTGCGGGCCACGCTGTCCGGGCCTGCCCGGATCAACGGCGCGAAGCTGACCCTGGTCGCCGACGACTCGCTCATCGCCGGAACCGAACGGACACTGCGGAACCTGCTGCTGATCACCGGACTGGGCGCGGTGGTGGTCACCGCGCTCGCGCTGCTCGCCGGGGTCCGGCTCGCACTGTCCCCTTTGGACGCGATGACCCGGCTGGCGCGTTCGATCGTCTCGGGCGGCCGGGGCGGGCGGCTGGCCCCGGCCCGGCCCGGGACCGAACTCGGCCGCACCGCCGCGGCCTTCGACGCCGCGCTCGACGCGCTCGAAGGTGCGGAGCGGGCGGCCCGCGATTCCGAGGAACGAACCAGGCGTTTCGTTGCCGACGCAGCGCATGAACTGCGGACCCCGCTGGCCGGGATCCAGGCCGCCGCCGAGGCGGTGCTGCAACTGCCCCCGGACGCCGGTTCCGGGCAGGCCGAACGCCTGCAGCTGCTGCTGGTCCGGGAATCGCGGCGGGCCGGGAAGCTGGTGGGCGACCTGCTGGAACTGGCCCGGCTCGACGCCGGTGTCCAGCCCGAGCGCGAACCCGTGTCGCTGCTCGCCCTCGCCGAGGCCCAGGCCGACCGGGTCCGGCTGCTGGCCCCGGAGGTGACCGCGGCGGTCCACGGCGAGGACGCCCGGGTGCTCGGCGACGCCGATCAGCTCACCCAGGTCCTGGCCAACCTGGTCGACAACGCCCTGCACGCCCTGCGGGCCCAAGGCGGGCACGGCACGCTCACGCTGACCGTCCACACCGACGGGTTCACCGTTTCGGACACCGGCCCCGGCGTCCCGCCCAGTGAACGGGAACGGATCTTCGACCGTCTCGTCCGCCTCGACCAGGCCCGCGACCGGCTTGGCGGCGGATCGGGCCTGGGCCTGGCCATCGCCCGCGGCTTCGCCCGGGCCCACGGCGGCGAACTGCGGTGCGGCGAGGCCGCCGGGGGCGGCGCCGAGTTCACGCTCAGCGGACTCACCCCGGCCCCGGCCGAGACCCCGGCACAGGCCGAGACGCCCTGAACCGCGCCCGCCGGGGTGTCCCCAAGGTAGGCCCGCCGTCAGGCGAGCAGCCCGTCCAACCGTCCACTGTGGTCAGGGAGGACCTTTCCCGCGTCGGTGCCGAGCACGCCCTCCAGCAGGGTCGCGTAGACGTCGCGGAAGTCCGTGGTCTCCTTGAGATCGCCGTTGTCCAGGTCGGTCAGGCTCGGCTCGGCACCGTGGAATCCGCCTTGCACCCCGTTGCCCAGTACGAACACCGGGCCCGCGGTGCCGTGATCGGTGCCCTCACTGGCATTGGCCGCCACCCGCCTGCCGAACTCGGAGTACACCAGCACCACGGCCTGCCTGCCCCGGTCGGTCCGGCCGAGGCGCTGCGCGAACGGGGTCAACGCGTCGTCGAGTTCGGTGAGCAGGCGCTGCTGTGTGCCCCGCTCGTCCGCGTGCGTGTCGAAACCACCGAGCGAGACCGAATACACGCGGGTGGGCACTCCGGCCTCGATGAGCCCGGCGACGAGGTCGAGCTGCGCGGCGAGTGCCCCCTTCTGGTGCTTGCCCTTCGGGTCCCGCGCCACGGTCTTGCCGAGCACCTGTTCCGCGCGGTAGAGGTCGGCCACCGAGCGGGCGGCCCTCGCCTGCCAGGCACCGTCGCCGGGTTCGGCGGTGGCCAGTCCCTGGAAGGACTTCCCGAGCGCACCCGTGGGCAGTTTGAGCCCGCTCACCGGCAGTGAGGCCGCGGCGGTCCGTGCCCCGGCGAGCATCGGCGGCAGCACCGGTTCCACCGAGACCGCGCGCAACGGGTCGGCGCCGGAGGCGTCGAGCCAGCGCCCGAGCCAGCCGGTGGGTACCGAGCTCTCCGGCGAGGCGGTCTGCCAGATCGCCATCGAGCGGAAGTGGCTGTGGTCCGGTTTCGGGTAGCCCACCCCGCGGACGATCGCGAGTTCCTTGTTGTCCCACAGGCCCTTCAACCCCTTCATGCCGGGGTTGAGTCCGAGCCCTTCGCCGAGGCCGAGGACCTCTTCCGGTTTGTACGCCAGTTCCGGGCGCGCGTCCTGGTAGACGTGATCGCCCGCCGGGACGACCGTGTTGAGCCCGTCGTTGCCGCCGTAGAGCGTCACCACGACCAGCACGCCCGCGTTGGGGTCCAGCGGGTTGTGCTGGGCCGCGTCCAGCAACTGCGTCCAGTCGACCTGCGTCGCCCCGGCGGCGAGCGCCCCGGCCGCGGTGACTCCGCTGGCGATCAGGAAGCGGCGCCGTGTCAGCTTGTTCATTTCCTACCCGCTCACCACGTACTCGGGGGCACAAGCGGCCACAGTGGACAGTTGCTTCGGATCGTGCGCGACCCCGGCGAGCGCGGTGCGGGTGCGGGCGGACCAGCCGTCCACGCCGAGCAGGTCGCCGACCGCGGTCACCCGGTCCGCCGCCTTCGCCACCGCGTCCAGGTTCGCGTGGGCGGCCACCAGTTGCGCGAGGTGCAGCCGGGACAGCCCCGCCGAGGTGGTCAGCCAGGCGCCGCCGGCGGGCCAGCCGCCCACGCTCGGAGGCTCGAACGGGACCTGGCCCATCCCGCGCAACCCGGTCAGCAGGGCGGCCCTGTCCTTCTCGGGCAGGGTGCCGGGGCGAACCCCGAGCGCGCGCATCAACCCGGCGAGCCATTCGACCGGCTGCTTCACCAGCGACGCGGCCGGGTCCCGGAACGCGTCCTCACCGGCGATCGCCAGGAGCAGTGCCCTGATGTCCCGGTTGCTGCCGTAGGCGGCGACGAGGCGGTTGAGCACATCGGGCGGTGGCGGGTCGGGGGAGACCAGCCGGAACCACAGCCTGCCGGCGATGAACGGTGCGGACTGCGGCCTGCCCAGCAGAAGGTCCACAAAGGACCCAGCGTCGAAGTTCGCCGTGGTGCCGAGGATGTTCTTGGGCCTGTCGTCGTGGTGCTTGCGGTCGAAACGCGCGGTGGGCTCGTCCCGCTTGGCGCTCCACCCGGTCAGCGCCCGCGCCGCCTCGCGGACGTCGGCCTCGGTGTAGTTGCCCACCCCGAGGGTGAACAGCTCCATGAACTCGCGCGCCAGGTTCTCGTTCGGCCTGCCCGCCCTGTTGCTGTTGCCGTCCAGCCACAGCAGCATCGCGGGATCGACGACCATCGCCTGTGCCAGCGGGGTGAAGCCGCCGAGGCCGAGCGTGCGCAGGGTCTGGTTCTGCGTGAGCATCAGCTGCGGACTGCGCACCTTCTGCTCACTGGTGGCGAAATGCCCGTGCCAGAACCAGGTGATCCGCTCGGGGAGCGGGTCGTCCGCGGCCACCATGCGGTCCAGCCACCACTGGAGGGCCTGCGTGGCCTGCGCCTGGAGTTGCCGTGCCGCCGCGGCCCGCGCCGTCTTGTCCTGCTTGTCCGGTTCCCGGGGCGGGGCGCCCGGCTGCGGGATCGGGGTCGCGTCGGCTCCGGCGTCGCGCCCCGGGGTGAACAGCCGGTTCAGCGTCTCGGTGAAACCCCGGTCGAGGTCGCCGGGGCGCGGCCCGAAGCCGAACCGGTCGTGCAGCCGGCGCACCGCCGCGCGCTCAGAGATCACCGCCATGTCCTCATGATCGCCGCGCGCGGCCGGCGTGGCCAGGGGTTGCGGGGCGCCTTAAGCGGATCCTCAGGCGATCACCGTGGGCCGATCGCCGTCCAGGAGCAGCTGCGGGACCTGGCGGAACGTCCACCCCTGGCCGGAGCGGACGAACACCCAGACGACATCGAACCGGTCCCCCGGCCACGATCCGGGCGGGGCGGGGGAGACCGGGCCCAGTCCGACCGCGATGGCCGGAATGTCCTCGTGCTGCCAGGAAACCAGGGTGGGGCCGTGCCGGACGGCGAGTTCCGCCGCCAACGCCGCCTCACCCCCCTTGGCGTGGGACGTGGTCACGGTCAGGCCCAGCCGCGCGGCCAGCGCCGAGACCGTCTGCAAGGGACGCTGCTCCTTGTCGCCGTCGGGTGCCGCCGCGTACACCGCGGCGGGGCGGGCGAGCCCGGCGCGGACCGGTGCGTCCCCGGCGGGGGCGAACAACCCGGCCAGTGCCCCGGCACGGGTCCATCCCCGCACGGTGAGTGAGCCTTCGCTGCGCACCCCGTCGGCGGTGATCCCGTAGGGGGCCGAGGTTCCGGCCGGTTTCTCGGCATGCCGCACGATCATGATCACGTCGTCGCCCGCGGGCACCGGTTCCGGGGCGGGGGCCGGTGCTTCCGCCTTTCCCCGGCTGGTCCCGGCTCCGCAGCCGGTCATGACCGGCAGGCTCGCCAGTCCGGCCAGGCCGAGCACCCGGCGACGCGATGCCGATTCGGCCGTCATCCTCCACGTCATTGGGGTGACGGTACCGGAATGCCCTTCGGGGAACCGCGCCGGAAGCGCTGGTGACTATTTCGGGCGAAACCGTCATAATGCCTGGAAGGGGTGGAATTGTGGCCTCCGGTATTCGTCTGTTCGGCCGTATTCGGCCCGGGAACGGCGCGCCGGGAACCCCGGAACCGTAATGCTCGTCGGAGAAAAAAGGTCCGGTCCGTACAGCATGGGGCCGCTGGAACGGCGTCGCGATCCTCTCGCGCGTCGGGCTCGGCGACGTCCGCCGCGGGCTGCTCGACGAACCCGCGTACGACAACGAGACCGAACCGCGCGCGATCGGCGCGACCTGCGGCGGC
>NZ_VJWX01000388.1 GCF_007713715.1 Amycolatopsis rhizosphaerae
CCAGGCAGGCCACCGCAGCCCCCGACCACACCCATGCCGTGAATCCCACGGCCCCACTCTGCCAACACCGGCACCGGGGCGCATCGTCCGCCCGGGGCAGCGGCGTACATCCCAGGGATGACCCGGCGGCCGGATTACCACCCCAGGCCGACGACGCGCCGGGGCGAGTGGGCCACGCTGGCGCGGTGACCGAAGAACAGGGCGCGCGGCCGGTGGTGCGGTTGTCGAAGGTGCGCAAGGAATACAGCGACTCCGTCGCACTGACCGGTGTTTCGCTGAGGATCCAGCCGGGGGAGGCCGTCGCGGTGATGGGTCCGTCCGGCAGCGGCAAGTCCACCCTGCTCAACATGATCGCCGGTCTGGACCGGCCGACCTCGGGGTCGGTGGAGGTCCACGGCGAGGACCTGGGCAGGCTGGACGAAGCGGGCCTGGCGCTGTTCCGGCGACGCCGGATCGGCATGATCTTCCAGTTCTTCAACCTGCTCGAGGATCTTCCCGCACTGGACAACGTCGCGCTGGCCGCCCAGCTCGCCGGAACGCCCACCTGGCAGGCGCGCAGCCGGGCGCTCGAACTGCTGGAGGAACTCGGCATCGAGGGCCGCAAGAACGTCTATCCGGCCCAGCTCAGCGGCGGTGAACGACAGCGGGTCGCGGTGGCCAGGGCCCTGATGAACCGTCCCGCCCTGCTGCTGGCCGACGAACCGACCGGGGCGCTGGACAGCAGGGCGGGCGAGCAGGTGATGGACCTGCTGATCGACCTCAACCAGCTGGGCCAGACCCTGCTGCTGGTGACGCACGACCCGGTGCTGGCGCACCGGTGCGCGAGCAGGCTGGTCGAACTGTCCGACGGCCGGATCGAGCGGGAAAGCCTTCTGGAGGAACCGGCATGATGGCCGTCTGGCAGGCATCGAGGGGTATGGTGCGCCGCCGCAGGCTGCAGACGACCGTGATCGGCATCGTGATCCTGGCCGCCTCGGCCACCATCGTGGTGGCACTGGGCCTGCTGTCCGTGGCGTCGAGCGCCTTCGACCGGATCTACTCCGCACAGAACGGCGCGCACCTGTCCCTCACCTTCGACGCCGCGAAGGTCTCCGCCCCACAGCTCGCGCAGACCGCGGCCCGACCGGGAGTCGAGGCGGCGGCGGGCCCCTTCGGAGTGGTCACCCTCGACACTTCGGACACCGGCTACGCCTACCTCGGCAGGCTCACCGTGGCAGGCCGGCCCGATCCCGGTGGTCCCGTCGACCGGCTGAACCTGTGGCAGGGCCGGTGGCCCGCCGCCCCCGGCGAGATCGTGCTGAACCGCCCACCAGGAGAAGCGGGCCTGGTGCCGGTGGGCGACCGCATCGTCCTTCCCGGACGGCCCACCCTCACCGTCGTCGGTTTCGCCCTGTCCCTCGGCAACACCGCGGACGCGTGGGTCACTCCGGACCAACTGACCGCGCTCGGGCCGGCCGGGTGGCGGATGCTCTACCGGTTCACCACCGCGGCGACGGCCGCCGACCTCGCCGCGGACCAGTCCACCGTGCTCGCCGGACTGCCCGCGGGGAGCCTGCGCGAGTCCCAGTCCTATCTGGCGGTCCGGGCGAAGATCAGCGCCACCCCGCAGGCCTTCGCCCCGTTCCTGGTGTTCTTCGGGATCCTCGCGCTCGCCGTGGCGGCGCTGATCGTGACCAACGTGGTCAGCGGCGCGGTGATCACCGGGTTCCGGCACATCGGGGTGCTCAAGGCGATCGGGTTCACGCCGAACCAGGTGCTGGCGGTCCACCTGGTGATGGTGTCGGTGCCGACGCTCGCCGGCACCGCGCTGGGCACCGTGTGCGGGGACATGATCGCCTCTCCGGTGCTGGGGCACGCCTTCGAAGCCTTCGGACCGGTCGAGATCGACGTCGCCGGCTGGGTGAACGTCGTGGTACTGCTGGGCATGCCCGCCCTGGTCGCGCTCGCGGCCATCCTGCCCGCGCTGCGGGCCCGCCGCCTTTCGGCCACCGAGGCCATCAGTTCCGGCAGGCGGCGGGGTACCGGACGGGGCCTGCGCGTCCAGCGATGGCTGAGTGGCAGCAGGCTGCCCCGGCCGGTGAGCCTCGGCGTGGGCCTGCTCTTCGCCCGCCCCGGGCGCACCGCGCTCACGCTCGCCGCCGTCGTGCTCGGCGTCACCACCACGACGCTCGCCATCGGCCTGGCCTCCTCGATCACCACCTACCAGTCCGCGGCCCGCCCGGACACCGGTGACCGGCTGTTCGTCGCCGCGGCCGGCCTCGCCCCGGTGCCCGTGGACGGCAAGGGCTTCCAGCCGGAACAGGTCGAGGCGGCGCTCACCGACTCCGGGGACGAGGCAATGCTGCGCGGGCTGCCGGGCACCCGGCGCCTCGCGGCGGTGCTGCACCTGCCGGTGAGCGTGCCGGGGGTGAGCCAGGACCTGCAGATCTCCTTCTACCGCGGCGATTCCGCCGACCTCAGCCCTTCGCTGCTGGCCGGGCACTGGCCGGACGGGCCGGGTCAGGTGGCCGCGTCGGGCCGTTTCCTGGCCGAACACGGGCTCTCCGTCGGGGACCCGCTCACCGTGGTGACCACGGCACACCGGGCGGAGTTCCGGATCGCCGGTGAGGTCATCGCCGGGAACGACGACCAGTTGCTCGCCGACTGGACGAGTGCGGCGCTACTCGCCCCCGGCGAGCGCGCCGACATCTTCGTCGTCCAGCTCGCCCGGGGCACCGCCCCGCGGGCGTTCGTCGCCGCCGTGCGCGCCGGCGACCCCGGCCTTCGCCTGCTGCCCACGCTTTCGGGCGACCACAACACGGAGTTCCTCGTCATCGGCTCGGTGACGCTGCTGACGTTGATCCTGGGCGCGGTGACCGCGCTCGGCGTGTTCAACACGGTCGTGCTCAACACCCGGGAGCGCCGCCGGGACCTCGCCATGCTCAAGTCGATCGGCATGACCCCGCGCCAGGTCACGCTGATGATGGTGTGCTCGATGGCGGCGCTCGGCGTGGCGGCCGGAGTGCTCGGCCTTCCGCTCGGCGTCGGGGCACACCGCCTGATGGTCCTGGAGATGCTGCACGCGATCCAGCGGGATGTGCCGGACCTGTTCCTGGACGTCTACTCCGCACCGACGCTGGTGCTGCTGGGCCTGGCCGGAATCGTCATCGCCGTGCTCGGTGCCTTCTTCCCGGCCAGGGCGGCCTCGGCCGCCCCCGTCGCCGAGGCCCTGCACGACGAGTGAGCCCCGCCGCGGCTCAGTCCCGGTGCAGGGCGGCCGGGGAAAGTTCGGCCGGGCGGCGGTGGCCGGACAGCCCCAGCGTGAGGTCGAAGTCCGCGAGCAGGCTGCGGAGGACGTGCCGCACGCCCTCCTCACCGGCCAGCCCGAGGCCGTACACGAACGGCCTGCCCAGCAGCACCGCCTTCGCGCCCAGCGCCAGCGCCTTGAGCACGTCCGCACCGGTGCGGACGCCGGAGTCGAACAGCACCTCGATCTTCTCGCCCACGGCCTGCGCGATCCCGGGCAGCGCGTCCAGCGCGCCGAGCGCACCGTCGACCTGCCTGCCGCCGTGGTTGGACACCACGATCCCGTCCATTCCGGCGGCCACCGCCCGGCGCGCGTCGTCGACGTGCTGGATGCCCTTGAGCAGAATCGGGCCGTCCCACAGTTTCCGGATCAGCGGCAGCTGTTCCCAGGTGTGGTCGGTGCCGGTGAACATGCCCACCCACTGCAGGATCGCGCTCGGCAGGTCCTCCTCCGGCGGCCGGGGCAGCCGCGCCCGGAACGCCGGGTCCGACAACGGGATCGCGGTGCCCTCGCCCTTGAGGAACGGCAGGTAGGCCCGGTCGAGGTCCTGCGGGCGCCAGGCCAGCGTCCAGGTGTCGAGCGTGACGACCAGCGTGGAGTAACCGGCGGCTCGGGCCCGGGCGAGGATGCTGGCGCAGACCTCGTCGTCGGAGGGCCAGTACAGCTGGAACCAGCGCGGCCCGTCGCCACCGGCCTCGGCGACCTCCTCGATGGTGTGCGCGGAGGCCGTGGAAAGGATCATCGGCACGCCCAGCGCAGCGGCGGCACGCGCGGTGGCGAGCTCACCTTCCGGGTGCACGATCGTCTGCACGCCGATCGGCGCGAGCAGCACCGGGACGGGCAGGGTGGCGCCGAACAGCGTGGTGGACAGGTCCCGTTCGGTGGCGCCGGTGAGCATGCGGGGCACGATCTTCCAGCGGTCGAAGGCCTCCCGGTTCGCGTGCATGGTCGCGCCGGATCCCGCCCCACCGGCCACGTACCCGTACGCCTCGGGGGTCAGCACGCCCGAGGCCGCACCGTCCAGGGTGGTGGGGTCCGTGGAGAACGCGGGTGTGGTCCCGGCGAGCCCCTGCAGGTAGATCTCGTTCTGGTAGCCCCCGAATCGTTCGGCCACTTCGCCGCCCTTCCTGTCCGTGCACCGCGCCGGTCCGCCCTCATCTTCCCCGATCACTGGGCCGTGTGGCCGCTTGCCGCACCTGACGGCGGACCATTACTCTCACGAGACACCGTCACTACCGAACGTTACGAACATGGGCGGTTGTCGCAGGGGGGCGAATACCGTGAGGTTCGACGCGGATCTGACCGAGCTGGACTTCCTGGCCGAAGACCTTGAGCTGGGCCGGTTCATCGCCCCTCACGAACTCCCGTACTTCGGCGAGAGCGGCACCGAACGCGCCGCGCGACGCGAACGGTTCCGCCAGCGGCTCCACCGGGACGGCTGGCTGTCCCGCGGAGGCGGCCTGCGCGCCGACTTCGAGGAACTGCTGCGGATCTGGGCCGAACCCGAGGTGGTACTCACCCAGGTCGTGAACGTGGTCGAGGCCGGTCGGCGGTTGTTGTACCGCGGCGGCTGGCGAGGCCGGACCGGCGTGCTGACCAGCCAGAAAGGCACCGTGCTGAGCTTCGGCGAACTCCGTCCCGCGCAGGTCGTCGACAGACTGGTGGGTTTCCTGCCCGACTGGGAACCGGTCCACGGCGCACCCGTGACCTATGTCCAGGTTGGTGGCGTACACCCCGGTGGTCCGGACCACGGCGAAAACTTCTTCGGCGGGATCGACGCTGTGCCAACGAACGCGTCCGGTGGCCCCCGCGCCGCCGAGCGCTTCTTCACCGCACCGGTCGTCCGTGCCGGGGCCATCACCTGCTCCGTCCGGGAACCCGGCACCCGGACCAGGCGCGGCCGCGAGGTCGAGGTGGGGTCGCTGACCTGGTTCGACACCACAGGGGGCCGGTTCTTCCTCACCACCGAAACCCTGTCCGACGGCGCCGAACGCCACACACTCACCCCGGCCGACCGCGCCCGCATCGCCCAATGGCTGCGCGACCGCCTGAATCGATAACGCGACAGCTACTTGTCGCGGCAAAATTGCGACAAAATGTGCGCCGCAGGGTACCGTTGCGGAACGCGGTAAACCGTTATCACCGGCATCGACGGGTGGGGAGAACGGTCATCATGGCCGACGACAACACCACGAGCGAGCAATTCGGCTCCAGCATGGCAGTCATCTTCGGCGGCGAACAACAGGTCAACAAGATGGCCGACGACGCCGGGAAACTACTCGCGGACGCGAAGGCAGGAAAATGGGCCGTCGACGAAGAAACCGGCACACACCTGAAGCGCGCCGTCACGCGGATTCAGGACCGGCTGGCCGACATCGGTCGGCGGGCAAATCGACTGGAGCGCGCACCGATGCTGGGCAACGATGACTACGCACAAAGGGTCGCCCAGCACTTCCAGAACGCGATGATCGCGGATGATCAGGCACTCATCCCGGTGTTCCGGAAGACCAGGGAAAGCCTGGACATGCTGAAGCAGGCATTCGACGAAGCGATCAAGCATTACGACGCGTCGGATGAAGCCGCCGCCAGGCATTTCGGCCCGTTCGAAGACCGAGGACCTTCATGAGCACCAGCACTCGTGCCATCCGCTTTCTCGCCGCGACGAGTTGCGTGGCGGTCGTTCTCGTAGGGTGTTCCAGCACCACCAGCGGCACGCCCATGCCGTTGACGAGCATCGCCGGGCCCAGCACCAGCGGACCGGACACCAGCAGCACCAGCGCGAATGTGCTCGCGAACCTGAACGCCTGCCAGGTTCTCGACCAGGTGCTTGCCGGACAAGGCTTCAATCCTGGCGAGAACAAATCAAGGCGAAACGAATGCGGCGCGCTCAAGCCTGGCTACGGCGACTTCGACCTATCGCTTGACCCGGTACAAGGGCTCGCAGAGTTCACCAGAACCGACCTTGACGCGATCAAGATCGACATCAATGGGCGAAACGCCATGCAAGCGACGGAAGAACTTGGGGGCGGTTGTTCCGTGGCAATGGAGGTGTCCGCGCACGCGCGGGCGGTGGTCGGAGTCACGATGTCGAGCCCGAGTCAGGATTCGTTGGCCTGCTCGAACGCGCGGCAGTTGGCGCAGCGGGTCGAGCCATTGTTGCCAAAGGGGCAATAGGAGGGGATCGCCGTGACTCAGCCGGGCGGGACGGACGGGTATGCGCGTCGTTTGTACGAGGCCGAGGTGTATGCCAAAGCGTCGGCGGAGCGTGCCGGCAAGAACGCCTGGGTCGACCGGGTAGAGGAGCCCGCCGATATCGCGGGCAAATACTCCGTGGTGTCCGGCGAACTGTACGAGCAGAAGGTGACCGCCGAGGGCGGCGGTTACCGGGACGGCTTGGCCCCCTCGGACCTGTACTACCACGCGCTGCCGCACGAGACGTTGATCCTGATGGTGCACGACGGTGTCAGCCCGGAGGACGTCGACGAACAGGGAATGAT
>NZ_VJWX01000389.1 GCF_007713715.1 Amycolatopsis rhizosphaerae
GGCGTTGACAGGGGAGAAGCAGGAACCGGCCCTCTGGCGGCTGACTGGCACGGCCGCGGTGACCGCGATCACCTGGGTGACCCGGCTGGTGGGGCTGATCGCGGTGGTGTCCGTCGTGCTGCCCGCGGGGCGCAGGGGTCTGCGGGGTCACGTCGCCGAATGGCTGGAGCTGCCACAGGAGGCGACCACCGCGGCGGCAGCCGTGGTGCTGGTCACCGGTGTGCTGTTGATGATGCTCGCGGCCGGGCTTCGCCGGCGGAAGCGGCGGGCGTGGCAGCTCGCACTGGCGGCGAGCCTGCTACTGGCGCTGTCGCACCTGGGGCTGCGGCATATCGTCGGTGCCGGGCTGGTGTCGGTGGCGCTGGCGGTGACGTTGATCGCGAACCGGCGGTACTTCATCGCCCTGCCGGATCCGGTGACCGGACGGTGGCGGGCGGTACGGGTGTTCGTGCAACTCGCCGTCGCCGGCATTGTGATCAACTTCGCCTTGCTGTCGGTTGCGCCGCACAGCGTGGTGGAGCCGATGTCCTTCCAGGACCGGCTCTCCGACGCGGCGCTGGCACTGGCGGGGATCAGCGGCCCCGCCGTGTTCCGTGTCACATGGATGGATGACCTGACCACTTCGGTGGGCCTGCTGTTCGGTCTCGGCGCGGTGCTGCTGGCGGCGTATTTCCTGCTGCGCTCGGCGGAACCGGCCCCGCACCTCTCGGTGGCGGAGAAGGACCGGCTGGCGCAACTGCTGGCCGAACACGGGGACCGGGACTCGCTGGGCTACTTCGCGTTGCGGGACGACAAGTTCGTCGTGTTCTCGAAGACGGGGAAGGCCGCCGTCACCTACCGGGTGATAGCCGGGGCCGCGGTGGCCTCGGCGGACCCACTGGGCGACAGCGAGGCCTGGCCCGGAGGTATCGAGGAGTTTCTGGCCGTGTGCCGGCGGCACGGCTGGGTGCCGGCCGCCATGGGCTGCTCCGAACTGGGCGCGACCGTGTGGGCACGGTACGGGCTGGACGTGCTGGAGATCGGCGACGAGGCCGTGGTGGACGCGGACACCTTCACCCTGGACGGGCGGGTCATGCGGGGCGTGCGGCAGGCCGTGTCGCGCACCAAACGGGCCGGCTACACGGTACGGGTGCGGCGGGCCGAGGACCTGGCCGCGGGTGAGCTCGCCGAGCTGGGGGCACTGGCCGCGAACTGGCGTGGCAGCGACACCGAACGGGGCTTCTCCATGGCGCTGGGCCGCCTGGGAGACCCCGGCTCGATCCTGGTGACGGCCGAGCAGAACGGACGGATCCGGGGGCTGCTGCAGTTCGTGCCGTGGGGTAAGGAGGGGCTGTCCCTGGACGTCATGCGCCGGGACCGCGCCGCGGATAACGGCGTGAACGAACTGATGATCTCCGAACTGTTGCTCGTCGCGAGCGAGTTCGGCGTGAGATATGTCTCCCTGAACTTCGCCGCCTTCCGGAAACTCATCGAACAGGGCCGCCGCATAGGCGCCGGCCCGGTCGCCCGGATGTCGGCGAAGGTGCTGGGCTGGATGTCCCGCTGGATCCAGATCGAGACCCTCTACCGGTTCAACGCGAAGTTCCAGCCCCGCTGGGTGCCCCGGTACCTCGTCTACCCGGGCGTGCGCGAACTCCCGCGCGTCGGCATCGCCGTCTTCGAGGCCGAGGGCCTCGGCGGGCGTTCCCGCTGGTTGATGCGCCTGCTGCACCGATGAGGGGGTGCTTTGCCGGGGCCGAAAGGGGATGTGTACTCTATCCAAGCAGTGGTCGTTGATCGGGAGGCTTCGCCTAGTCTGGTCTATGGCGCCGCACTGCTAATGCGGTTGGGGGTAACCCCCCCTCCCGGGTTCAAATCCCGGAGCCTCCGCTCAGCGCCGGTTCGCCGGATGCTAAGTTAATAACTGAACAAGCGCCCGTAGCTCAACGGATAGAGCATCTGACTACGGATCAGAAGGTTAGGGGTTCGAATCCCTTCGGGCGCACGTCTGGTTGAGACAGCAGTACAGAGAACCCCCTGGCAACAGGGGGTTCTCTGCTTTTCTCGGGCGATTACGGCCTTCGGCCGGTTGAGATCAACACCACACCTTTCCCACTCTTTGTTCGCCGATCACTCGCAGCAGCTCGGTGCGCTCGGCGTGTCTTGAGCACCAGGACCAGCCAGGGTGGCAGGTGGAACTTCCGCCAGCCCGACTCGATCTTCGGAGGTCGCCCAGTGTGGGCCTCGGCTATGCGGGCTGGATGGAGCGACGAAGCCTGGCGATGCGGTGCAGGACGGCCTCCCGGTTCTTCGCCGCCTTGAGCCACTTCGGCAGCTTCGCGGTCATCGTCATCCGGCGGTGCCAGCCAGTATCGGGATCAGGCTGCGACCGCAGCCGGAGGCGAGCGGATACAAACGCTTCCAGGTAATCCAGGTGCCGTTGGTTGTAGGCCCAGAGCACATGCCCACGGCAGTCGGTCTGCAGCCACAAGGGGAGCCGGAAAATGGGATCGCGAACCGTCCCGCGCCGCTCGGGGCGGGACAGCACGCTGGGGAGCACCCAGCGACCAGCCAGATGTTTGTCAGAGGTATAGCCGCAAGCGGTACAGACGAGCCGTCGCAGGCCCGAGCCCTGGCCATGCCGTGGGAGGTGCACCACCTTGGCGCAGGCATCGCAACGGGGGCAGCGCACCAGTACCTCATCGGCCGTTGAGACGAAGTCCCAGCTTGTCCACCGCTGGTCCCGAAAACTGTGCAAGCCCGGGTTGGAAGCAGAACCCACGGCGAGATCCTCGCTGCCCTGAGCCCAGCCATCAACCCGTCCTGTGGAGGAGCCTCAGGGCAAGCCGACCTTGAGGCAAGCTGTTGCCCTGTGATCGATGACTACGCGAAGACCTACCTGCACGACGAACTGCGCTGGATACGCGAGGCGATGCTCGCCAAACTCGACGGGCTCAGCGAATACGACATCCGTCGCCCGCTGACCGCCACCGGGACCAACCTGCTCGGCCTGACCAAGCACCTGTCGACCTGGGAGGCCAGGTACTTCGGCGAGGTCTTCTCGCGCCCGTTCCCCGAACCCCTGCCCGAGCGCGGCACCGACATGTGGGCGACCGAGCACGAGACACGCACCCAGATCATCGACCGCCCCGATACCGCCTTCTGGGAGAACCGGCGCGCGGAGATCGAGCGGATCGCCAGGGCGGCCGATCCGGCCGAGGCCTGACCGTTCGCCGGTCGGGACCATCGGGAACGATCATCAGCACAACGCGCTCCAGGAAACCCGATCCGTGCAGCTCGAACAGTGAGAGGAAGTTTTCCCGTGCCCATCGAGCACGAAGCCAAGGTGCTGGACATCGACCCGGCCGCCACGGCCGTCCGCATCCTGGCCAAGGGCGGGCGACAGATCGGCGAGCCGAAGCTCATGCGGCGCTACGTCTACGACATCGTCCCCGGAAACGACGCGAAGTGGATTCGGCTTCGGGACACGGGCTCCGAAACCACTCTGTGCGTCAAGGAAGTTCGCAGCGACGCCATCGACGGCACCTACGAGGCCGAGGTGACTGTGGACGATTTCGCCGCCACGAACGAACTGCTGGGGTTGCTCGGCTTCACGCCGAGGTCGTACCAGGAGAACCGCCGCACCAGCTTTGTCCTGGACGGGGCGCAGTTGGAGATCGACGAATGGCCTCGGATTCCGCCCTACCTGGAAATCGAGGCAGGCACCACCGTCGACGTCCTCCGGGCCGCCCAGTTGCTCGGGTATGCCGAAGAGCAGCTGACCAGCGAAAACACGCTCAAGGTCTACCACAGGTACGGGATCGACCTCGCGGCCATCGCCGAGCTCCGCTTCAACGGGTAATTTAGCCGACCGGCGTGGCGGAACCCGTGCTACGGGCACAGTGGGGGTGGTGGGGCGATGCCGTACAGGATCCGTTTCCCGTAGCCCGGCCATTCGGTGACGGTCCACAACTGGCGTTCGTCGGATTCGACGTAGAGGTCCTGCAGACCGACACCGCCGTGTTCGTACTGCGGGGCGGCGGTGATGTCCGGCCGGTCGGCGAACACCCAGCCCAGATTGTTCCTCCCCCGGCTGCTGTTGAAGTAGTAGCAGACCGACGGACCCCCGGAGAAGTTGTACGACGCGGCGCCCTGCACGCTCGTCGCCGGCTGGGTGAACACCTGGACGGCCTCGATCGTCGTGTTCGGAGTCCAGTTCTGGATGTCGCTGATCCGCCACCGCGCCAGCCGCGAGGGACACCAGGACGGCTGGTCGTGAATCCGGAGTCGGCAGTACTCGCCGGTGACGAACTGGTAGGACGTGACGCTGGTGTCCAGTGAGGCGTAGTTGTAGCAGGGGACGTGCGGCCGCGGAACGAATCCGGTCTCTCCGGCCGTCAGCGTCCTGTTGCACGGCCCGCCCCGGGTGCCCCAAACACCGACCTCGGGCAGCACGTACCGGAAGCCGGGGGCACGCGGGTCGACGGTCGAGCCGAGATCAAGGATCTTGTTCATGTCGAACGCCAGCAGCCCCCGATCCGGATCGGCGACAAAGAGGCGGTCGGTGGTGGCGTCGCGGTACCAGACGACGCCGTCCGCGTGGGTGCGCAGCGGCCGGAAAGTCGGATTCGTCTTGCTGCCGGACAACTGGACCAGGCCGACGTGCTGGTAGTTGCCCCGAGCGTTCTGGGGATCCTGCAACAGAAAGGTCAGCCGGGAACCGTCGTTGTGCCCCGCCGCGTCGTTGTGATACCAGGACAGCAGAAAGACCTTGTGGCCGGCGATGGTGTGCGGGATGCCACGGGCGGTGTCCTCGCTGCCGCTGATCCCCTGGAGCGACCAGCCGGGAAGGTGCCTGTCGGGCCCGACGGGTGCCTCGTTCGGGTCGCCGGAATCAGCGTGGTCGAGGCAGTACCAGTCCGCGGGCTTCTTCATCGGCGGGTAGATCGCGCCGGCCATGTTCTGTGGCGGAGGAGGCACCAGCGCCTGCGGGCACTGCTGGGTGGCGTGCCTGACCAACGGGCCACCGGCCGCGATGGTGGTGACGAGTTGTTGCGGATTCAGCGTCGGCAGCGGGGTGGTGCTGTGGAACCTCGTGAGGTTCCCGATCGAACCCGCCAGCGAGTCGGGCCTCCAGGTCAGCCTGAAGTACTGCGCGTCCGAGGCCGTGATGTCGGTCATCGGGTGCGGTGGTCCCGCCGGAGGCGGAGGTATGGGCTGTGGCGGGGCCGCTTGGCTGGGAATCGGGGCCAGGACGAGGAAGGTCGCGGCCAGCGCGGCCAGGGACCGCCAGAGGGAACTGGATTTGAGCATGGTGGTGCCTCCGCCGGATCGGGGTTTCCGGATAGCTGATGTCGCTATCGGCACCGAAGGAGCCGGTGTTGAGCTCGACCAGTCGTTTCGGTTACCCACGACCGGGATCTCGGGAAGCTTGTCCACAATGGACTTTTTGCCACCTCCGTGGCGGGTGATCCCGCTCGCGGTGGGTTCACCCGGTCGGCAGGTTTATCCGCTCTCGTACGGTCAGTGGACCGCCAAGGCACTGGGCTCGATGTCGTTTGTGGACACAGTTGTCCCCAGCTGTGCACAAACCTGTGGATTACCGCGCCGTGGAAACTTCACTCCGGGTGCGGCGATCTCGCCAACGACAGGCGATGCGCCGCGCGCCGCTGACGTTCATGCGCCATCGCGCCATGCGCAGGCTGACCCGGAACCGGCTCGCCACCACCTGATCGGACCAGCCGCGGAATGCCGCGATCCGGGCGCCCCCGGTAGGGATCAGCAACTCCCCGGACAGCTCCGTGGCCTCCTCTTCGAGGGTGGCGACCGCGGAGCGGCAGCCCCCTTCGTCGCTCAGCATCAGGTTGAAGGGGTGTTCGAGCAGGACATGGGCCATCTCGTGGGCCATGGTGGAGCGGCGCCGTCGCGGGTGGTGCACGTGGTTTTCGATGATGATCGCGCCACTGGGTGCCAGCGGCACCAGCGCCGCGGAAAAGACGTGCGGGCGGACCTCGGTCAGGTGCCGCACGGAATCCGGGGGCAGATCGGGGTGGGTCAGGTCGAACACTTCGATGCCGTAGAGCTCGGCCAGTGCGTACGGATCGAGCGGGGTGAGTGTGTCGATGCCGAGTTCGGCGCGAACCTCTTCGGCAAGTTCCCTGGCCTCCTTCTTGAAGCCGCGTCGCAGCGTCACCGGCTCACCTCTTCCGGGCGCGGAGGTGGCGGAGCGTGACGGCGACGACGTCGAGCAGATGGTCGCGATCGGACTCGCACAACTCGTCATCGGCACGGAGCAACGGGGCGAGCCGGGCCTCCAGTGAGGGCCTTGGCCGCCGCTCCGGGGCTCCCTCCGGCCACACCATGAAGGTCTCCGCCGGCATGCCGAGCCACTGGACGAGCGCGATGAAGCCGTCCAGATCCGGGCGGTGCCCGTTGCCCATGCGGCTGACGAGCGAGGCGCTCACCCCGGCCTCGGCGGCCAGTTGCCGCCACGACAGCCCGCGTGCTTCCCGTTGCGCGTCAAGGGCCGCGTAGAGCCTGCCCGTGTCCAGTCGTCCGGCCATCTTCCCTCGTTTCGACGCTTCTACCGTCGCAGTAATGACACGGTATCGCAGTGATGGAGCGGTCTGTGTTACTATTGGGATATTGTTGCAGTTATGCAACACAGTGGGGAAGTCGTCGCTGGGGAGGGATTGCTTCGATGGTGTGCACCACGTACTGGGTTTCGCCGCTGTTCGGCAGCTGGGACGTGCGCCGCGCGGGGAAGGTG
>NZ_VJWX01000038.1 GCF_007713715.1 Amycolatopsis rhizosphaerae
GGACACAAGCGCACGAGGGTGGGACTCGCTCGGCGGGCGCGCCGTACACCGCGAGCGGACCGGACTTCGCCGGGACCCTGGTCGTATCGACCGTGAGGGGACGACCCCCAGAACCCGGGGGCCCTAATGGGAACGCGCCCCCTCCTGGCCGCATCAGGCGGGGTGGGGCCAGTCGGCGGCGGTGGTGAGGAACAGGTCGTTCTCCGCGGGGGTGCCGATGGTGACGCGGCAGCCGTCACCGGGGAACGGCCGCACCAGCAGTCCGGCGCGGCGGCAGAACTCGCCGAACTCGGCGGTTCGCTCACCGGTGGGCAGCCACACGAAGTTAGCCTCCGTTTCCGGCGCGCTCCAGCCCTGGTCCCGCAGCGCTTCCCGGACCCGCCGCCGTTCGGCGACCACGGCGTCCACGCGGCCGCGCATCTCCTCCTGGCAGCGCAGCGATTCGATCGCGGCGAGCTGGGCCATGGTGGACACCCCGAACGGCACCGCGCATTTGCGGATCGCCGCGGCCACCGGCACGGACGCCACCGCGTACCCGACGCGGAGTCCGGCCAGGCCGTAGGCCTTCGAGAAGGTGCGCAGCACGCACAGGTTCTCCCGGTCGGCGAACGTCAGGCCGTCCGCGGCCTGCTCGTCGCGCACGAATTCGGCGTAGGCCTCGTCGAGCACCACGAGGACGTCGCGCGGAACCGCGTCGAGGAACGCTTCGAACTCGTCGCGGCGCACCGCGGGCCCGGTGGGGTTGTTGGGGGAGCAGACCAGGATCAGCCGGGTCCGCTCGGTGACCGCCGCGGCCATCGCCGCGAGGTCGAGGCGTGCGCCCTCTCCCAGGGGCACTTCGACCCGCGTCGCACCGGTCACCTGCACCGAGATCGGATACGCCTCGAACGAGCGCCATCCGTAGATCACCTCGTCACCGGCCTGCGCCGTGGCCTGCACGAGCTGGTGCAGCAGGGCGACGCTGCCGGTGCCGACGGCGATGCGGCCGGGGTCGACGCCGAGATGCCGGGCCAGCTCCGAGGTCAGTTCGGTCGCGGCGAGATCCGGGTACCGGTGCAGGGATTCGACCGCGGCGGTGGCCCTGGCGAGCACCCCGGGCAGCGGCGGGAACGGGTTTTCGTTGCTGGACAGTTTCACCAGGCCGGGGCTCGCCTTGCCGGGCACGTAGGCGGGGATGCCGGACAGCGCCGTCCGCACACGCGGGTTGGTGATCACTTCGCCTCCAGGAATTCGAGCGCGGCCTGTTTGAAGGCCCGGCTGCTCAACGCGTTGAAGTGGTTTCTGTTCGGCAGGGGCGCGAACGGCGCGCCCAGTGCCGCGGCGAGTTCGGCGGCGTCCGGGGCCAGCGTGTCGGCTTCCCCCGCCGCCAGGAGCGCGGGCACCGGGGCCGGTCCTTCGATCCGGTGCCCCGCGATGTCTTCGGCGATCGCCTCCAGTCCGGTGGCGCCCAGTTCCCGCGCCACACCGGCCATTTCGGCGGCGGAGGCGGGACGGGCGCCGAGGCCGCCGAGCACGAGCCTGCGCACCCGTCCCGGGGCACGCCGGGCCAGCGCCCAGCCGGCCAGGCCGCCCATCGAGTAGGTGATCACGTCCGTCTCGGCCACCCCGGCCGCATCGAGCACCGCGAGCAGGTCGTCCGCCAGGTTCTCCGGCGTGAAACCGCCCGGCGGCCGGTGGCCCTGACTCTGGCCGTGGCCCCGCAGGTCCACCGCCAGCACCCCGCGCCCGCCCAGCGCCCGCGGCCATCCGGTGGCGCCCCAGGTGCGCGCGCTGTCGCTGGCGAAACCGTGCACCAGCAGCACGGTCGGTTCGCCCGGCGTGTGGTCGTACCAGATCTTGCCGCCGTCCGGCGCGATCGCGAACACGCTCAGTCCTCCGGCACGGTCAGCCGCACCCGGCGGGCGGGCTTCTCTTCGCGGGGCACCGTGCCGACGATGCCCGCCTGGTCGTCGGGCACCTCGAAGGTCACCAGCGGATCGCCCACGGCGAGCTCGTCGTTCTCGCCGACGTGCAGGCGCAGCACCTTTCCCGACTGCGGCGAGGGGATCTCCACCGAGGCCTTCGTGGTCTCCACGTCCACCAGCGGCGCGTTGCGCTCGACGAACTCGCCCTCGGCGACCAGCCATTCCAGCACCTTCGCGCCGATCAGGCCCTCGCCGAGATCGGGAAGGGGAAAGGTCAGTTCAGCCACGGCGGTACTCCAGGACGGTCTGGACGGCGGTCAGGATCCGGTCGATGCCCGGCAGGTACTGGTCTTCGAGCGGCCCGGCCGGGTAGGGCACGTCGTAGCCGGTGACGCGCTGCACCGGGGCGCGCAGCGTGTCGAAGCACCGCTCGGTGATCAGCGCGGACACCTCCGCACCGAGACCGGCGGTCAGCGGTGCCTCGTGCACGACCACCGCGCGGCGGGTGCGGCCCACCGATTCGGCCAGGCCCTCGGCGTCGATCGGCTTGAGCCAGCGCAGGTCCAGCACCTCCAGCTCGACCCCGTCCTCCGCGGCCAGTTCGGCGACCTGCAGGCAGCGGGACACCATCGCGCCCCACGCGATCAGCGTCGCGTGGCGGCCGGGCCGGGCGATGCGGCTCGTGCCGACCGGCGCGACGGGGACCGGCGCCGCGGGATCGAACGGTTCGCGATGCCAGTACCGCGACTTCGGCTCCAGGAAGATCACCGGATCGGGGTCGGCGATGGCCTGCCGGAGCAGGTGGTAGCCCTCGCCCGGGGTCGACGGGGACACCACCTTGAGGCCGGGGACGTGCGCGAACAGCGATTCCAGGCTTTCGGCGTGGTGTTCGGGCGCGCGGATGCCGCCGAAACTGGGCAGCCGCAGGGTGATCGGCATGGGCGCGGTCCCCCGGCTGCGGTAGTGCATGCGGGCGACCTGGTTGACGATCTGGTCGAGTGCGGGATAGCTGAACCCGTCGAACTGGATCTCCGGCACCGGGCGCCAGCCCGCCAGCGCGAGCCCGACCGCCATGCCCATGATCGCCGATTCCGCCAGGGGGGTGTCGAAGACGCGGTCCTCGCCGAACTTGGCCTGCAGCCCGTCGGTCACCCGGAACACCCCGCCGAGCCTGCCCACGTCCTCGCCGAAGACCAGCACGCGGTCGTCGTCCTCGCAGGCGTGGCACAGCGCCAGGTTGATCGCCTGCTGGAGGGAGAACTCGGTTGCTTCAGTGCCCCTCTCAGTGACCCTCTCAGTGACCATCTCACTGGGCATCGGCCGACTCCTTCCAGCGGCGCTGCTGCTCAAGCAGGGCACGGGTGGGTTCGCGGTAGACGAACGAGAACATCTCTTCGCCGGGCTGTTCGCCCAGCGCCAGCAGACCTTCGCGGACCTCGCGGACCACCTTCGCCGCGTGGGACTCGGCCTCGGCCAGGAATTCCTCGTCGCCGATCAGCCGGGCCGAGCGCAGCAGCGGATCGTCCTGGGCCCGCTGCCGTTCCTCGGCCAGTGGCCGGTAGCGGCCGGGATCGTCCGAAGTGGAGTGCGGACCGAGCCGGTAGGTCATCGCCTCCAGCACGGTGGGCCCGCCGCCGTCGCGGGCGCGGTCCACCGCTTCCCTGGTCGCCTCGTACACCTCGGCCACGTCGTTGCCGTCGATCCGGCGGCCGGTGATCCCGTAGCCCTCGGCGCGGGCCGCGACCGAGCCGCCCGCCACCTGCCGCTCACTGGGCACCGAGATCGCCCACCCGTTGTGCTGGCAGAAGAAGATCACCGGCAGCCGGTAGACACCGGCGAAGTTCATCGCCTCGTGCACGTCGCCCTGCGAGCTCGCGCCGTCGCCGAAATAGGTGAGCGCGACCCCGCCGGTGCCGTCGAGGCGGGCCCCCATCGCCCACCCGACGGCGTGCGTCACCGGTCCGCCGACGACCGCGTTGAACGGCGCGAACCGGGACGCCATCGGGTCGTAGAGGCCGCCGTGCCAGTTGCCGAGGTGGCTGGCCAGGTAGCCGACCAGGTCGACGCCCAGCGCGACGGCGGCGCCCAGCTCCCGGTAGGTGGGGAAGGCGAAGTCACGGGTGGGGTCCAGAGCCGCCGCGCTCCCCACCTGCGCGGCTTCCTGACCCTTCATCGGCGCGTACGCGGGGAGGACGCCCTGGCGCTGGAGGGCGATCGCCTCCTCGTCGAGGCGCCGTGCCACCACCAGGTGGCGGTGCAGTTCGCGGAGGTTCATGGCGGAAAGCGTGCAAAGCAGGTAGTGGATCAGGCAACAGTGCGCGATCAGGCTGGTCAGTTTGCGCGATCTGACGAGTACTTTCGCCGAAAAGCTGGACACTCTGCCGTCGATTCGGCGGTTCCGCTGGGCACTGCTCTGTCCGGGTGGTGCCGTTTTCCCCGAGTGCGGCCCTGGGTAAGCCGGTCGTGTGATTCCTTCTCAGGCCAGCAGAGGCATGGACGCCCTGCCCGAGCTCGTGCTCAACACCGCCGCCGACCCCGCCCGCCGCAACGCGTGGCTGGGCTTCCACGACTCCCAGGTGCGGCTCGACCCGCCGCGGCTGCACCTCGAATGGCCCGGCGGGCAGGGCGAACTCCACGTCTTCGAGTCGGGCGCGGGTTCGAGCCGGGCCGAACTCCGGGTGGCCTGCGAGGCCGGAGAGGTCGCCGCGCGCATGCTCGACGCGCTCGCGGATCAGGTGAACGAGAACTTCAACCCGGACTGACCGCCCGCACCGACACGGCCACGACTCGGCCACGACTCGGCTGGGAACGGCGCGCCGACCCGCCCGGCTAAGCTGTATCTACTCGTACGGGCCGGTCAGTGCGGCCTGTGCTCAATCGATTCGACAGCGATCGCAGCAGATGAGGTGGCAAACAGCGTGTCCGAGACCACGCCGAACGTGCCGGACCGTCCAGCGCTGGACGGTCTGGATGCCAAGTGGGCGGACCAGTGGGAGCAGTCCGGAATCTACCGGTTCACCGCTCCCGGAGAGCGTGCCGCGGTGTTCTCCATCGACACACCGCCGCCGACCGTCAGCGGCTCCCTGCACGTAGGCCACGTCTTCTCCTACACGCACACCGACATCGTGGCGCGCTTCCAGCGGATGCGGGGCAAGCAGGTCTTCTACCCGATGGGCTGGGACGACAACGGCCTGCCCACCGAGCGCCGCGTGCAGAACTACTTCGGCGTCCGCTGCGAGCCGTCGCTGCCCTACGACCCCGATTTCCAGGTGCCGGAACCGGTGGTCAAGAAGGGTGAGCGGCCGGTGCGCGACATCTCGCGCCGGAACTTCATCGAGCTGTGCGAACTGCTGACCGCCGAGGACGAGAAGGCGTTCGAGGACACCTGGCGCAGGCTCGGGCTCTCGGTCGACTGGTCGCGGACCTACACCACGATCGGCAGGCACGCCCAGCGGGTGTCGCAGCGCGCGTTCCTGCGGCTGCTCGACCGGGGCGAGGCCTACCAGGCGGAGGCCCCGACGCTGTGGGATGTCGGGTTCCGCACCGCCGTGGCGCAGGCCGAGCTCGAGGACCGCGAGCACGCCGGTGCCTGGCACCGGATCAGCTTCCACCAGCACGACGGCAGCCCGATCCACATCGAGACCACCCGGCCCGAGCTGCTGCCGGCGTGTGTCGCGCTGATCGCGCACCCCGACGACGAGCGCTACCGGCACCTGTTCGGCCAGACCGTCACCTCGCCGCTGTTCGGGGTGGAGGTGCCGGTGCTGGCGCACCCGGCGGCCGAGATGGAGCGCGGCGCCGGTATCGCGATGTGCTGCACCTTCGGTGACCTCACCGACGTGCAGTGGTGGCGCGAGCTCAAGCTGCCCGCCCGCACGGTGATCGGCCGCGACGGCCGCATCCTGCCGGAGCCGCCCCACGGACTGGACAGCGAAGAGGGCCGCAAGGCCTACGCCGAGCTCGCCGGCGCGACGGTGCACACGGCGCGTGAGCGCGTCGTCGCCCTGCTCCGCGAGAGTGGTGACCTCGACGGCGAGCCGCGCAAGACGGTCCGCCCGGTCAAGTTCTACGAAAAGGGCGACAAGCCGCTGGAGATCGTGTCCAGCAGGCAGTGGTTCATCCGCTCGCTGGACCACCAGGACGCGATGCTGGCCCGCGGTGCCGAGCTGAAGTGGCACCCGGCCTACATGAAGGCCCGCTACGACGACTGGGTCCGCGGTCTCAACGGTGACTGGCTGGTCAGCCGCCAGCGGTTCTTCGGCGTGCCGTTCCCGATCTGGTACCCGCTGGACGAGGCGGGCGAGCCGGTCTACGGCGCTCCGATCCTGCCCGGCGAGGACCAGCTCCCGGTCGACCCGTCTTCGGACACCCCGGCCGGTTACACCGAGGACCAGCGCGGGAAGCCCGGCGGCTTCGTCGGCGACCCGGACATCATGGACACCTGGGCCACCTCCTCGCTCACCCCGCAGATCGCCTGCGGTTGGGGCGAGGACGACGAGCTCTACGCGCAGACCTTCCCGATGGACCTGCGCCCGCAGGCGCACGACATCATCCGCACCTGGCTGTTCGCCACCGTGCTGCGGGCCGAACTGGAGTCGCAGACGCTGCCCTGGTACCACGCGGCGCTGTCGGGCTGGATCCTCGACCCGGACCGCAAGAAGATGAGCAAGTCCAAGGGCAACGTGGTGACCCCGATCGGCCTGCTCGAACAGTTCAGCCCGGACGCGGTCCGGTACTGGGCGGCCAACGGGCGTCCCGGCACCGACACCGCCTTCGACCAGGGCCAGATGAAGATCGGCCGCCGTCTGGCCACGAAGCTGCTCAACGCCAGTAAGTTCGCGCTCGGTTTCCCCGAGCCGACGGCGGACGCGCGCATCACCGAGACACTGGACCAGGCGATGCTGGCCTCGCTGGACGACGTGATCCGGCAGGCGACCGACGCGCTGGAGACCTTCGAGTACACCACCGCGCTGGAGCGCATCGAACGGTTCTTCTGGTTCTTCTGCGACGACTACCTGGAGCTGATCAAGCAGCGCGCCTACGACGAGGAGGGCGGTGCGGCGACCCAGTCCGCGCGGCTCGCCCTGCGCAAGGCGCTGGCGAGCCTGCAGCGCCTGTTCGCGCCCTTCCTGCCGTACTCCACGGAAGAGGCGTGGTCGTGGTGGCACACGGACTCGGTGCACCGCGCCGAGTGGCCCACCCCGGCCGGCGCCGGTGACGGCGACGCCGCCGAGGTGATCACGCTGGCCAGCACGGCGATCAGCGCGATCCGCAAGGCGAAGAGCGACGCGAAGCGCTCGATGCGCTCGCCGGTGGAGTCGGTGCGCATCCAGGGCCCGGCGAACCAGGTCGAGACGCTGGGCTCGATCGGCGCGGACCTGCGGGCCGCGGGCAACGTCGAGGCGCTGGAACTGGCGCCGGACGGTGAGGAACTGCGCATCGAGGTCGTCTTGGCCGAGGTCGAGGCGTAAGCCGGTACGACGACGGGAAACACCCCCCGGACTGCGCGTCCGAGGGGTGTTTTCGTGTGCGGGCGGGGTTTTCAGACGCCGGTGGAGATGCAGAACGGGTGCCCGGCCGGGTCGATCAGGACCCGCCACCTGTCCGGCTGCGGCTGGCTCGCCGGCTCCTTGGCGCCGAGTTCGAGCAGGCGGGCCTGTGCGGCGTCGAGATCGTCGACGCCGAGGTCGAGGTGCGCCTGCTTCTCCGTCTCGGGGTCGGGCCAGGTGGGCTGCCGGTAGCCGTCCAGCCGGGCGAAGGCGAGGCTGGGTGCGCCTTCCTTGCCGACGTACACGAAGTCGTCGCTGGAGTAGAGCACCGGCAGGCCCAGCACGGCGGAGTAGAACGCGGCCAGCTCGGCGGGGTCCGCGCAGTCGAGGGTGACGGCGCCGAAGCGCGCCACCGGGGTCGTGGTTTCGGTCATGAACGCGACGGTAGGCGATGACCCGGACAGAAACGGTCCTGGTCGTGCCGCAGAATTCGGGGCGTGCTCAACACCTCGGCCCGGCTACTGGCGCTGCTGTCGGCACTGGCGACGCGGCCGTCGTGGACCTGCGGGCAGCTCGCGGCGCACCTGGACGTCACCGAACGCACCGTGCGGCGGGACATCGCGCGGCTTCGTGAACTCGGGTACGGCATCGAATCGGAGCCCGGCCCGTGGGGCGGCTACCGGCTCGGGCCGGGCCGGAACGTGCCGCCGCTGATCCTCGACGAAGAGGAAGCGCTGTCCGTGGCGGTGGGGTTGCGGGCGGCGGCGTTCGGGGGCATCGACGGCAGCGATCAGGCCGCCCTTTCCGCGTTGCTGAAACTGCGGCAGATCCTGCCGAAGCGGGTCGCGCGGCGGATCGAAGAACTGGAGTCCGTGCTCACCCACACCGAGCCGCCGGAGGAACGGGTTTCGCCGAAGGTACTGCTCCTGCTGGCCACCGCCTGCCGCGCCGGGGAACGCGTGCAGCTGTCCTATCGCGACAGACACGGGGTGGCGAGTACCCGCCGCGTCGATCCGCACCGGCTCGTCCACACGGGACGGCGCTGGTACCTCGTCGCCTTCGACGGCGAACGGCGGGACTGGCGAACCTTTCGGGGTGACCGCATCTCCAATGCCAAGCTCACCGGACGTCCGGTGGAACTCACCGAGCGGCCGGACGCGGCCGGTCTCGTCTCGCGGGGTATGGCGGCCGTGCCTTACCCGGTCCGGGTGCGGTTCCGGCTGTTCTGCCCGCTCGCCGAAGCGCTGCGGCGGGTCCCCGCGACGATCGGGGTGCACGAGCCCGACGGTGACCAGGCCACGATCGTCGAGGTCGGCGGACCGGACGCGGACGGACTGGCCAGGTTCCTCCTGCGCCTGGGGATGTCGCTGGAGATCCTGGAGCCGGACGAGGTGCGAGCGGCGTTTCGCGCCCTCCTGCGGGCCCTGCTCGACGCTAACCAGTAGGGCCCCTGGCCGGGGCCGGGGCGAGCCGTGAAGGGACCCTTCACGGTCGAATCGGCTGTGAAGGGACCCTTCACGGCCAACAAAACCGGAGGCCGCGGCCGGAGTCCCGCAGCCGAACCCGCCGAAGGGCGGGCCGAACCAGGACGAGGAGACCCCCAACCCCGCCGACCTCGCGCCGGGCTTCGGGGGCACCTCGGAGACCAGGCCGGTCAGCACGGAGGAGGAGCGGCCCGACGACGTTCAGGAACGGAAGTAGGGTTCGAGCAGTTCGCGGGCCAGCCTGCGCGCGTCCGCCTCGGGGGTGCCGTCCTCGACCATCCTGGTGACGGCGTAGACGATCGCCTGGATCAGTTCCGCCATCGCCTCCGGATCCCGGGTGCCGCGCTCGGCCAGCGTCTCGACGAGCGGGGTGCGGAGCTGGTCGTGCAGGGTCTTGCTGGTCTCTTCGAGCAGCTCGCCGCGCCCCGTGGCGGCGAGCGCGCTGACGATCGCGTGTTCCCCCCTGGCGACCAGGTGCAGGTTGGCGTCCACGTACGCCAGTGCTCGCTCACCGGGATGGGTTGCCTTGTCCATCTGCTCCGTCACGTAGGCCGACCATTTCGGGAACGTGTCGATGATGAGCGCGTCCAGCAGGTCATCGCGGGATTTGAAGTAGGAGTACACGCTGGGGCGGGCCAGGCCCGTCCGCTGCGCGACGGCGGCGAGGCTCGGTGTCTCGGCCCCGCCGCCCTCGGCCAGGATTTCGCGTGCCGCGTCCAGGATGGCCCTTCGCTGCATGGCGCGGTGCTCCGCAACGGTGGCCGCTCGAATCTTCGGCACGCGACTCCTCACTCCGCTCGAGTCAACTTGCCGTCAATCATCTCGTAAACCGCATCGCAGTGGCGCAGCACGTCGTGATCGTGGGTCACCATCACCGTCGCCACCCCGAACTCCTTGGCCTCGCGCGCCAGCAGTTCGGCCACCTCCTGGCTGCGGACGCGGTCCAGCGCCGCGGTCGGCTCGTCCACCAGCAGCAGGTCCGGCTCCGTCGCCAGGGCCCGCGCGATGCCCACCCGCTGGCGTTCGCCACCGGAGAGCTGGTGCGGCCGCCGGTTGGCCTTGTCCGCCATGCCCACCTGCGCGAGCAGCTGCTTCGGGTCGCGGGTGCCGCGACGTTTGCGGCCGAACCGTCCGGGCAGCCGCAGCTGGTCCTCCGCGGTCAGCGCGGGGAGGAGATTGCCGGACTGGAACACGAAGCCCACGTGCTCGCGCCGCAGTGTCGTGCGCGCCCGCTTGCCGGACACCGTCATGTCGTGCCCGGCGACGGTGACCTCGCCCGAGGTGGGCAGGGTGAGGCCGCCGGCCACCGCGAGCAGGCTCGACTTGCCCGCCCCCGACGGGCCGACGACGGC
Source organism: Amycolatopsis rhizosphaerae (assembly GCF_007713715.1). Lineage (GTDB taxonomy): Bacteria > Actinomycetota > Actinomycetes > Mycobacteriales > Pseudonocardiaceae > Amycolatopsis_E > Amycolatopsis_E rhizosphaerae. The sequence goes on from NZ_VJWX01000038.1 coordinate 10,230, forward strand.
GACGAACTCGCCCGGCGCGACCTCCAGGTCCACCCCGTCCAGTGCGTGCACCGTCTCGTCGCCGTCGCCGAGGTGGAGGGTGACGTTCTTCAGCACCAGCCCGCCTTCGGCGGCGCTGCCCTCCGTGCGGTGCCGGTCGGTGGTCCGGGTTTCGGTGGGGGTCATCGGTTTCCTCCGAGAGCGGTCGCCGGTTCGACCCCGGCGATACGGGCGATGGCGGCCGCGGCCCCGGCGAGGCCGAGCACCACCAGCAGGACTGCGGCCAGCGAGACGGACGAGGCACTCAGCGAGAACGGGACCTTGCCGCCCATCAGGCTGCCCAGCCCGACGCCGATCGCGACGCCCACCCCGACCGAGGCCAGCAGCAGGATCAGGGCCTGCGCGAGGGAATCCCGCAGCAGGTAGCCGGTGGGGGCGCCCATGGCGCGCATCACCGCGACCTCGTGCTTGCGCTGGATCGTCCACACCGCGAAGAAGGCGCCAACGACCAGTGCCGAGATCGCGTACAGGAAGACCTCGATCAGTTGCAGGGTCATGGTTTCCGCGGTGTAGCCGGGCGAAGCGTCGAAGGATTGTTTCAGCGTCATGCTTGTGGTCCCCGCCGCGCGGTCGCCCTGAGCCAGGTCGGCGGCCGGGCCGGTCCGCAGCGCGACCGCGGTGATCTCCCGGTAGGCCTTCGCCGGGGCCCGGTCGTTCGGGCCCGCCCCGGCGTGGATCTCCTGCCACGCGGCGAGCGGGATGTAGGCGACGTCCACGTGCCCGAAGGTGTGCTGGTCGCCCAGCACGCCGACGACGCGCAGCTTGGTGCCGATCCGGTCGAGGGTGATCGTGTCGCCGAGCTTGATCCCGTTCTTCAGCGCGGTGTTGCTGACCACGATCCCGTCGGGCGCGCCCAGCCGGTCGCCCTCGACGACCTCGGGGGACAGGAAGCTGTCCGGGCGCACGCCGAACAGGGCCAGGTCGATCGCGACCCCCGAGCCGCTCTTGCCGTTGGCCAGGGTGTTGCCGAACGGGGCGGCCTGTTCGACCCCGGGCTGGTGGGCCCAGGTGTCCACCGCGCCGATGTCCACCACGCTCCGGGAGAAGGCGGAGTCCTTCTGGACGCCTCCGGCGAAGGCCAGGGAGGTCACCGGCATCCGCTTCAGCCCGGACACACCGTCGTTGACCAGGCCGTCGGACAGCCCGGAGAGCATCACCATGAGGACCGCGATCAGCGCGACCACGGCGCCCATCAGTCCGAACCGCGCCCGGGTGAAGCGCAGCTCACGTACGGCCAGGAACATCGCCACCGCCTCGCAAGTTTGCCAACATCATGTCGGGATCATAACAACACGATGTTTGTATCTTTGGGGTGGCGGTCAGGCGAGCACGAGGGTGCCGTCGGGGGCCTCGGCGACGGCCGGGCCGTAGGGACGGCTGATGCGGTCGAGCGTGGCGCGCAGCCAGCCGACGTCGTCGGGGGAAGCCGGTTCCAGCCGCAGGCGCCGGGCCTGGAACGGAACCATCCGCAACGCGGCGAGTTCACCGGTCGAAGTGGCGACGGAAGCGAAGTACAGCAACCGCAGATCGTCCCGGTAGTCCTCGTAGCCGCGGATGCCCTCGTAGTCGTTGATCAGGTCGCCGCAGCCGTAGAGGATCAACTTCCCCCGGTACACCTCGATCGGCCGCGGGTGGTGCGACGAATGCCCGTACACCACGTCCACCCCCGCGTCGATCAGCCGGTGCGCGAACCGCCGCTGCTCGGCGGGAACCCCGTAGCCCCAGTTCGATCCCCAATGCAGCGACACCACCGTCACGTCCCCTGGCCGCTTCGCGGCGAGAGCCCGGCCGGCCAGGGTGAGGGCGGCCCGGCCGGACCGTTCGGACACCAAAGCGACCCCCGGCCGGTCCGGCCCCGCGGCCCACTCGGGCGGCACCCCGCTGGACTCCGAGGCGCCCGCGACGACCACGGCGCCCCGGCCGTCATCGCGGGCCGCCGCCACGACCGGGCCTTCGGCTTCCGCCCGAGTCCTTCCCGCGCCCGCGTAGCGGAGCCCGGCTTCGCTCAGTGCGGTCAGGGTGTCTTCCAGTCCCCGCGGCCCGAAGTCGAGCACGTGGTTGTTCGCCAGCACGCAGACGTCGGGTCCGGCGGCGGTGAGACAGCGGAGATTGGCCGGATTGAGCCGGTAATGCACCCCCTTTCCCGGGGCGAACTCACCGTCGGCGGTGACGCTGGTTTCCAGATTGAGCACTCGCACGTCCGGGGCGAACCGCGACAACGCCGCCAGCGCGGCTCCCCACGGCCACGCGAAACCCACCGGGCGGGGAATGAGCCCGTTCGCCCGCTCGGCGAGCATCACGTACGCCCTGGCGTCGTCGAGCGACCGTTCCCACAGCTCCGGGGGGCCGGGGTGCGGCAGGACCTGGTCGACGCCCCGGCCGAGCATCACGTCCCCGCACAGCAGCAACGAAACCGCGTCGGCTCTCACCCCGGCCGGGTCCGGTCAGGTGCTGGCGCAGATCGCCTCGACGAACCGTCCGATGGTCTGTTCGGGCAGGTGCCGGGCGAGATCCGCCTCGCTGATGATGCCGACGAGCCGGTGTTCGGCGATCACCGGAACGCGCCGGACCTGGTGCTCTTCCATCACCGAAAGCACGTCCTGGATGTCCGCGTCGGCGCTGACCAGGTACGGGGTGCCCTGGGCGAGTTCGCCCGCCGTGACCTGGCGGGGGTCCTTGCCCACGGCGATGCACTTGATCACGATGTCGCGGTCGGTGATGATGCCGTGCAGGCGGTCGTCGTCGCCGCAGATCGGCAGCGCGCCCACGCCCAGGTCCCGCATCTGCTTCGCCGCTGTTTCCAGGTTCTCGTGCTCGCCGACGCACTTGGCTCCCGGATGCATGATGTCGCGGGCTTTCGTCATGACGATCCTCCTTGCTCTCCGGTATTCGCCGGGACTCGGCGAAACCCACAGGGTGCGCCGCCGCCGTTCCGTTTCCCAAGAGGCGAAGGTCCCCCCGTGGGTGATTGCCTGGAGTGTCCACTCGGGACTGTGAGCCCGCATTGGTGTCCTTGGTCCCTGGTCAGCGGTGACGCGGCGGGGAGAACCTGAGGGAAACCGGTACACCGTCGGAAGGCACTCCCATGACACACCAACCGGATCCGCTGTCCCACGCCGAGCAGACCGCCCGTGACTGGCTCGCGGTGATCGCCGACCGGCTGGGCAGCGACGACCGCCATTTCACCTACCGGGCACTCCGGGCGTGGCTGCACCTGGTGCGGGACCGGCTCACCGTGGAGAGCGCCGCGCACCTGGCGGCCCAGCTGCCGGAATTCCTGCGCGGCATGTTCTACGACGGGTGGAAGCCGAACAGGGTGCCGATCCGCTTCGACGCGAGGACGTTCGCGCAGAGATTCGCCAGGGAGGCCGCGATCAGCCAGGGGGACGTGCCCGCGGTGGCCGGGGCCATCTCCGACGGACTGAGCGCGCTGTTCTCGCCCGGGCAACTGGACCACGTGTTCGCGCTGATGCCGTCGAGCCTGCGCGGCGAGTTGCAAGGCGAGGAGTTGCGCACGACCGCCCCCGCACCGCGCAGCAGCGGCGAGCACGTGCGCATCAACGCACTGGAGGACAGCGTGATGGCACTGACCGAGGCGGTTTCGGCGCTGGCTCGGGGCCTGGAAAACGTGCCCACCAACGAGCCACAGGGCGACCGGGCGGCCAAGGCGGCGCAGGAGGCGCACCGCATCCTGATGTCGCAGGGCACACCGCAGACATGAGCCGGCCTACGTTCCGGTGAGGGGTCCCCTCACGGTCGATATGGCTGTGAGGGGACCCCTCACGGCGCCCTGTGGCGCGGAAGCGGGCGGCCGGACAGCATGAGGCCCGCCCGGGGGCGGAGTCCCCGTCTTGCGACGATGGGTCAATCCAGGCTGTAAGCCTCGATGTCAAGTCCTGCACCTCGGGCGGGTCGCCGGGTTTCCCCGGTACCACCAGGATGAACCCGTTCGCGCGTCAAGTCACGGGGCCGAAAGTCCCTTGTTCGGGACGGATTCCGGCGCGCTCAGGACAGCCGGAACCCTCGGGGAAAATCAGTCGGTTCCCCCTCCCCTTTCAACTTATAACGCACCGGGGGGCTTGCGGCAAGACCCGGGTCGTGCCGCAGAATCACCGGCCGAGGCCAGAACCTGCGGAAACGGGAGTCGCCAAGTGCGGGGGTACCAAGAGGAACTGCGGTCCGAGCGAAGCTACGTCGCCGGGCTCTATCTGCGGCTCGACGCCGAGCGCGCACGAGTGAGGGGTGAATACGAGTCGGCGTTGCGGGGAACCGGCGGGACGCCAAGGGAACGGGACGATCAGGTGCGCGCGCTGGCCAAGGAGGGGAAGCGGCTGGCCGTGGCGGACGACGGGCTGTGCTTCGGTCGCTTGGACACGATTTCGGGTGAACATTCCTACGTCGGCCGGATCGGCCTTTTCGACGAGGAAAACGAGTACGAACCGGTGTTGCTCGACTGGCGGGCGCCGGCGGCGCGCCCGTTCTACGTCGCCACCGGTGCAAACCCGGAGAACATGCGCCGACGCCGCCAGTTCCACACGCGGGGGCGTCAGGTGCTCGACTTCACCGACGAGGCGTTCGGCAGGCCCGGCGGTGACGAGCGAGGGGACGCGGCGCTGCTCGCGGCGGTCAACGCGCCGCGCGGTGAGGGGATGCGCGACATCGTGGCGACGATCCAGGCCGAGCAGGACGAGATCATCCGGCTCGATCACCCGGGGGTGCTGGTGATCGAGGGCGGGCCGGGCACGGGGAAGACGGTGGTGGCGCTGCACCGCGTCGCGTACCTGCTCTACACCCATCGCGAGCGGATGGAACGCCACGGCGTGCTCGTGGTCGGGCCCAACCCGGCGTTTCTGAACCACATCGGCCGCGTGCTGCCGTCGCTCGGCGAGTCCGACGTGGTGTTCATGACGACCGGCGACCTCGTGCCCGGTCTGCGCGTCACCGCCGAGGACACCGGAGAAGCCGCGCGGCTCAAGGGGTCGCTGAAGATCCTGGACGTGCTCACGGCCGCGATCGCCGACCGGCAGCGGCTGCCGGAGCAGCCGGTGCCGATCACCCTGGGCGGTGTCACGGTGCGCATCGACGCCGAGACCGCGGAGTGGGCCAGGGAGGAGGCCCGCGCGAGCGGGCTGCCGCACAACGAGGCCCGCGCGGTGTTCGCCGAGATTGTCACGTACGTGGTCACCGAACGGGCGATAGGCCGCATCGGCCGGGGCTGGCTGACCCGGGACGACCGTGAAGCATGGGAACAGCTGCGGGCGGACCTGCTCAAGGAACTCGCGGACGACGACGCGTTCACCGCCGCGCTCGACGACCTCTGGCCGGTACTGACGCCGGAGGCACTGCTGGCGTCGCTGTACATCTCCCCCGAAAGGCTGCGGGCGGCAGGCGCCGACCCGGCGCTGTGGCGCGCCGACGGCGAAGCCTGGACGGTGCCGGACGTGCCGCTGCTCGACGAACTGGTCGACCTGCTGGGGCGCGACAAGGCCGCCGACAAGGCGGCCGAGGCCGAGGCCGAGCGGGAACGGACGGCCGAGGCCGAGTACGCCGCCGGGGTGATGGACATCATGAAGCTGGACCGCGAGGAACTGGACGAGGACGTCCAACTGGTCGCCGAGAACCTGCTCTACGCCGAGGACCTGGCGGACCGCTTCGTCGAGCGCGACACCCGTGAACTCGTCGAACGCGCCGCCGCGGACCGGGACTGGACCTACCGGCACGTCGTGGTCGACGAGGCGCAAGAACTGTCCGAAATGGACTGGCGGGTACTGATGCGGCGCTGCCCCGGCCGGTCCTTCACGGTGGTCGGCGATCTCGCTCAACGCCGGTCGGTGGCCGGAGCGACGTCGTGGGCGGAGATGCTGGAGCCGTACGTGCCGGGCCGCTGGGTCTACCGGCCGCTGTCGGTGAACTACCGCACCCCGGCGGAGATCATGACCGTCGCCGCGGCACTGCTCGCCGAGTTCGCGCCCGAGGTCCGGCCACCGGATTCGGTCCGGGCGTGCGGCGTCCTGCCGTGGGCCAGGAGGGTGACCGAGGACGAACTGCCCGGCGCCATCGAGGAATTCGTCCGGGAGGAGGACGGTCGTGAGGGCACCAGCGTCGTGATCGGGCCACCGGGGGTGCCGGGCACGGTACCGGCGTCGGAGACGAAGGGCTTGGAGTACGACGCGGTCCTGGTCGTGGCACCGGAACGGATCCTCGCCGAAGGCCCGCGTGGCGCGGCCGACCTCTACGTCGCCCTCACCCGCGCCACCCAGCGCCTCGGCGTCCTGCACCAGGACCCGTTGCCGCACTCGCTGAGCGGACTGGCCGAAATCGGCACACCCGCCGCCACCTGATTTTTCACACCGGCGCGAACACCTCCCGGTGCTCGGCGACGAAGCTGTCGAAGGTGGCGGGCGGCGAACACCTCGGCGTCGGTGGTGACCGCCGCACGAGCATCCACATCGGACAGTGGCAGGCACCGGACCGGTCGCCGAAGGACGCGGGACAGCACCTCTGCCGCGTCGGGTTGATGACCGCGGCCGGCCCGGACATGCCCCCGCTCAACGGCCGGCCAGGTACGTGGTGAGTCGGGTCAGCAGGGGTACGCAGTCCCGCAGACTCTGCTGCTCGGCCGCGGTGAGCGTGTCGTGGATGGCGTTGTGCAGCGAGCTGGTGCGCTGATTGCGCTCCTGCCGCAGGCGTGCTCGCCCGGCATCGGTGATGCCCAGGAGCACCTTGCGTCGGTCGTCGGGATGGGGTTCCGCATACACCAGGCCGGCGCCGAGCAGGTCCTTGACCGACTTCGCGGCCGACTGGTGACTCACCATCCGCCGCTGCGCCAGGTCGGCGGTGGTCTGCCGGCCGTCCCGGTCGAGGTAGCCGAGGATGGCGGCTTCGCCGCCGGTCATCGTGTCGACGGTCCGCACCGTGCGGACCAGCGCCCCGATCGCGTGCCGCAAGTCTTCGGCCAGTGTGTCGTCCACCTCTCGAGCCTACCGGATTCACGCAGGCAAGTTGTACAGTCTGGTTGTACAACTTGGTTGCATATTTGGAAAGGGTGAACCATGCAGCTCACGAAGTTCGGGCACGCCTGCGTCCGCGTCGAATCCGCCGGTCAGCGTCTGGTCATCGACCCGGGCGGCCTGACCGACCCACACGCCCTCGACGGCGCCGACGCGGTCCTGGTCACCCACGAGCACTTCGACCATTTCTCCGAAGACACCCTGCGCCAGGCCCTCCAGCAGAACCCGCGCCTGCACCTCTGGACCAACACCGCCGTCGGCGGCAAGCTCACCGACCTCGGCGCACGCGTCACCGTCGTCGGCGAAGGCGAAGTCTTCACCGCGGCCGGCTTCGAGGTGAAGGTCTACGGCACCTGGCACGCGGTCATCCACCCCGACATCCCGCGCGTGACCAACATCGGGTTCCTGGTCAACGGCGCCCTGTTCCACCCCGGCGACGCGCTCACCGTCCCGGACGCAGCCGTCGACACCCTGCTGCTGCCCGTCCATGGTCCCTGGTCCACTACCGGGCAGTTGATCGACTACGTGCGCGAAGTGGCGCCGCGGCAGGTCGTCGGCGTCCACGACGGCGCCCTCAACGACGTCGGCGGCGCGATGGTCGCCGGCTTGCTGGGTGACAACGGCCCCGGCACCGGCAGCCCCTACCAGCGGCTGACGTCCGGCGCGTCCGCCGACCTCGGCTGACGTGCGGTACGCCACCATCCGGCACGCGGGAACCACGGCGGCCGCGCGCGTCGACGGCGGCCGGCTGGTCGTCCTCGACGCCGTCGACGCCGTGGCGGCCATGGCCAGCCACACGCCGGTCAAGGCCGTGACCGAGCTGGATCCGGCCACGGCCGAGTACCTGCCGGTGTCTCCGCGACCTGCGCACGTCCTCTGCGTGGGCCTCAACTACCGCGACCACATCCGCGCGCTGCGCCGGCCGGAACCGGCGTTCCCGGCGCTGTTCGCCAAATTCGCCTCGACCCTCCTCGGCCCAGCGGATCCGCTGGTGCTGCCCGCGGTCAGCGAGCAGGCCGACTGGGAGGCCGAGCTCGCCATCGTGATCGGCCGCCCCGCGCGCGGGCTCGACCCGGCGCAGGCCCGCTCGGTCATCGCCGGGTACACCGTGGCCAACGACGTTTCGATGCGGGACTGGCAGCACCGGACCAGTGAGGCATTGCAGGGCAAGGCGTTCGACCGCTCGACCCCGCTCGGCCCGGTCCTCGTCAGTCCCGGTGCGCTCGATGACGCCCGGGACCTGGCCGTCGTCTGCGAGATCGACGGCCAGGTCCGCCAGCGCGGCACCACCCGAGATCTCCTGTTCCGGCCCGCGGAGCTCGTCGCCTACATCAGCCGGTTCCTGACCCTTCTCCCCGGCGATGTCATCCTCACCGGGACACCGGGCGGGGTAGGCGAGGAAACCGGCACTTTCCTGCGTCCCGGTCAGGTGATGCGCACGACGGTCGAGAGCATTGGGACGTGCGTCAACCCGACCGTCGCGGCGGCACACTGACGTTGTTCGCGCGGTCAATTCGGCCTGGTCGCGCTCGCCGGAGCCGATGCTGTCCTGTCCTGGGCGGGGGACTTGGTCTTGTGGCCGGTGTGGGTGGTGTAGCCGATGCGGAGAACAGTGAGTTGACCAGGCGGTGGGCGTTGGCTGTTTTCTCGCGCCGGCGGCGTGACGCGTTGGCACCGCAGGCGGTGGGGTGCGTGCTGGTCGTCGGCGCCGGAATCGCGGAGATGGGAGGCGAGCACCTTTTCGGTGATGCCGGGCAGCAGGCTGTCTGCTCGACGACGCCTCGGTCGGCGAGACACTGACCGAAGTGGACCTCGCGGGCCGTGATCTGGTCGACCTCACCACCGGAACACCCGCGCAGGCCCGTGCGCTCGCGGAACGGGCCGCGGCGCGCGGCGCCCGGTTCCTCGACGGCGGGATCATGGCGGTACCGCCGATGATCGGTGTTCCCGGTTCGGGCGGCTACGTTTTCTACAGTGGCTCAACCGAACTGTTCGACCGGCACCGGGAAACGCTCGCCGTCCCCGCGGGAACCACTTACGTGGGCGAGGATCCGGGGTTCGCCGCGTTGCACGACGTCGCCCTGCTGAGCGCGATGACGGGCATGTTCGCCGGGATCGCGCACGCGTTCGCCTTGGTGCGCGGGGAAAACGTCGCACCCAAGGAGTTCGCGCCGCTGCTCGCCGGCTGGCTCTCCGTGATGGCCGCCGCCGTGCACAAGGCAGCCGACCAGATCGAACACGGCGACTACACGCGGGGGGTGGCCTCGAACCTTGCCATGCAGGTCGCGGCGAGCGGAACCCTGCTCGACACGGCCGAGGAGCAGGGCGTCAGCGCGGAACTGCTTCTGCCGTACCTGAACCTGATGGAACGCAGGCTCGTCGCGGGGCACGGCGACGAGGACACCACGGGCGTCATCGAACTGCTGCTGAAGGCAGGGCGTTGAGGGACCACGGCACTGCTCAGCCCGTCGCGCGGATCTGGATCTGCCCGTCGGCCACCCGGGTCTCGTAGACGGGCTGGGGGCTGCTGGCGGGCCCGCGCTCGATGTGGCCGTCGGCGAGGCGGAAGATGCTGCCATGCCAAGGGCAGGTGACGCAGACGTCGTCGAAAGCGCCTTTCTCCAGTGGTCCTCCGGCGTGACTGCACACGGCGTCGAGCGCGTGGATCCGTTCGTCCACCCGGTACAGCAGCACCGCCAGGCCCTGCGTTTCGACGCGCCGGGCCTGGCGATCCGCCAGTTCGGCGGCCGGTAGCACCGGGGTCCACTCCGTCGGCGGGGTGTGCCACGCGGTGCGGTTGACGTTGACGCCCCGAACGTACCCGAGGTGACCGCCGAGGTAGGCGCCCGCACCGGCGACGGAGAGCCCCGCCAGACCCAGCAAGCGGCCCGCCCCGCGCCTGCCGCGCAGGCGGGCGACGAGGGACGCCAGGTACAGGCACAGTGCGGTGCTGTTGGCGGCGGCGTGCACGAAGCCGACGCGGGCCTCGGCGCCCAGCGTGTCCGACCAGTCGTTCAGCCCGCTCGCCGCGGTCGGGACCGCGGCCACCGCCCCGGTGGCGACCAGCAGGTCGGCGGCCGGGGCCAGGGTGCGGCCGCCGACGGTGTCCAGCAACGCGGCCATGCTCCACGCCCCGATCGGCACGTCGGTGAGCATCGGGTGCAGGGGGTGGCCGAGATTGGTGCCGCTGAGCAGGTTCCGCACCGTCCGGTGCCGCAGCAGCCTCCGCACCCGCGCGGCCACGGGTTTCGCCACCGCGTCCAGTGCCTCCAGGCGTTCTACGCGGCGGGCCAGCTGGTGCAGCGTGCTCATGGCGGACTCCCGGCGTCGAGGAACTCGGTACCAGCTCAAACCCTTCCCGCTGCGCACGGTTCGAAACGTCACGGGAAGTTCATCTAGGCCAAGCTGAATACCAAGCCATTCATTTCAGCTAATATCCAGACATGAGCCTTCGTCGCCGTCTGTTGCTGCTCCCTCCCGTCGTACTGGTCTGCCTGTGCCTGCTGACCGCGTGCGGGAACGTTTCCCTCGTCGGGCGGCCGTCGCCGGTCACCGCGGTTCCACCGGTCTCGCGCGTCGCCCGCGTCGCGCACCTGACGGTGGCGGGGGTCTCGCTGGCCTACGACGCGAGCTGGGGGCAGCCTGCCGGTGATCCCCGGCAGGAGGTGACGGTCGCGAGCGGGAGCGACGATCACGGTCTGGTGGGCCTGCGCTACATCGAACGGCTCGACGGGCAGCGGCAACGCGCGCTGCCCGAGGTCTTCGCCGCGGTGCGGGACCGGTTGGGCCAGCAGAACAAGGCGTTGGCCTGGGGGTTGGTGACCACGGAGCGGCTGCCCGGCGCGGACCAGGGGCTGGCCGCCGCCTACACGACCTCGTCGCACGGCGTTCCCCTCACCGGCACCATGTACCTGCAGGTGGCGCCCGGGGGAGATGCCTACGTCGCCATGGTCCAGTCCACTCCCGAGTACATCGAGGCCATCCGTGGCCTGCTGGAGCGGGAATCGACGGTGGGGGACACCAATCCCGGGCAGGTGCCGCCGTCCGTCGCGGTGAAGACGGCCGACGTGAACGGCTCCAGCATCGCGTATCCCGGGGAGTGGCCGCAGAAGCTGGACGAGGAGGGAGCGGTCTACCTGTCGTCCACAGCGGACACTTCGCGGCCTTATCGGGGAACCGTCATCGTCGTCACGAAGGGAACCCAGGCCGGTTCCGCCGAGCGGCTGCCGCAGTTGATGGCGCAGCTCTACCAGTACGACAGGGCGAACAACGCCACCGACATCTACCCGCCGGGCGGCGAACTGATCGGCGACGACCCGGAGCAGGTGCGGCTCGACGGGGCGGTGGCGGCGATGCGCCGCACGATGCGGATCGAGAAGCAGGGCGAGGTGGTCTTCCGTGCCGTCGACTACGTCGTCGTCACCGGTGACGGCAAGTTCCGCCCGGTGCGCGTATCCAGCACCGAGGGGCAGGCGGCGTTCGACGCCGCGGACGAAATCTTCCGTACCCGGTCGGCCTTCCGGGAACAGTGAAGCGGCTCCCGTGCGGGAGCCGCTTCATCGTCAGTATCAGTATCAGTATCAGTATCAGTGTCAGTACCAGTTGTGGTTCCAGCCGTGGTATTCCCAGTAGGCATCCGAGCCGGGCCAGACGTCTCGGTAGCCGTAGCAAGAGTCCGCCGTGCACCTGAACGCCGAGTCGGTCGACGATCCGCTGTCCGTGCCGGCCGCGACGGCCGCGCCGATACCGGCCACCAGCAGGCCGGCAGCCATCCCCGAGGCGATCCTCGCCTTGATCTTTCCGCGCATCCTTCCGGATTCCTCCCTTGAGTCCTGTCGCGGAGGAGTGCTCCGCACGAGCGATATTAGCTGAGATGGATGATTGTGTGAAGATTTAGCTGAGATGAACGAGTAAGCTCGTGGGGGCAGGCGAAGCCGGGAGAAGGGATCGGTCTGGACATGCCCCAGTTCGATGCCGGCCGCACGCTCGCCGGGAAGATCGACAAGTTGTTCGAAGTGGTCCGCCGGCCGGACGGGACCCGCTACACCAACGAAGAGGTGGCGCAGGCCTGCCGCGAGGCCACCGGCGAGACCTTCTCCACCACCTACCTCTGGCAGTTGCGCACCGGTAAACGCGACAATCCGACCAAACGGCACCTCGAGGCGCTTGCCCGGTTCTTCCAGGTGCCGCCGTCGTACTTCTTCGACGACGAGCAGAGCGCGAAGCTGGCCGAGGAGTTGGCGTTGCTCGGTGCGCTGCGCGACGCCGGGATCCGCGCGATCGCGTTGCGCGCGGTCACCCTGTCCCCGGACGGGCAGGCGGTGATCAAGGACATGGTCGACGCGATCGCCCGCAGGGAAGGCGACCGGAAGTCCGGCGGGAAGGACTGAGCGGATGCGCGGGCAGGGGGGACAGTGGCGGCGCTGCCGTCGGCTCGCGGCGGCCGTGCCGATGCCGGTCCCGTTCGACCAGGACCGGTTCCTGGCCGGGATCGCGGAGCTGCGCGGCCGCCCGATCGAGGTGCTGCCCAGCGCCGTGGAAGTCCCGTGCGGGTTGCTGGTGTCCACCGACGCCACCGACTACATCCTGGCGCCAGGGAACACCTCCTCGCTGCACCGGCAGCACATCGTGTTCCACGAGATCGCGCACCTGCTGTGCGGGCACGGCGATGGCGTCACGGTGCCCGCTCCGGTGCTGCCGGGCCTGCCCGCCGACCTGGTCCGGCGCGTCCTCGGACGCAGCGCCTACACCGATCCCCAGGAACGCGAAGCCGAACTCGTCGCCACCTTCCTCACCCAGCGCCTCGCGGGCCCGGCACCCCGGGAGTACTCCGGCGAACTCAAGGGGCTGGGCGAGGCGTTCGGCGGCCCATCGAGGTGATCATCGCCTATCCGGCGGGGGTCGTGGCGTTCTGCCTGATCACCTACCGGTTGATCCGCTCGGGCTATCCCGGCGTGCGGTACCTGTGGTGCCTGATCGCCTGCCTGGCCACGGGCATGGCCCTGACCACCCCCGACGCGGTCGACCTGCTCGACCACGGGCATTCGGTTCCGATGCTCACCACGCTGGCCAGCGACGACCTGAAGATCCTGGCGCTGGGCTTCCTCATCCTGTTCCTCGGCACACTCCGCCGCACCATCCGCCACCGCCGGACGGTGATCGTGGCGGCCGTGGCCACCGTCGCGGTGGAGACCGTGCTGTTCCTGCTCGCCGCACCGGATCCGGTGGATGGCGACCTGGTGGTGGCTCCGGGAAAGGTCGGCGTCTTCGCCGCCTACCTCGGGGTGTTCGTGGGGTACGGGATGGCGAACCTTCTCCTGTTCACGATGGCCATCGCCGCCCCCGTCCGCCGCGCCACCGGGCCGCTTCGGGTGGGACTGATCCTCATCACCGCGGGCAGCGTCGCCGGGATCTGCTGGGCCGCCTGGGCGGTCAGCGACATCGTGGCCCTGTTCCGGTACGGCCGGATCGTGCTGGCGGAGGACGCGGTCTCCGCCGTTCTCGGGGTCACCGCGATCGGGCTCGGGGCCGTCGGCGCCACGGTGGGCCTGTGGCACGGCAACCTCGCCGCGCTCGTCCGGGCCCGTCGGGCGCGGCGGGAGCACGCGCGGCTCGAACCGTTGTGGCTGCTGGTGTCCACCGCCGCGCCCGGCGTCGTGCTCGAGCCGAGGCTGCGCGTGCGGTACCGGAACGCGGAGTTCGCGCTCTACCGCCGCATCATCGAGATCCGCGATGGTTATCTCGCGCTGCGCGAGCACTTCCCGCCGGAGGCGAGCGGCACGACGGCCGCCGACGAGGCGGCCATGCTGGTCGCGGCGGCCGAGGCGCGACGTGAGGGACGGCGCTATCCGGCGGAGAACCAAGGCCCGCAGCCGCGCGTCGAGGCAACGATGGCGGGTGAGGTGGCCTGGCTCGGCCAGGTGGCCGACGCTGTCCGTGTTCTCCGCGCTTCCTAGGAGAGCCGTTCTGGAAGTGGCCGCCATACGGCCCCTTCGGAGCGGCGGCGCGCGGCCCTGAGCCGGAGCCGTTCGGCGGTTTCCTCGTCCGCGGGCAGGAAGGCCTCCAGGTGGAGTTCGGCGAGCGTGACATCGGTGGCGGTGGCGAACGAGGTCAGCAGCGTGATCAGGCGCAGTTCCCCGTCGGCCGAGGCGAGCCGCAGGGGCACGGAGAAACCGAGGTGGCCGGGGCCGGCCGGGACGCGGGGAAGGTAGGCGGCGAGTTCGGCGACGAACCCGTCCAGCCCCGGATCGGGGCTCCGCCGTGCCCGGGCACGCAGGTTTTCCACGACATGCCGCCCCCATTCGCCGAGGTTGCCGACACGGCGGGCCATCCCGTCCGGGTGGAGCATCAGCCGCAGCAGGTTGACCGGCGGGGTGAGCAGTTCGGGTGCCGCGCCCTCGGTGAACACCTCGACGGCTTCGTTGGCCGTCACGACCCGCCCGTACGGTGCGAGGACGAGCGCGGGATAGGGCAGGTGGCCGCGCAGGATCTCGTCGAGGGCGGTGCGGACCGGGCGCAGCGCCTCTTCGTCCAAAGAGGACTCGGTGAAGGCGGGGAGGTAACCGGCCGCGGTGAGCAGGTCGTTGCGCTCGCGCAGCGAGAGGCCCAGCGCCTCGGACAGCCGGATCACGATCGGTCGTCCCGGCCGGGATCGCCCGCTTTCGATGAAACTCACGTGCCGCTGGGTGGTGTCCGCCAGTGCGGCGAGGTCCAGCTGGCTCAGCCGCCGGATCCGGCGCCAGCGCTTCAGTTCCACGCCGATACCGGCCTGCTCGGTTGTGCTGCTCACCAGGTGGTTCTACCCGTTCCTGGGCCCCTCCGCGATTCCCTCGAAGGAATTGCCGCGCCTGCCTTTCGGTCGCAGTATCGGCGTCCGGCGCCGATCCCGTGGCGCGAAACCCCTGATCCCAAGGAGTACTGGCGATGAAGAGTTACCACCTCGATCCCGCGGGCCTGACCCTCCGTGAGCACGAAGAGCCCGAGCCGGGACGGCGGCAGATCGTGGTCCGCATGCGGGCGAACGCGATCGGCTACCGCGACCTGATGGTGCTGGCGGGCAACTACCCGCTGCCGATCCGGCCGGGGGTGGTGCCCGGCTGCGAGGGCGCGGGCGAGGTGGTGGCCGTCGGTGCGGACGTGACCCGGGTCCGGCCGGGAGACCGGGTGGCGGCCACCGTCTTCCCGCGCTGGCTCGACGGGCCCTTCCGGCGTGACGACGCGGCGCAGCTCGGCACCATGCTCGACGGTGTGCTCACCGAGTGCGCCGTGCTCGACGAGGACGGCGTGGTGCCCATCCCGGAACACCTTTCCTTCGAGGAGGCCGCCGCGTTCCCGCTGGCGGCGGTGACCGCGTGGAACGCGCTGAGCGGCAGCGGCGCCCTCCGTCCCGGCGCGACCGTGCTGGCGCTCGGCTCGGGCGGGGTGTCGCTGTTCGCGCTGCAGTTCGCGAAGCTCGCCGGAGCCCGGGTGATCGTCACGACCTCCGGTGCGGAGAAGGCCCGGCGGTTGCGTGACCTCGGCGCGGACGAGGTGATCGACTACCGCGCCGAGCCCGTCTGGTGGCCGCGGGTGCGCGACCTGACCGGGGACGAGGGCGCCGACTGCGTCGTCGATGCGACCGGGCCGCTGGAGCAGTCGCTGCGCTCGGTCGCGTTGGGCGGCGAGGTGGCGCTCGTGGGCTACTGGCTGTCCGGCGCGGAAGGCGCGCGGCCGGTGGAGCCGGGGCTGCTGTTCGGCTCGGGCGCGGTCGTCCGTCCCGTGGCCACCGGCAGCCGGGCGCACTTCCGGGAGTTGAACCGGGCGGTGGCGGCGCACCGCCTGCGTCCCGTGCTGGACCGGGTGTTCCCGTTCACACAGGTCCGCGAGGCCTTCGAGTACTGCGAGGCGGGAGGCGGCTTCGGGAAGGTGATCATCAGCCACGCGAGCTGAAGCGGCGAGAAGCCGCGCGCCGTTATCGAAAACACCACTGCCATGAGCGTGGCCGAGGAGTAGGTTGATCACCGGTCGAAGTCGAGCCGGGAGGAATGCCGTGGCCAGGGATGCCTCGGCCGTGGGGCGGGTCGGTGAGCTCGTGCACCCGACGCGGGGCGCGGACGGCCCGGGCGAGGTCAAGGTCAGGATCCGGGGTGCCTCCGAGATCTACCTGGCGTGGTCGGAGGAACCGCTTCCGGCCGGAACCGCCGTGCTCGTCGTCGAATCCCGCGGAGCCCGCACCGTCGACGTCGTCCCGTGGTCATCACCTCTTCCCGATTAGGAGACAACGATGTTCGGCTATCACGTTCCGGCGCCCGACGAGGCGATGCTGATTTCCGGCGGAAAGGGCGGTCATGACGGCAGCCCGTTCCGCGTGGTGACCGGGCACGGAGCCTTCGTGATGCCCTTCTTCCGCAAGGTCCGTTACATGACGCTGGCGATGGCCGAAGCGGAGGTGGAAGAGGTCTGCGTGAGCCGACAGGGGATCGCGCTGAACGTCCGCGCGGTCATCGCGTTCAAGGTCGGCAACGACGAGGAGAGCATCATCAACGCCGCGCAGCGGTTCCTGTCCGACCAGGACCAGATGACGGTGCTGACGGGGCGCATCTTCGCCGGTCACCTGCGCTCGATCGTGGGCTCGATGACGGTCGAGGACATCATCACCGAGCGGCAGAAGCTGGCCACCGAGGTGCTCGACGGGTCCAAGGCCGAGATGGCCAAGATCGGCCTCACCGTGGACTCGCTGCAGATCCGGTCCATCGACGATATGAAGATCGGCTACATCGCCGCGATGGCCGCCCCGCACAACGCCGAAATCCAGCGGAAGGCGAAGGTCGCGCAGGCGCAGGCCGATCAGGCGGCGGTCGAGGCGGAGCAGGAATCCCAGCGACGCCAGGCGGAATACGCGCGCCAGACCGCGGTCGTGCAGGCCCAGTACAAGGCCGAGGTGGACCGGGCGCAGGCCGAGGCCGCGCAGGCCGGCCCGCTCGCGCAGGCCGAATCGCAGCGCGAGGTCATCGCCATGCAGACCGAACTCGCGCAGCGCGAAGCCGAACTGCGTCAGCAGCAGCTCGTCGCCGAGGTCATCAAGCCGGCGGACGCGGAGGCCGAGCGGGTCCGCATCCTGGCGCAGGCCGACGCGGAGAAGATGCGCATCCAGGCCGAGGCCGCGGCGTCGTACAACCGGGTCGCGCTGGACCGCATGCTCATCGACCAGCTGCCTCAGATCGTGCGCGAGGCGGCACAGGGACTGGCGGGGGCGAACGTGAACATCCTCAACGGTGCCGACGGCCTGGGCGAGCTGGCCTCCGGACTGGTCGGCCAGGGCATGGCGATCCTCGATTCGGTGAAGAGGGGGCTCGGCAGCGGCGGCAAGCCGGAGATCCAGAGCGGCGAACAGCAGTGAAAGCCTGCCGTGAAGACATCCCTGGGTTTTGGTTGTCAAGCGGCGGTTTGCTGGTGTTGGTGGTGTGTCCAGGCGGTGGTTTCGTTGTAGGGGGTGTGGGTTTTGAGGCATCCGTGGAGGATGCCGACGAGTCGGTTGGCGAGT
>NZ_VJWX01000390.1 GCF_007713715.1 Amycolatopsis rhizosphaerae
CCATCGCCCAGGCGTAACCGTACTTCCCGAACCAGCCCCGGACCCGCCGCGCCTTCGGGGCGGGACCGGGGAGGGCCGCTCCGGGGGCCTGGGAGACCCCCGAGGCGGGCTCGGCCGTCTTCTGACTCATGACTGGAATCCGGGGACCGCGCCCTTGGCCTTCTGCTGAGCCTGGGCGAGCGCGTCCTGAAGGGACGCCTGGTTGCCGAGGATCTTCTGGTAGTACGGGGTGAACATGTCGTAGAGGTCGCCGGCGCCGGGTGCGGCGGGACGCGGTTTCGAGCCGTCCAACGGCGTCTGGAACGCGGCGATCTGCTTGTTCCCCGCGACCTCCGGCCTGGCGTACACCGACTTGCGGGTGGGCATCGTGTTGTTCTTCGAGGCGATGTAGGCCTGGCTCTCCGCGGAGGTCATGAACTGCACGAACAACTCCGAAGCGGCGATGTTCGGCGACCCGGCGTAGACCACGAGGTTGTGCCCCCCGACCGGGCCGCCCTGGCCCGCGGGCCCGGCGGGCACCGGCGCCACGCCCAGGTTGTCCGGGTTGGCGAAGGCGCTACCGGAAAGGTATTCCTTCACCGCCCACGGCCCGTTGAGCACCATGCCGATCGTGCCGCTCTTGAAGCCGTTGTTCATGTTGGTGTACTTGTTCGAGCTCGTGTCGGTCGCGCCGATTCCGGGCTGGGCAAGGGATTTCGCCGTGGTGATCGCGGCCGCCATCTTGTCGCCGTCCAGCGTGATCTTCTTCGCCTGCGTGTCCACCACGTCCCCGCCCTCCCCGTAGAGGAACGGGAGCAGGAAGTAGGAATCGGCGTTGACGAACACGCCGGTGGTCCCCGGAACCTTTTGTTCCAGTTGCTGGGCGGCGGTTTTCACCTCGTCCCAGGTCCTGGGCACGCTGGTGATCCCGGCCTTGGCGAAGAGGTCCTTGTTGTAGAGCAGCGCGAGCGTGTCGGTGACCTCGGGGACGCCGTAGGTCTTGCCCTGGTACTTCGCACTGGCATAGGACACCGGCAGGAAGTCGCCGTCGTCGGTCAGTGCGGGGGTGCCGTCCAGGGGCTGCAGGTAGCCGAGGGCCGCGAAGGTCGGGGTCCAGCCGACGTCCGCCCGCATCACGTCGGGGGCGCCGTTGCCCGCCTGCGCGGCGGTCTTGAACTTGTCGTCCGAGCCGTCGAACGGGACGTTGACGTAGTTCACGTGGATCTTCGGGTACTTCTGCTCGAACTTCGCCACGAGATCCTTGAACGCGGGCGATTCGGTGGACGCCGCCGAGGTGTCCCACCAGGTGATGGTGCCGGAGACCGAGTTCGGGTCGGTACCGGCGGAGTTCTGCGTGCCGCCGCCGCAGGCCGTGGCGGCCAGGGCGACGGAGGCCACCAGGGCACCGAGGGCACTTCGTCTGCTGATCATCGTGCTGCTCTCCTCGTCGAGAGGGGGATGACGCCGGTTCGGGTGATCAAGACCATAACGACGCCACCTCCGCGTTGCAAGAACTTTCTGCAACTTTCAGGAGACGCTTGCAAGGTGGGTTCACCGACGCCGGGCCGCCAGGAGACCTCCGGTACGGCTCGGCAAATGTCCACTGTGGATAGCGCCCGCCACCCCCCCGGGGGAGGTGGCGGGCGCCGGCTCACGCCCTGCGGGCCGCTTCGAACGGCACCCGGTCGAACACGAACCGGCTTCGGACGATCCTGCCGTCGACGACGGTCAGGCATTCGGCGCCGGGCGCGCTCTTCACCGGTACCGTCTCCGTGTCGTACATGATCACGGCGGTGTCCTCGTCGCCGAACGCCGCGATCAGGCGGGAACCGGTCAGGATCCGCACGAACGGCGCCATGAAGGCCCGGTACGCCTCGGCGCCTTCCAGGCGGCCCGCAGGCGCGTCGCAGACGATGTCCTCCGCGACGTAGGTCATCGCCCCGTCCAGGTCGTGTCCGGTCCACGCCTCGAAGTAGGCGAGTGCTGTCCGCAGTGCGGGTGTGTCGGTCATGCTCGTTTCCCTTCGCGAGTGCTTGCGCTACCTGTACGGACACCGTGGGCGTGGCGAACGGAACGGTGGCACCATGCGCAAGGTGGATCACCGCACACTGGGGCTGGCGCGAGCGGGCGACGAAGAGGCGTTTCGCGAGCTGATCGAGCCGTACCGGCATGAGCTGCAGGTGCACTGCTACCGGATGCTGGGCTCGTTGACCGACGCCGAAGACATGCTGCAGGAGACCCTGCTCGCCGCCTGGCGCGGGCTGAGCGGGTTCCAGGAGCGAGCTTCGCTGCGCACCTGGCTGTACCGCATCGCGACCAACCGCTGCCTCAACGCGCTGAGGGCGGCGGGCAGGCGCGCTGTCACAGAGCCGTCACCGCCGTTCGAACCGCCGGAACCGACCGGCCGGGACGAGATCACCTGGTTGCAGCCCTGCCCGGACACTCTTCTGGAAGCACTCCCCGACACCGCGCCAGGGCCCGAAGCCCGTTATCAGACCGTCGAGGCGATCGAACTGGCCTTCATCGCCGGGCTGCAGCGCATGCCACCCCGCCAGGCCGCCACCCTCCTGCTCCGTGACGTACTGGGCTTCGGCAACGACGAAGTGGCAGCCATGCTCGGCACCAGTCCGACCGCGGTCAAGGGTGCGTTGCAGCGGGCCCGGGCCGCGCTCGGGCAGGAGCCGGGCAGGGCACGGCCGGACGCGGCGCTGGAAAAGGAACTCGTCCGCCGTTTCGCCGAGGCCTTCGCCGCCGCCGACGTCGACCGGGTGGTCGAACTGCTCACCGACGACGCGTGGTTGTCCATGCCACCGGCACCGCACCATTACCGGGGGCGGGCCGCGATCGCGTCGTTCCTTCGCACGGCCTTCGGCTTCCGCGGCGAGCGCCGCATGCACTTGCTGCCCACCCGCGCCAACACCCAGCCCGCGCTGGCCACCTATCTCGCCGAGCGCGGTGCGCGAGTGGCCACCCCGGCGGGGATCATCGTGCTGACGGCCGGGGCTGATCGGATCAAGGCGGTCGTTCGGTTCCACGCCGACGGTCTCTACCGGAGGTTCGGGCTTCCGGAGGCGCTGGCGGGGCCGGGCTGAGGTGACGGGCGCGGCGAACTCGGTTCACGCGCTGCCGGTGCGGGCGGCGGTGAGGACCACGGTGGCGTAGGGCATCGTGAAGCGGCCTCCCAGCTTGTCGATCGCGGCGCCGACGCCCTCCAGAACCGCTGCCTGCTTTTCCGCCGGGAGATGGGTGAGCAGGCCCTGGGTGGGCATCTGGTCCAGCCATTCGTCCCGCGTGTACGACCGCTCCCAGTCGAATCGCCAGTGCTCCGGATCGCCGAACCCGCCCGCCTGCCGGATCCCGTCCGCGGGCTTGGTGAGCATTTTCTGATAGACGTCCATTCCTTGGCGATCCCCTCGGAGGTCGAACGGCGCGTCGGGTACCAGTCGCCGGTACACCGCGGCGAAGGCTTCCGCCACTTCCGGCGGAAGCTGGAAGATGTGCCAGAACGCCGCGAGCCGCCCGCCGGGACGCAGCACCCGCGCCGCCTTCGCCGCCCCCGCGAACGGGTCCACCCAGTGCCAGGCCGTTCCGGCGACGACGCCGTCGAACATCCTGCCTGCCGGTTCCCAGGTCTCGAAGGTGGACACCTCGACCTCGATCCCCTCGCGCCGCGCGAAGCCGGCCATGCGCTCGTCGGGTTCGACGCCCAGCACGCGGCAGCCTGCCGCGCGGAACTGGCGGGCTTCGATGCCGGTGCCGCACCCCACGTCGAGAAGGTCGGGCCCGGGAGTGGCGGCGATGACGGCCTCCACCATGGCATCGGGATAGGGGGGCCTCGTGCGGTCGTAGCGCTCGGCGTCCACGCCGAACGATTCCGCCATCCGCCGGTGCCGGTGCGGCTCGGAGTCGGACGGGGGCAAGGGTTCATCGGGTAAAGTGGGCATGTGCCCACGCTAGTGGGCGCGCGCCCACTATGGCAACCGGGCCGTGCTGAGGAAGGACCACAGGTGCCGACTGGTGTTCACATCCGCGATGTACGCGAGCAGTTGTTCGCCGCCGCCGAGCGCGTCCTGCTCCGGGAGGGGCCGAACGCACTGACCAGCCGGGCGGTCACCACCGAGGCGGGGTGCGCCAAGGGGGTCCTGCATCGGCACTTCCCCGATTTCGACGCGTTTCTCGCCGAACTCGTGCTCGACCGCATCCGCCGCATCGACGCACAGGCCGCCGACCTGCGCGCCTCCGCCGGAACCGGCACCGTCGCGGGCAATCTCACCGAGGCGCTGGCCGCGGTGTTCGACTCGGTCGCCGTGTCGATCGTCCCCCTGGTGACCTTCCGGGACGAACTGCGCGCCCGGATCCGCGAAGCCAGGCCTGCCGGCGGTGTTCCGGTCCTGGGGGACGCCGCGGCCATGGTCGCCGGCTACCTTGCCGCCGAACGGGATCTCGGCCGCATCGTGGCGACGACGGACATCGACACCCTCGCGCCCACCCTGATCGGGGCCGGACACCTGCTGTTCGCCGATCGCGACACCCCGCCCCCGGACATCGACGCCCTGCGGAAGGTCGTGACCACCGTGATCGCCGGGGCCGGATCGCGGTAGGCGCCGGCCGGGTCCGCCGAAGACCCGGCCGGCGAGCAGCAGGCTAGGACCACGAATCGAGAAGCTCCCGCAGCCCTTTCTTCGTGTCCGGATCCGGTTCCCGGTGGTGTGCTTCACGAACGCGCGCCCGCATTTCCGGTGGGACGCTTTCCGCGGGCCAGGCCGCAAGGGCTCGCGCGGCCGTGTTCCGGTTGCCGGTCAAGCGGTTCGCCAGCGCCACCCCGAGCAGCGGCCCGCCCTGCCCCGGATGCTCGGCCAGGTGGTTCACCAGGAGGCCGAGCACCCGGTCGAAGGCGCGGTCGCGGCCGAAGCCCGGGTCGGTCGCCGGTCCGGTGACCAGTTCGGGCAGCGGTAACAGTTCCTGGGCGAACGCCACGACCTCGGCGATCTCATGGGCCGGATGCTCGTCGAGCAGGCACTGCCACAGGTAGCCGTCGTCGGGATGGGCCCGCAGCCTCCACCGGAGGTGCTCGCCCACCGCGATGCCCAGCTGCCGGGCGGGCCAGAGGGCGTTCCGGAAGGCAGGAAGATCACCTTCGGCCAGCGCACTGGCCACGGTGGCGCGCCACCCTGGCTCCTTCGCCGTGGCGAGGCAGGTCTCCCGCAGAGCCGACCGGGTCCGCTCGTCCCAGTCCAGGCTCGCCGCGATCTCCGTGTCGAGGAACTTCGCGAGCCGGAGCAGGACGGTGACGCGGCCCGGATGCGGTGGCCGGGTGCGCACGAGTGCCACGTAACGGCACAGGGCCGGAGGACCGTCCGGGTAGTCCTCGATGTTCTTCGCCGGTCCCGCGGGCCCGGCCAGGGTTTCGAGGATGTCACCCGCGCCGTCGAGCAGGGCGTCGTCGACCTCCTCGTCGAGCAGGGCCGCATAGAGCCCGCCGGTGGTGGCGGCGAGGTGCGCCAGGTACTCGCCGGTGACGCCGTTGCGGAACCCTTCGCGCAGCAGCCAGCTTCTGATCTCCGGATCGCCGGTGCCCGCCAGCCGTTCCACGGCGTGGATGCGGCCCCATCCGTCGACCCGCCGGGCCAGCTCGAACACCGCATGCGGTGGCTCCGGCTGGGACCTCAGCAACGCCACCACGGCGTAGAGGCTGAGATCCTCCAGAGTGCCCAGCACCAGCAGGAGTTCACGGTCCCGCTCGTCGCCGGACAGGCCCAGCAGGACGATTCCGGTGGCCACCGCGTTGCGGCGGGTGCCGTGTCCGGTGAGCCGGAGCGCGATCTCGCGCAACCGGTCCCTGGGCAGGCTTCGCCGCCGCAGTTCCGCGGTGAGGGGATCGGCGATGGTGAGCGTGTCGACGGCGGCGAGCCTGTCGTGCAGGGCAGCCAGATCTGTTGTGGTGGGCGGGGAGCCGACGAGGCGCTCGAGTTCCTCGGCCGTCTCGGCCGCACCCGCCTCGTCGGGGCGGAACCTGAAATGGTGAGTTCGCACGCCGTCTTCGACGGCGCCCGACATGACGCGAACCTCGTCCGGGTCCTCGTCGGGCAGGGGATAGCCGCCATGCGGCCAGGGACCAGGGCCATGGAGCGCGGCCGAGGCCAGTGCGTGGGAAAGAAACGTCGGTCGCGCGTCGACCGCTGCCTCCGGCAGCCGCCACGCCTGGCGCCTCATCGGCGCGGGCTGAAGGAGCCCTTCCTGTCGATCATGCGGCTCATCATGCCCGATCCCTCCGGGCCAGGGCAACCGGGTTCGCCGGGGCTCGCCTCAGCCGATTTCGTAGTCGAACCGGATCCGGTGCGTGCCGTCGGAGTCGACCACGAGCCCGCCCGAACCGGAGATCCCCGCCAGCTCCCCGGTGCCGCTGCCGGGCACGATGGTGAAGAACTCGGCCGTGCGATCGGTGCCCGAGGTGGTCGCCGAATGGACGAAGTTGAACGCGCCGGTGCGGCGGTTCAGCGACCCTTCGAAGGATTCCATGGCGACGTAGGTGCCGACCCCCTTCGCCTGGTCGAACGCGGCGGTGAACAGTGTCGCCGAACGGCCCGACGCTTCGCCCTCGAAGTGTTTTTCCATCGTGGCGACCCCGACCGGGAGGCCGGTGGTCACCGCCGGTTCGGGCACCACTTCGGTCGGGACGAAGGATTTCACGGTGAACGTGGCTTCTGCTCTCATACCGCCGGAAGCTAGCAGGCGAGTACGACAAAACCCGGCATCCCACCCC
>NZ_VJWX01000391.1 GCF_007713715.1 Amycolatopsis rhizosphaerae
CTGGTGGCCTGGACCTTCCTCACGGCGGGGATCGTGCTGGGCGCGTGGTGGTCCTATGCGGTGCTCGGCTGGGGCGGGTACTGGGCGTGGGACCCCGTGGAGAACGCTTCCCTGCTGCCGTGGCTGACCGCGACGGCCGCCCTGCACCTGACCCTGCCGCACCGCCGGGCCGGGCTCACCGGCTGGGCGGTGACCCTCTACTCGTCGACCTTCCTGCTGGTCCTGCTGGGCACCTTCCTCACCCGGTCCGGCGCGGTGGCCAGCGTGCACAGCTTCACCGCGTCCCCGCTGGGGCCGATGCTGCTCGGGTTCGTCCTGCTCGTGGCGGCCGTGGTGACCGGTCTGCTGATCCGGCGGGCGGGCACCTTCGGGCCCGCCGCGGCCGCGCCTGGGCTGTCTCGGGAGCGTGTCCTGCTCGCCAACGGCTTGGTGTTCGCGGTGCTGACGGCGGTCGTGCTCACCGGGACCGTGTTCCCGTTGCTGGCGCAGGGCCTGACCGGCCGCAGGCTGTCGGTGGGGCCGGGGTACTTCGACCGCACCGCGGTGCCGATCGCACTGGCGGCCCTGCTGCTGATGGGCGCGGGGCCGCTGGTGCGCCCCCGCGCCGACTCGCCGGGTGCCCTGTGCCACCGGTTGGCCGTGCCCGTGCTCGCGGCACTGGCGGCGATCGCCGTGACCGGCCTGCTCGCCCGCCCCGGAATGCCCGCACTGATCGCCTTCGGCGCGGCCGCGTTCGTGCTGGCCGGGCTGGGCCGGGTCCTCGCGGGCGAAGTGCGGGCCGTGTGGAGCACCGGCCGCCCGGTACTGCCCGCGCTCCTGCGCCGAAGGCGGTGGGGCGGGCTGCTGGCGCATGCCGGGATCGCCGTGGCGATCGTGGGCATCGCGGCTTCCGGCGCCGGCACCGTGCACGCGGAGGCCGGACTCGCGGTCGGCCAGTCCGTCACCGTGGACGGCGTGACCGCCACGCTCACCGGTGTCGATCGCGCGGCGGGTGCCGGCCGCATGACCGCGTCGGCCCGTTTCCGGCTCGACCGCCGGGGTTCGGCGCTCGGCTCCGCCGAGGCCGCCCTGCACTACTACCCGGCGCGCGACACCACGGTGAGCGTCCCCGCGATCCGCTCCCGTCCGGAAGGCGACGTCTACCTCACCGTCACCGGAGTCGCCGCCGACGGGCAGCACGCCACCGTCCGCCTGTCGGTCGATCCCCTGGTCGGCCTGCTGTGGGCGGGCGGGGCGATCACCGCCCTCGGCGGGCTGCTGTCGTTGATCCGCCCGAAGGCGGGGCCGGGGGTCCCGTTGCCGCCCCGGGTGCCGTCGGTGCCGTCTTCCGAGGCGAGCGCGGCATGAGCGGCGGGCGGCGGTGGTGGTTCGCCCCGGCCGCGGTGGTCCTGGCCGTGCTCGGATTCGTGCTGGCCCGGGGCCTGGATTCCCCGTCGCCGGGCTCGGGCTCCTCGGGGCTTCCGCTCACCTCGACCGGGGACGAACCCGCGCCCGCCCTGACCGGCCGCACCTTCGAGGGCGCCCCGTTCGACCTCGCCGCGCTGCGCGGGCAGGTGGTCGTGGTGAACGTGTGGGCGTCCTGGTGCGGGCCCTGCAGGCAGGAGCTCCCGGTGCTCGCGGAGCAGGCTCGGCGCCGCGCGGGTTCCGGCATCCGGATCGTCGGCCTGGCCATGCGCGACGACCTGACGGCGGCGCGGCGGCTGCTGGCCGAAACGGGCGCGAGCGGCCTGGTTTCCGTGCTCGATCCCGACGGGACACAGGCCGTGCGATGGGGGGTGAAGGGCGTGCCCGAGACCTTCGTGGTGGACCCCGCCGGGCACATCCGGGTCCACGCGGTCGGCCCGGTGACCGGCCAGTGGCTCGACGACACGCTCGCCGCGGTGAGCAGGCCGTGAGCGCGCGGCGTCTGCTGATGGTGGCGTTGCTGCTCGTCTGCGGGGCCGCCGCCGGGGTGGCGCTGTGGCGTTCGGGCGCCGGGGGTGAGGACCCCGCGGCGCGGCTCGCCGCCGAACTCCGCTGCCCGGCCTGCCAGGGCGAGACGGTGGCGGACTCCCACTCGCCCGTGGCGGACGCGATGCGCGCCGAGATCGGCCGTCAGCTGGCTTCGGGACGCACGGTTGAGCAGGTCGAAGACTTCTTCGTGCGGCGCTACGGGCCCGAGGTGCTCGCCGATCCTTCGCCCGGCGGGGCGGGGGCCCTGCTGTGGGTCCTGCCCGGCGTCGTGCTGGCCGGGGTGCTGGCGCTGGGGTTCCGGACGGTCCGCCGGCGGCGTCCCGCGGCGGCCGGGCCCGTCGTGAACGGCGTGCCGTGGCTGAAGCGGTATGCGTGGGGTATCACCGCGGCGGCACTGGTGGCGCTGGTCTGCGGGGTCGCGCTCGCGGCGGGAAGGCTCGCGGGTGGCGAGGCCCCGGCCGCCGCGCAGCCGGTCGATCCGGTGGCCGCGCAGGTGGCGATCGGCGAGACCCTCGAAGCACAGGGCCGGTTCGCGGCGGCGGCGCAGGCCTACCAGGTGGCGTGGAAACTCCGGCCCGACGCCGCAGTGCTGTTGCGCCTGGCGTTCGCCCAGCTCCGCGCGGGGCAGCCCGCGGAGGCCGGGCGGTCGGCGGCGCAGGCGCTCACCGAGCGGCCCGGCGACGAGAACGCCCTGCTGGTACTGGGACTCGCCCAGCGGGCCGGGCACGATCCGGCGGCGCGGCGGACCCTCGAACACTTCCTGGCGGTTGCCCCCGGGCATCCCGCCGCCGCCGAAGTGCGCCGTGTGCTGGCGGATTAGTAGCCGGAAAAAATGTGCTGCGGTTCGGCAGGTGGCCCCGTTACGCTTTCCTGATGCCGGACCGGATCATGTACGTCCAGTTGAAGACCGGGTACGACCTTGATCGTGGTCCCTCCTGGGTCGGGTGGGTCCGCTTCTCGAAGACGTGGAAGACCGCGTACTTCCACGGTCGCACGCTTCGCCGGTGGCCCGGAATGTTTGACGCCAACTTCTTTGATGCCGATTCGGGTGAGGAATTCTGGCTCTCCGGCCCCAAGCGGGACCGGACCGACGGTCGCTACAGCCGTCAACAGCCCGAGGTTGACGAAGACGCGCGTGAGGCTTACGAGGCCTTCCTGCAAGGTGGATCACTGCCGGGGAAAGAACGCGGATAGCCGGGATTGCCTCTGCGGCCCCGAACGGGACGCTTCCCAGCCGGCGGCGAACGGCGATGGCGTCGGCGAGCACGAACCGCATCGGCGATGAACACTCGATCCACCGTCCAGGGCCGCCAGCGTTGCGCGCGCTGTCGGTCCGAATATGTTGGCAGACAACAACTTGCTGCTCAGCCGACTGGCTGTCGACGAACAGATCGAGGCCCTGCGCGACATCCTCAGCCACAACACCGTCTTGACCGGTGTCCTGGCCGGGGCGGCCGAGCTGCGCCTGCCCGGCTGGTATCTGACGGCGGGTTGCGTGTTCCAGACGGTGTGGAACGTGGTCACCGGCCGACCCGCCGCCGAGGGCATCCTGGACTACGACCTGTTCTACTTCGACGCCTCCGACCTGTCCTGGGACGCCGAAGAACCGTCATCCAGGCCGGTCATGCCCAGTTCACCGATATCCCCGCGACCGTGGAGATCCGCAACGAAGCGCGGGTCCACCTCTGGTACGAACAGAAGTTCGGGGTGCCGTGCCCGCCCTACCCCTGCACCGAAGCCGCGATCGACTCCTTCGCCGCCACCACATGCTGTCTCGCCGACGGGAGATGGCGTATTTACGCCCCACACGGCCTGGCGGACGTGTTCAACCTCGTCGTCCGCCCGAACCCGGTCCAAGCGCCCCGCCACGTCTACGAGACCAAGACGGCCCGCTGGCGGCGACAATGGCCAACCCTGACCGTGCTTCCCTGGCCGACATCTCCTGGCGATCCCGCGTAACTACACCTCGCCCTCGCCGCGGGCGGCGAGGGCTTCGCCGAGTTCGTCGGAATGGTTCAGCGTGCGCACCAGGAAGGGGACGGCGAAACCGGTGACGGAGCGTTCCGCGCCTCGTGCCTTCGCGGCTTCCCGGACCTCCTCGGCGATCGCGGACAGCGCGGTGACCGCCCGCACGGTCAGCCCCGCCAGCAGGCCGAGCCGCTCGGGGCGGACCCCGAACCGGCGGAGCGGGCGGGCGGCCCGTTCGATGGCGGCCACCAGGTCCTCGACGCGCGTGGTGATCGTGAACAGGTTCGCCGCGGCCAGTGTCGCGACGAGCCGCAGGCAGACCACCAGCGCGGTGTCCCAGCCCTGCAGCCAGGACTGGAAGCCGAACAGGACCACCGCGACCGTGCCGATCGCCCGCAGCACCCGCCAGGACCGGCGCACCGGCACCCGGGCGAGCACGTACCCGCCGAGGACGGCCAGCCCGATGCCCCCGAGCCAGAGGGGGGAGCGCACCGCGAACACGGTCACGGTGACCAGAAGCAGCATCAGCAGCTTCAGTCCCGCCCGGGCCCGGTGCACCGGGCTGGAGCCCGGTTCGTAACCTCCGCCGTTCATTCGAGGAGCCTCCGGTAGTGGCGCACCGCCGGTCCTGGCTCGTCGTCGGCGACGACCCGGCCTTCGTCAAGGACGATCACCCGCTCGAACCCGGCCAGCAGTTCCAGATCGTGGGTGACCAGCACGATCTGCTGCGGCAGGCCCTCCAGCCGCTGCGCGAACTGCCGTTTGTGACGCAGGTCCAGCAGCGTCGTCGGCTCGTCGCACACGAGCACGGCGGGGTCGAGCACGAGCATCGAGCACAGCGCGAGCAGTTGTTTCTGGCCGCCGGAGAGCTGGTGGGCCGGGTGGTCGGCGTGCCCGCCGAGCCCGAACTCCGACAGCAGCCCGACCGCCCGGTCCCGGCGTTCCTTTTGGGACAGACCACTGCGGCGCAGGGAGAAGGCGACATCCTCCGCGGCGGTGGGCATGACGATCTGGCTGTCCGGGTTGCTGAAGACGAACCCGACGCGGCGGCGCACGGTACGGCCGTCGCGCGCCGGATCCAGGCCGTCGACCAGCACCCGCCCGGTGTCCGGGTGGACCAGACCGTTGATCGTCCTGGCCAGAGTGGACTTCCCGGAGCCGTTCGCCCCGACGAAGCCGACACGTCGTTCCGGCAGCTTCAGGGTGATGCCGGAGAGCACGACCCGGTCGCCGTAGCGGTGCCCCACCTGCTCGAACTCGATCATCCGACCGCCTCCCACAGTGCCGCCGCACCGAGACCGCCACCGGAGGAAAGGGCGCTCAGCCCGGTCGCGGCCGCCCGCCTGCGGACGAGCGTGGTGAACAGCCGCACCACGAGGACCGCGCCGGAGGCACCCCACGGGTGGCCGAGCGCGATCGCTCCACCGTCCGGGCTGACCGTCTCCTCGTCGAGACCCACGGCGTCCAGGCAGGCGAGGGCCTGCCCGGCGAACGCCTCGGTGAACTCCACCACCTCCGGGGTGCGGTCCAGGACCTTCCGCATGGCGGGCACCGCGCCCAGCCCCAGCCGGTTCGGGTCGACGCCCGAGGTGGCCGAGGCGATCAGGCGCATTCCGGGCACGCCCAGCCGCCGCCGCACCGCTTCGCTGGTCACCAGCACGACCGCGGCGCCGTCGTTGATACCGCAGGAGTTGGCCGCGGTCGCGGTGCCGTTCTCGCCGAAGGCGGGGCGGAAACGGGCCAGTCGGTCCACAGTGAACCCTTCGCGGGGCCGTTCGTCCCGGTCGAGCCCGCCGAGGGGAACCAGTTCGGCCGCGAAACGGCCGTTCCGTTGCGCGGCGACGGCGCGCGCGTGACTGCGCGCCGCGAAGACGTCCTGCCGCTCCCGTGAAATACCGGCCTCCGCGGCGACGAGATCCGCGGCGGGCCCCATGTCGGGATCGCCGATCTCGGCGGGGGCGAACGGTGCCCGCGTGTACGGGCGGGGCGGTTCGGTGGGAGAATCCGGCCGGTGGAAGCGGTACGGCGCGGTCGACGCGCTCTCCACGCCGCCCGCCAGGTAGGCCTCGCCCTCGCCCGCGCGGACCAGGGCGGCGGCCAGGGTGATCGCGGCCAGCCCGCTGGCGCACTGCCGGTCGACGGTCATCCCCGGCACGGTCTCGCCGAGGCCGGCGCGCAGCGCGGCCACCCGGGCGGGATTGCCGCCGGGGCCGAAGACATTGCCCAGCAGGACGTCGTCGACAGTGAACCCGGCACTGTTGAAACCGGCACTGTTCAATCCGGCACCGTTCAATCCGGCACTGTTCAAACGGGCACTGTCCAATCCAGCACCGTCCAAACGGGCACCGTCCAGCCCGGCGTCGGCGAGCACCGCCTGCAGGACCGGCGCGGCGAGCCGGTCGGCCTCGAACCGCCGCAGCCCGCCGCCCGCGGTCCCGATCGGGGTGCGCCGGGCCGCGATGACCACGGGGGTGCGGTCCTCGCTCATGTCAGCGGTTCCGCGGCGAGCGTGCCGTCTCGGAGCATTTCCCCGATCGCGGCGCGCGCGGGCTTGCCGGAGGCGGTGCGGGGGAGTGCCTTCACAGCGAGCCAGCGGCGGGGCCGCTTGCCCGGTGCCAGGTTCTCCTTGGCCGCCGCCCGTAGCGCGGTCAGCGAAACCGGCGTTTCATCGGGTTCGACCACGGCGGTCACCAGGGAACCCAGCGTCGCGTGCGGGGTACCGGCGACCACGACGTCGCCGACGCCCGGGACCTCGCGCAGGACGCGTTCGACCTCTTCGGCCGGAACCAGCCCGCCCCCGCTGGACAGCATCGCTC
>NZ_VJWX01000392.1 GCF_007713715.1 Amycolatopsis rhizosphaerae
GTGCCGACCCGCGGCGGACGAAGGTGCCCGCACCGGTCTTCGTCGTGAGGAACCCTTCCGCGCTCAGCCGGTCGTAGGCCGCGCAGACCGTGTTGCGGGAGACCGAAAGCCGCTGCGCCAGTTCCCGCGTCGGCGGGAGGGCCTCGCCCGGCCGCAACCGCTCGTCGAGGATCGCGGCGCGCAGTTGCCGGTAGATCTCGTCCCGCAGCCCGCGCCCCGCCTCGAGGTCGATGTGGATGTCCACGACGCCGACCCTAGATTGGCCCACCGACATTTCCGGGTTTTTGGCTCCTCAACAGTGCCGTTCGGTGTCCTAGGTTTTCCGGTATGGACATTCGTGAACTGGACCGCCGCGCGCTGGAAACCCTCGACAAGCTCGTGGCGACCGTGCGCCCGGCGGACCTGGGCCGGCGCACTCCGTGCGACGGCTGGGATCTGGGTGACCTCCTGCGTCACCAGGTGAGTGAGAACCGCGGCTTCGGCATCGCCCTGCGCGAAGGTTCGGCGCCCGATTGGGACAGCGGTGAACTCGGCGACGACCCGTACCGCAGCTACGCCGAATCCGTGGAGGGCGTCCTCGCCACCTTCGACGACGACGAACTGCTCACCAGGCCCGTGACCGTGCGCGAGTTCGGTACCTTCCCCGGCCGCGTCGCGGTGGGCATGCACCTGGTCGACTCGGTGGCCCACGGCTGGGATATCGCCCGCGGCCTCTGCCTGCCCTACGATCCCGACCCCGAGGCCGTGCGGGCCGCGCTGGACATCGCCGAGCGCATCCCGGCCGACCCGGAGTTCCGGCGGGAACGCGGCTCGTTCGCCCCGGTGGTCGAGCTGTCCGCCGCCGCACCGGAACTCGAACGGTTCCTGGCCCTGCTCGGCCGCTCGCCCGGCTGGAGCTGACCGCACCCGAGTCCTGGCAGACTGGTCCCATGGCTGACGAAGACCCGTTCCAGTGGCTGGAAGACGTGACCGGTGACGCGGCGCTCGACTGGGTGCGGGCCCGCAACGCCGAAACCCTCGACGAGCTCACCAGCGGTGAGCGGTTCGCGAGGCTGCGCGACGGGATCCGCGAGGTGCTCGACGCCGACGACCGCGTCCCCTACATCCGGCGGCGCGGTGACCACTTCTACAACTTCTGGCAGGACGCCGCGCACCCCCGCGGGCTGTGGCGGCGGACCACGCTGGAGGAGTACCGCAAGGACGCGCCGGAGTGGGAGCTCCTGCTCGACGTGGACGCACTCGCCGAAGCCGAAGGCGAGAACTGGGTCTGGCAGGGCGCGGCCGTACTGCGGCCGGACTACCGGATCGGCCTGGTGGAGCTGTCCCGGGGCGGGGCGGACGCCAGCGTGGTGCGGGAGTTCGACCTGGACCGGCGGGCCTTCGTCGAAGACGGGTACCGGCTGCCGGAGGCCAAGAGCCGGGTCGGGTGGATCAATGAGGACCTGATCTACGTGGGAACCGACTTCGGCGAGGGCTCGCTGACCACGTCGGGCTATCCCCGGGTGATCAAGGAATGGCGCCGCGGCACCCCGCTGTCCGCCGCGACGACCGTCTACGAGGGCAAACCCGAGGACGTCTCGGTGTTCGCCCACCACGACCCGACCCCGGGCTTCGAACGGGACTTCGTCGGCCGGTCACTGGACTTCTACCGCGTGGAGAAGTACCTGCGCACGGCCGAACGCCTGGTGCGCATCGAAGTGCCGGAGGACGCGAACACGTCGGTGCACCGGGAATGGCTGCTCATCCGGCTGCGCTCCCCGTGGGAGGTCAATGCCCGCGAGTACGCGGCGGGCACCCTGCTCGCCGCCCGGTTCGACGACTACCTCGCCGGTTCCCGCGAGCTGACGGTGCTGTTCGAGCCGGACGCGCACACCTCGCTCGAGGACTACGTGTGGACGCGGAACCATCTGCTGCTGTCCACGCTGTCCGACGTGCGCAGCGAACTGCACGTGCTCTCCCCCGGCGAGGGCTGGCGGCGGGAGCCGCTGGCCGGGTCCTCGGAGTTCGGCGTCGCGGAGATCATCGGCACCGACCCGGAGCACAGCGACGAGTACCTGCTCTCCACCAGCGGGTTCACCGAACCGCCGACGCTGAAGTACGGGCACGTCCGGGAGGAGGTGGAAACGCTGAAATCCTCCCCGGCCCGGTTCGACGCCGAGGACATCACGGTGGACCAGTTCTTCGCCACCTCCCCGGACGGGACGCAGATCCCGTACTTCGTGGTCCGGCCCCGCGCCGCGGGCGGGCCGGCCCTGCTCACCGGCTACGGCGGGTTCGAGGTCTCCAACCTGCCCGGCTACAGCGGCGTGACCGGGCGCGGCTGGCTGGCCCGCGGCGGCACCTACGTGCTGGCGAACATCCGGGGCGGCGGCGAGTACGGCCCCGGATGGCACACCCAGGCGATCAAGGAGAACCGCTACCGCGTCTACGAGGACTTCGCCGCGGTGGCCGCCGACCTCGTCGACCGCGGCATCACCACGGCCGACCGGCTCGGCATCCAGGGCGGCAGCAACGGCGGGCTGCTGATGGGCGTCATGCTCACCCGCTATCCCGAACTGTTCGGCGCGATCGTGTGCCAGGTCCCGCTGCTGGACATGCGCCGCTACCACCTGCTGCTGGCGGGCGCCTCCTGGATGGCGGAATACGGCGACCCCGACGACCCCGGCGAATGGGACTTCATCAGCCGGTACTCGCCGTACCAGAACGTCCACAGTGGAGGGAAGTATCCGCCCACCCTGTTCATGACCTCCACCCGGGACGACCGGGTGCACCCGGCGCACGCGCGCAAGATGGTCGCGAAGATGCTGGAACAGGGGCACGACGTCCGCTACTACGAGAACATCGAAGGCGGGCACGGCGGCGCCGCGGACAACGAGCAGCTCGCGCGGAAGTGGGCGCTGCTGTTCGAGTTCCTCTGGGAGCGTCTCAGCGCATGACGGCGGCACAGGCGAGCGTGGCCGCCCCGCACACCGCGGCGGCGGTCACGAACGCCGGGCCGTACCCCCCGGCGCCGATCCCGGTGCCCATCACCGCGACCCCGACCGTGGCACCCATCTGCCGGACCGCGTTCAGCAGGCCGCCCGCCGTTCCGGCATACCCGCCGGGTGCACCCGAGACGACCGCGGTGACCAGTGCGGGCAGGGAGAAGGAGACCCCGAACCCGAGGAGCGCCAGGCCGAGCGCGAGCACCGGATAGGGCGCCGGGGCGGTGGCCGCGAGGAGCCCGGCTCCGGCGGTGAGCAGGAGCAGCCCGCACAGGACCAGCAGCCGCGGCCCGCGGGCCGCCACGATCCGGCTGGTGATCAGCGGGTTGAAGGCCGTGGGCAGGGTCAGCGGCAGGAACGCCAGCCCGGTCTGGACGGCGGTGAGGTGCCGCCCGTCCTGCAGGGCCAGCGTCACCACGAACAACGTGCCCGAGAGCACGAAGTTGATCGCCGCGCCCGAGGCCAGGCCGATCGCCACCCCGGGCACCCGGATCAGTCCGGGTGGCACGGTGGCCGCCCTGCTCCTGCGCTCCCCGATCACGAACACGGCGAACACGACGGCCGCGGCCACGGCCGAGACGATCCGCCGGTCGATGATGGCGTCGGTGAGCAGACCGAGGAACAGGCAGACGGCGAACTGGGCGGGCCAGTCGAGGGCACGCTCTCCCGCGAGGCTGGGGATCCCGCGCGCGAGGGCGAGCCCCGCCGCCGCGAGCGGCACGTTGACCAGGAACACCGCGCGCCAGCCGCCGAGGGCGACCAGCGCACCGCCCGCCAGCGGCCCCGTGGCGAGCGCGACACCGGTGATCGCCGCCCAGGCCCCGAGCGCCTTGGCCCGCCGCGCGGGTTCGGGGTAGAGGGCGGCGATCAGGGCCAGCGAACTGGGCAGGCAGGCCGCACCGGCGACGCCGAGCAGCAGTCGCAGCACCACCAGCACCGTCAGGTTCGGGGCGGCCGCCGAAGCCAGGGACAGCAGGCCGAACCCGGCGACGCCCCACCGGAAGACCCGCAGCGCACCGAACCGGTCGGCCAGGGCGCCGCCGCCGAGCAGGAAGGCCGCGAAGGCCACGGTGTAGCCGTTGACCACCCATTGCCGTGCGGCCAGCGAACCGCCCAGCGACGGCAGGGCGACGGTGAGGACGGTGGTGTCCAGCAGAACGAGGAAGTAGGCCAGGGAAACACCGAGCAGGCGGACGGCGTTGCCGCGCCCGGTGGTCATGGAGATCGTCACGACGCAGACTGTGCGTGCCCGGCCGCGCCCGGCTCAACGGGCGGAACCGGATGCCGCGTTCGGAAAAACCGAATGGCCACGCCTTAGGGTGGGGGCGTGGAACTCCGCCAGCTTCGCGGCTTCACCGCGGTCGCCGCCACGGGCACCGTCACCGGCGCCGCCGAACGACTCGGCCTGTCCCCCGCCACGGTGTCCGACCGGATCCGCACGCTGGAACGCTCCCTCGGGGTGGAGTTGTTCGAGCGCAAACCGAACGGGATGGTGCTGAGCGAGCACGGGCGCGTGCTGCTGCCCGAAGCGCGACGGCTGCTGGAACACGCGGAGGCGATCCGCCGGTTGCTCGCCGACACGCGCCCCCGCGTCACGATCGGCACGCTCGAAACCCTGATCGCCACGCGGCTGCCCGCGATCATCGGACGTCTCGGCGATCGCAGGCCGGATCTCGACCTGTCGGTACGGTCGATGATGCGCGCGCCACTGCTGCGCGCGGTCTCCGACGGCGAACTCGACGCCGGGCTGCTGCTGGACACCGGGGACACTCTGGGCGCGCTGGGCTTCACCCCTGGCCCCGAGCTGTCCTTTGTGGACGTCGGGACGGTGCGCCTGTTCCTCGTCGCCAGGCCCGGTCACCCGCTCGCGGACACCGGTTCCGTTGCCCCGAAAGAACTTTCGGGCGACACCCTGCTGGTCACCCCGCCCGGCTGCTCGTTCCGCATGGCCGCCGAGCGGCTGCTCGGCCCGGCGGGCAAGCGGATCGAGTTCGACAGCGTGTCCACCATCCGGGCCTGGATCATCCAGGGGCTCGGGGTCGCCCTGCTGCCGGAGTTCGCCGTCGCGGGCGATCTCGCCGACGGCACCCTCGTCGCCCTCGGCCCGCCGCCCGCCGAACTGGCCCTGCGCGTGGTCTGGCGCGAGGACCGCACCGACGCCCGGGACCTGCGCGAAGTGCTGTACGCCATGGCGGCTTAGGGCGTGATCAAAGTGGCTTGGGTAGCGGTGCGGGTAGCGGAACCTCAGGCGGTCCCTGGCTGTGGGATCGCCTCCTCATGAATGCCAATTCACCACGTCGACGCTGTCCTCGCCAGGAACCGCCTGAGAACCCGCGGCGGTACCAGTTGACAGCGTGGCGCAAGCGGCTGACGCCGCTTCAAGGCTCGCGGGCAGCCGCTTCGGTCGTGACAGCCAGGTCGGGCACCAGCGTGACGAGCCCGGTGAGGGCGAGCACCACACCGAACCACAGCGTGGCCCGCAGCCCGAACGCCGAGATCACCAGGCCGCCCACCGACGAACCGATGATGATCCCGAGCGTGATGAACGAGTTGTGCACGGTGTTGACCAGGGGACGCGCGTTCCCGGCTCGCTGCACGCGGGTCACCATCGCCGGGTTCAACGTCACCCCCACCAGCCCGATGCCGAGCAGGCACACCACGGCGGGCAGGGCCAGGTGCGCCAGCAACGCGAATCCGGCCAGGAACATCGCGTTCAGGGAAAGCCCGCACAGCAGGACGGCCAGCGGGCGCCGGTCGGCCAGCCGTCCCACGACGGCGTTGCCGACCACCGAGGCAGCCCCGTAGGCGACGAGCAGCAGGGGTACCGCGCCCGCTTCGAACCCGGTGACCCGGGTGAGGATGGGATTGAAGTAGCTGAACGCCGAGAAGGTGGCGCCGATGACGAAGGTGCTGGTGCTCAGCACCAGCCACAGCCGCGGCCTGCGGAAGACGGCGAGTTCCTGCCGCAGGGTGCCGCCCTCGGTGAACCGATCGGTGCCGGGCACCCCGGCGGCCGTGGCCAGTGCGGCGAGCACGGCGAGCACGGAGACGGCCCAGAACGCGGCGCGCCAGCCGAATCGCTCGCCGGTCACGGTGGCCAGGGGAAGGCCGAGGAGCGTGCCCAGCATCAGCCCGTTGAGCACCACGGAGACCGCTCGTCCTCGCACTTCGGGACGGGTGAGCTGCGCGGTGAGCGAGATCGAGACGCCGAACAACGCCTGCGCGGCCATCCCGGTCAGCACCCGCGCGACGAGCATGGCCGGGTACCCGCCGGAAACCGCGGCGAGCGCATTGCCCGCCAGGAAGAGTGCGAACAGCACCATCAGCGCCGTCTTGGGGCGCACCCGCAGCAGCAGCACGGTGAGTATCGGCCCACCGAGCGCCATGGCCGCCGCGAAGGCGGTGATGAGGTAACCGACCTGCGGGATGGTGACCCCCAGCCCGGCGGCGAGTTGCGGCATCAGCCCGGCGACCAGGAATTCACTGGACACCATGGCGAAGATGCCCAGGGCGAGTACGTATACGGCGCGGGGCAAGGAAATCCTCCTGTTTTGGATTGCTCAGTTCAAAACACGGGCGAGCGCGGACACGTCGCCAGGACGGCGATGTTCAGCGAGTCAGTGCGTCCATACCGGTGGCGGCAATGGCTTCCAGTGCCGGGCGATCGGCCCCACCCTGCGCCGAAACCCGGATCCCCCCGACGATCGCGTTGAGGAAGCGGGCGAG
>NZ_VJWX01000393.1 GCF_007713715.1 Amycolatopsis rhizosphaerae
GGTCGGCAGCGGTCAGTTCGGGGCGGGTGAGCGTGGGTGATGTCATGGGGGTCTCCCTCCGTCCCGGCATCGGTGCCCCGATGCCTCTCCAGCGCGATCACTTCGGCACTGATGCCGGGGCGGGTGCCACCGGCTCCGGGGTGGTCGTTGCTTCCACTCTTGCAGACGCTGAGCAGGTCGCAAGTGTTCCCGTCATGGTGGGACCTCCGTCACGCCGAATTACCCCGGATGTCGTAGAGCCTTTCCCGCCATCCGGACAGTGAAACCTTCACGAAACGTCCAGACCACGTGTTTTTCCTGGTCAGATGCGGGTTTTGCGACAGCGCCGCGCGGCCCAAACCACCGGAACGGGCCTTTGCCGGCAGGGGTCGCGCCTCCCGCTGTTCGTTCTGAGCGTAATCGCGTGGTTGCCGAGATCGGCTGAGATCGGCCCCGGAGGGGATTTCAACCCCGGTGACTCGTGAGACACTTCACATCATGACCAAGGCAGCGTCGGCGGCCGCGAAGGATCTGGCTGTGGCCGGGATCACCGGCGTCCAGCTCGCCTGGGCGGACAACAACGGCATCCCGCGCTCCCGCGTCGTGCCGATCGCGGGACTGGCCGACGCCGCCGCGCGGGGCGTCGGCGCCACCGCGCTGTTCGCCGTCTTCGACACCCACGACGAGATCACCTTCGCCCACCCGGATCTCGGCACACCCTCCGGTGACATCCGGGTGGTACCCGTGCTCGAACGGCTGAGGCGGCTGTCACGACAGCCCTCGCTCGCCTGGGCTCCCGGGCGCCAGATCACCGCGGACGGACGGCCGTGGCCGTACTGCCAGCGCACGGTGCTGCAGCGACAGGTCGAGATCGCGAAGGCGCGGGGCTTTGCGCTGAAGGCCGGATACGAGCTGGAGTTCGCGGTCGCGCCGGTGGGCAGCCCGGACATCGTGTCCGCACCGGGGCACTCCGGCCCCGCCTACAGCCCGCACGGCCTGCTCGAACTCGACGAGTTCGTAACGGCTCTCCTGCACGACTTCGACGCCAACGGGCTGCCGCTGAACCAACTGCACGCCGAGTACGGCCCGGCCCAGCTCGAACTGTCGCTGCGGGCCACCGATCCGCTCTCGGCCGCCGACGACCAGCTGCTGGCCCGGCAGACCATCCACGCCGCGGCCAGGGCACACGGGCTGAAGGTCAGTTTCGCGCCGGTCATCAGCGAGGGGGCGGTGGGGAACGGCTGGCACCTGCACACCTCTCTGTGGCGCGGCGACCGGAACCTCCTCGCCGGGGTTCCGGACTCCGAAGGGGCGGGCTACGTCGCCGGGCTCCTGCGGGATCTGCCCGCGCTCACCGCGATCACCGCGCCGAGCGTGCCCTCGACGATGCGGCTGCGGCCCGGTTTCTTCGCCAGCGCCTACGGATTCTGGGGCGTGGAGAACCGCGAGGCACCGCTGCGGTACGTGCCCGCGACCGAGCTGCTGGGTGAGGGCAACGCCAACGTCGAGCTCAAACCCTCGGACGCGTCGGCGAACCCCTATCTGGCGCTGGCGGCGGTGCTCGCCGCGGGCGTCGCCGGGATGGCCGACGGGCTGCGGCTGCCCGAACCCATCGCGGCGGACCCGGGCACCTGGACCGAGGAGCAGCGCGCGGCGCGGGGGGTGGTCCGCCTGCCCAGCACACCCGCCGAGCAGGACGCGGCCCTGGTCGCGTCGCCCCGGATTCGCGAGGTACTGGGCGAGGAGCTGCTCGGCGCTTTCCGGGCGGTACGCAAGGCCGACCTCGACTGGGCGGCCGAACGCGGGACGGACGAAATCGTCGCGGCACACCTTTGGCGGTACTAGTGCTCCTGCTGCGACGGTCCCGCTGGTTCCCCGGCGCCGAAGCGCTGGTCGCCGAGGCGCGGGCGGAGATGCCCCAGAAGAACGATCTCTGCGGGGCCTTCGCCGCGCTGGTTTCCGTGCGGGCGTACGGAATTCCGGTGCTGGATCAGGACGAGGCCGCGGTGGCGGCCGGGGTGCGGCTGGCGGCCGATCCGGCGGCCGGGCTGCCACCGGGCGAGAAGGGCCGCGACGACTACCGCGTCGCGCTTCCCCGGGCCGGCGAGGCCGCCGAGGCCGGGGCATCGGCGGGCGGGGTGGCCCGCGCCGTGGAGATCCTCTCGTCGGGCCGGCTGAAGGCGGTCCCGGCCTCGGGGGACTGGAAGGTACCCGGGCTGCACCGGCTGCTCCAGGGATGCCACGAGCTGCCGTGGGTGGCTTTGGTGGCCAATGTGGACACCGGCGAGTTCGGCGCGCACGACACACCCGAGCGCGCGTTGACGGACTACCTCGAAGGCGGCCTGCCGCCGATGTGGAATTCCCGTTGGCACACCGGGCATTTCGTGCTGCTGGCAGGCACCCTGCACGGTCCCGGCGGCACTTTGGTGTCCGTTGTGGACACTTATCCCGGGCTGGGGGACCGTGGAGTGCACTTCCAGCCGCTCGGCAGGCTCGCCGAGGCGCTGCGCCGGGAACGGCTGTCCACCCCCGGTGGCCTGCTGCTCGTGGTCCGGGAGGCCGACGAACCGGCCGCGGCGGAACTGGTCACCGCGGCCGGCCTGTCCGTCGCGTACTGGCCGTGATCCGCTCGGCCAGCCGGGAGTTCCGGCGGCCGTAGGCGAAGTAGATCACCAGGCCGAGGACGAGCCAGACGGCGAACCGGATCCAGGTCAGCACGCTCAGGTTGAGCGTGAGGTAGAAACAGGCCAGCGCGGCCAGGAGCGGGACCACCGGGGAGAACGGCACCGTGAACGGCCGGTGCAGGTCGGGGCGCCGCTTCCGCAGCACCGGGACCGCCACCGCCACGATGATCATCGCCGACAGTGCGCCGATGCTGACCATGTCGGACAGCTCGGTGATCGGTACGAACGCGGCCAGCACGGCGATCAGCACCGCCCCGCCGATCGTCATCAGATGCGGGGTGCCCCAGCGTGGATGCGTGCGGCCCAGCGCGCCGGGCAGCAGTCCGTCCCGGCCCATCGCGAACCCGATGCGCCCGATGGTGACCAGTTCGACCAGCATGACCGAGGTCAGGCCGGTGACCGCGCCGAGCGAGATCAGCGCGCCGATCCAGTGCATGCCCACCGACTCGAAGGCCGAGGCCAGCGGCGCCCCGGTGTCGATCCGGGTGTAGGGCACCATGCCGGTCAACACGAACGAGACTCCGATGTAGAGCAGTGCGCACACGCCCAGCGCGCCCAGGAGGCCGACCCGCAGGTCCTTCTGGGGATTGCGGGTTTCCTCGCCGAGGTTGGCCAGCGCCTCGAAACCGGTGTAGGCGAAGAAGACGATCGCCGCGGCGCTGAGCACTCCGGCCATTCCGTAGACCGACTGGGCCAGCCCCAGCCCGGCCTGCACCACAGGCTCGTGCAGTACGCCACTGGCACCGGGCGCGGGCTGTGCCGGCGGGATGAACGGGGTCAGGTTCGCGCTCCTGACGAAGAAGACGCCGACCACCAGGATCAGCACGCAGACCGAGACCTTCACGATGACCAGCACGTTCGTCGCCCAGGCCGCTTCCCGGATGCCGGCCACCGCGACCACCGTGAGCACCGCGATGATCAGCACCGCGCCCACGTTCACCGTCGCTTCCTCCCCGAACCACGAGGAGGGCAGGCCCAGCAGGTTCGCCAGGTACCCCGACCAGCCGCGCGACACCACCGCCGTGCCGAGGGCGAACTCCAGCAGCAGATCCCAGCCGATGATCCAGGCGAACGGTTCGCCCAGGGTCGCGAAGGCATAGGTGTAGGCACTGCCCGCGGTCGGCACGCTGGAGGCGAGTTCGGCATAGCACACGGCCGCGAGCCCGGCGACGATCGCGCCGATCACGAACGACAGGGTGACCGCCGGACCGGCGTGCGTTTTCGCCTCCACCCCGGCAAGGGTGAAGATCCCGGTGCCGATGATGACGCCGACGCCGAACCCGATCAGGTCCCGGCCCCGCAGATGGCGTCGCAATTCCCCGGATTCCTGACGCGCGAGGATGTCGTCGACGTCGAGGGTGCGCCTTTTTCCCATTCACCTCACGGTAGAAGAGCACCCCGGGGTCCGCACGGTAGCGGATGGCGAAGCGGTGACGGTGAGGGAGGAGCGAAAAGGCCGCCACGCGGGAGGCATGGCGGCCTTTTCCGTCTCCGGGACGTGCCGGACTGCTCAGTCCAGGTAGTCGCGCAGCACCTGCGAACGCGACGGGTGACGCAGCTTCGACATCGTCTTCGACTCGATCTGGCGGATCCGTTCGCGGGTCACGCCGTAGACCTGGCCGATCTCGTCCAGGGTACGCGGCTGGCCGTCGGTGAGGCCGAAGCGCAGCCGCACCACCCCCGCCTCCCGTTCGGACAGCGTCTGCAGCACGGACTGCAGTTGGTCCTGCAGGAGCGTGAACGAGACGGCGTCGACCGCTACCACGGCTTCGCTGTCCTCGATGAAGTCACCGAGCTGCGAGTCGCCCTCGTCGCCGATGGTCTGGTCGAGCGAGATGGGCTCCCGGGCGTACTGCTGGATCTCCAGCACCTTCTCCGGCGAGATGTCCATCTCCTTGGCCAGCTCTTCCGGGGTGGGCTCGCGCCCGAGGTCCTGGAGCAGCTCGCGCTGGATCCGGCCCAACTTGTTGATCACTTCGACCATGTGCACCGGGATACGGATGGTGCGGGCCTGGTCGGCCATCGCCCTGGTGATGGCCTGCCGGATCCACCACGTGGCATACGTGGAGAACTTGTAGCCCTTGGTGTAGTCGAACTTCTCGACGGCGCGGATCAGACCGAGGTTGCCCTCCTGGATGAGGTCCAGGAACGCCATCCCGCGGCCGGTGTAGCGCTTCGCGAGCGAGACGACCAGCCGGAGGTTCGCCTCCAGCAGGTGGTTCTTGGCACGCTCGCCGTCACGCACGATCCATTTCAGGTCACGGCGCATCTGGGTGGGGAGCTTTTCGCCCTCCTCCTCGGCGATGCGGACGCGTTCGGCGGCGTAGAGCCCGGCCTCGATGCGCTTGGCGAGCTCCACCTCCTCCTCCGCGTTGAGCAGCGCGACCTTGCCGATCTGCTTCAGGTATGCGCGGACCGAGTCGGCCGAGGCGGTCAGTTCGGCATCCTTGCGGGCCTGCCGCAGCGCCTCCGACTCCTCCTCGTCCCAGACGAAGTCGGGGTCGTTCGAGGACTTCGCCCGCGAACTGCGTTCGCTGCGCGGGGCCTCCGCCTCCTCTTCGTCCTCGTCTTCGTCGTCGGCGCTGGAGTCGTCGACGTCGACCTCGACCTCTTCCAGATCGGCGAGGTCGGCGTCCAGATCGACGTCTTCCAGGTCCTCGCCGCCGGGGCCGTCAGGCTCGCCGTCTTCGGTCTTGGGTGCGGCCTTGCCCCGGGTACGGGGCTTGGCCGGGCCCTTCTTCGCGGTCGTCTTGCGGGCGGCCGGCTTCTTGGCGGCGCTCTTTTGCTCGGTGGCGGCGGCCTCAACGCCTGCGTCGGGTTCCGCGCTCGTTGTCTTCGTGCCGCTTCGGGTAGCGGTTTTTGCGGCTGCCACGTACGCCCTTTCGCAGCGGTCGATCACGGCGAGCCGGGTCGGTGGAACCCGGTTGCCTCAGATTCGGGGAACGTCCCGCGGCCTGCGGTTTTGCTTTCCGCGACCGTGGGCCGTGTTCCATTGTAACGACGATACGCCGAAGCGTTGCGGGCGATCATCGATCCCCTGCCGGAACCGGCCGGTACTTCAAGATCAATGATGGAGGCCTTCCGCCGCGGCCGCCGCCGCTCCCACGATCCCCGCGTTGTTCTGCAGGGATGCCACCGCGACCGGCGTGCGGATGTCGAGCAGGGGAACCCACTTGTCCGCCTTCTTGCTGACCCCGCCGCCGACGATGAACAGATCCGGCCAGATCAGGTTCTCCAACACGGTCAGGTAACGGTTCACGCGCTTCGCCCAATGTGGGTAGGAAAGCCCCTCGTTGTCCTTCACCGAAGCGGCCGCGCGCTTCTCGGCGTCGTGGCCGTCGACCTCGACGTGGCCGAACTCGGTGTTGGGGACCAGCTTGCCGTCCTGGAACAGCGCGCTGCCGATACCGGTGCCGAAGGTGAGCAGGG
Organism: Amycolatopsis rhizosphaerae; assembly: GCF_007713715.1. Classification (GTDB taxonomy): domain Bacteria; phylum Actinomycetota; class Actinomycetes; order Mycobacteriales; family Pseudonocardiaceae; genus Amycolatopsis_E; species Amycolatopsis_E rhizosphaerae. Next base: position 6,093 of record NZ_VJWX01000393.1, read on the forward strand.
TGGTCACGCCCTGGCAGGCGGCGGGGTCGCCGTAGCGGATCTCGGCCAGGCCCGCGGCATCGGCGTCGTTGAGCATGACGACGTCCTCGACGCGCAGGCCGAGGCGCTTGGCGAACAGCGCGTCCGCGTCGGTGCCGATCCAGCTGGGGTCGATGTTGGCGGCGGTGAGGGCGACGCCCTTCTTGATGACCGAGGGCAGCGTGATGCCCACCGGCCCCTCCCAGCCGAAGTGGGCGACCACCTGGGCCACCACCTCGGCGATCGCCTCAGGGGTGGAGGGCCGGGGCGTGTCGATGCGGAGGCGGTCACCAATGAGCGCGCCCTTTTCCAGGTCGACAAGGGCGCCCTTGATACCGCTGCCGCCGATGTCGATACCGAAACCGCGGGTCGCCGTCATTGGCGTGATCCCTTCCTTCTCGATTCAGAAGCCTGTCCACGAGACTTTATCCGCATGTGGTCACATGGTGGAGTGGGAGCCTTCGAGACTGAGTTGAAAGACACCGCCGTGGCGGTCGCCGGGGAGGCGGCCGCCCTCGTGCGCCGGGCCCGTACCGCCATGTTGGCAGGGGAAACGGTGTCGTTCGACACCAAGTCCACCGACACGGACGTGGTGAC
>NZ_VJWX01000394.1 GCF_007713715.1 Amycolatopsis rhizosphaerae
GGTCGGGGATGCGGACCAGCCGGTCCCGTATTTCGTGCACGCCGACGCGGGGCGGGTCGTCTATCAGCAGTACGAACGCCAGCTCCCGGCCGTCGAGGTAGCGCCAGATGCCGTGGCCGTCCGTGGTGGCCTTCCAGTGACGGCTGACATGCCACGGCGTGCGCCACGCCTTCAGCTCCCCGCGCCCGCGACCTGCGGCGACCAGGGTGCAGAACCAGGCGTGCTGGGCGTGCAGTTCATCCCAGCGCCAGCCGTGGAACAGCTTGCGCCAGCGCGCCGCGACTTTCGCGGGTTTGATCGGGGAGACGCCGCGCTCGGCCGCGACGATGCGCGCGCCGATGGGGCCGAGCATCCAATGCCACTCATAGGACCCGCCGCCGGGCCGGAACGGGCGGTCGCGGTGCAGCACGCCTCGGGAGTGCAAGGTGGCGAACCGGTGTTGCGCGGTGATCACCGAGTCGAACCCTGCCAGCAGGGCCAGCTCGGAGGTGGTGAAGGTGAAGTGCTCCTCCAGCAACGCCAGGACCCGCCTGTCCCGGTCAGTGACGCGGCCCCGCGCGCGGACGGATGTGACTTGGTGATGGACGCCCATCGAGTCTGGCACCGCCGCCGCATCAGCCTCAGGCTGTTGACCTGCGAAAACAGGGCCAGCGCCCGACAGTTGGGGGTAGCAGGTCTGGGGAGAACCGCCAACGGAACCCCGGTCTGTACCCCCAGCGGAACCCCCAATGGCAGCCCGCAATCGCCGCATCGCTTGTGATCGAGCAGCTGGATTTGGCTCAAGCACCATGGCCGCACCCACCTCAGGTCGAGGAACAACGCGTCGCAGAACTGGACATGTTCGCTCGATCCCCGGCGGGCTTCGACCAGTGGGATGCGCAAGCCCGAACCGACAACGGATCAGTCAGGCATAGTCGCTCTGGTCTCGGAATGAAGTCAAGTCCCTGATCGGGTGGTCGATTCGGATGGGTGGGGTCGTCGGTTCGCCAGTGCCGGTATGGCGTTGATCTTCTCGGGGCTCAGGTGCTCCCAGACCAGTCCGGCCGGGCGGCGGGGCGGGCCGCAGTGGATGACCTCGTCGGGGGTCACGATGAGGTCGACGCTGAAGTCGTGCTCGGTTTCGGGGGTGTCCTCGTCGATGACCTGGAGTTGGTGCACGGTGGTCACGATGGTCGTGGCGGGCCCGATGAGTCCGGCTTCGGTGAGCAGGGCAACCTCGAGGTCGGAGTAGCCCGCTCCCTTGCCGATGCGCACGCCTCGGCGGTTGACAGCCACCGTGCCGCAGACGACGAGGTCCACCGGCCGCATGTCTTCCGGCGCAACGGTGGGGGCAAGCCGCGCGGCGTTCTTGCTGAGAGCGGCTTCGGGTCCGACTTCGCCCGGGTCGAGCAGGTAGAAGGGCTGCGGGGTGGCCATGGCCGGTACGGCCATGTAGAGCAGCTTGCCCTCACGCAACGCCGCCTCGCGGACAGGCAACTGGGCGCCGTCGGGATTGGCCTTAACCACAGCGGCCTCGCGCCAGACGTCGAGCTGGGCGAGCCGCTGGGCCGCTGGGGCGGCGCCGACGAAGCTGGGGATGTGGCCTGCCGCGCCGGGCGGGCTGACCGCTTTTGCTTCGTCCAGAGCGGCCCAGACTCGTTCCCGGATGGCGCGTTTGGCCTCGTCGATCTCCACGTCTCCAGTTGTACCGTCACGCACCCGACATGAGCGCGAAGAGTCGCTCGCCGGCCTCCTGCACAGCAGGCTGCTGCCGCCAGGGGCGCAGTTCCCGGCCAGCGGTGAAGGCGATGTTGAGGCCACCGCCGCCCCACGTGAGTTCCAGAGCGTCAATCGCGTGGTGCAGCGCCTCGACCGCGCCATCGACCTCACCATGCCGCAGCCGTGCCAAGGACAGGTTGCCCAGCACGATGGCCTGCGACTTCTTCTTGGTCGCCAGCCCGCGGGCAGCCTGTCCGAGGGGTGTCTCGGCGTGCCTGGTGAGGCCAAGGAACAGGTAACACGACCCGGCCATGCGGTCGAACTCGGCGGGCGAAAAGTAGTCACCGGCCGCGTCGGCGTCACTGATCAAGGCCAGTTGTTCCCGGGCGTCACCGAGGGCTGTCTCGCAGGCGCGGCGCTCGCCGAGCATGGCGTTGGCTTCGGCGACGTGCAGCAGCGCCAGCCCAGTGAGGGCGGGGCTGGCGGGGTGCGCGACTGTCGCCGCCTCCCGGGCTGCCGCCAGGCCCGCGTCGGGTTGCTTTTCTCCGTAGAGAGCCAGGTAGCTCTTGCGCAAGATCGCATACGCTTCCGTGACCGGGTCGTTGACCTGGCGGGCCGCCGCAATCGCCTGCTCGAAGTAGTGGCGCGGGGATCGGTGGTCCCGCCGTTGAGACGCGTCCCAGATGAGCTGCCCCATCAGCGTCGCCGTTTCCGCCTCCACCGACCACAGCTCCCGGCGAATGCGCTTGCTTGACGTCTCGGCGCGCAGAAACATGATGCGGGCCAGATGCTGGGTCGCTCGCGCCAGCAGCTGCGTGGAGGGCGCCGTCTCATACTCCGCTTCGACCTGGAGTGTCTGCTCCCGCAGTGCGGCCACCGTGACGAGGTCGGCCGTGCGCGAATCGTCGCGCGCGACCGGGGCGGGCCAGGCCGAACCGACAACCGGTGTCGTGGTGCCTTCTTGAAGTAACTCCTCCATGCGCTCGCGGGAAATCATGAGCAGCCGTGCCAATTTCGGCCGCCGATACGGCGACGGTTCCAGCTGACCCGATTCCCAGCGCGCGATCGTGCTCGTGTCCACGCCCAGCGTCTCGGCCAGGCGTTCTTGCGTGAACCCGGCGGCCTTGCGTGCCCGGGCCAGCCCGATCCGCTTGTTCGCCATGATTTCCCCTATCGTGTCACGCACCGGGACCGACACATTACCGCAGGTCAGCGCGACGGACGCAAGGTTACCGCGCGGTTGTCGCACAAATTGCGCTCTGGAGCGGCCCAATCCGGTCCCCGATGATCAACCCGGCAGTCGGCGCCGGGTCGATTCCCTCCCCCGACCGCAGACGTTTCCCGCCGGGCAGTTCCGCGTCTGCGGGGCGCCGATCCCCGGTGCCGACTGCCGCACCACCGACCAGAGGAAAGGAGGCATCCGCCATGACGATACGGCTACTCGAACCCAGGGTTGCCGCCCGCTGGCAACGCCGCCCCAACGCCCTGATCGCTCCTGTCGAACCCCGCTGCCCGGAACCGGCGCAGCTCTACAGCCTCATCGTGCTCACCTTGGCCCGGCACAGACCCGACTCCGGCGACGGTCCCTGCGAAGTGTGCCGTCAACGGTGGCCTTGCGACTCGGTCCGGCTCGCCTACCGCCTGCGCGAAGGCTTCTGACATGCAGGCCGTACAGACCAGCGCGCTGATCTCCGCTCTGACCGCATGCCGCCGGAACGCCAGCACGCCCTCGGCAGCCTCCTGGCTGAACTCGGCGAACTCATGCATCAGCACGCCGACTCGCGCACCGCATTTGAAAACAAATCACTACCTGGCAAGGAAAGTTTTCATGACCGTGCCCTACCGGTTGCCCAGCAACCTTGGCTACGTCTACAGCAAAGTCGCTGATCACATTGAACAGCGCATCCACAGCGGGGAATTGACACCTCGCGCGCCGCTGCCCAGCGAGCGTCGTCTGGCTGAACAGTACGGCGTGTCTCTCGGTACGGCCCGGCGCGCTACCCAGATCCTCCGCGATCGCGGGCTCGTCACCACCATTCCTGCTCTCGGCACCTTCGTCAGCGAAGCGCCCAGCCCAGCCTCGGATGATGGGCAACCCGCCAGCTACTCGGATGGCGGCTGAGCAACTCCATCCGAGTGAGGCAAAGAAAGGGGGCCCAGGCTTTCACACACGAGACGTGAACACACCTACAGCAACAGGTAACACGGCGAGTGGTACCTGACATCGCAGCACACGAGTTAGCTGGGAATTTCAGACTACAGCAACGAAAGGAACGTTCTTATGGAACCGGAAAAGGACAGCTTGGTCCTGGCTGTCGAGCACCTGTCCACCATGCGTGGGCGGATGGACGCCGTGCACTCCGACGGCGCCCAGGACGGCGGCGGAGACGGCCACGGCGACGCGGGCGGCGACGGGCTGAACATCCCCGAGTCGTCCTGACCGGCAGACCACGATGGAGCACTATCTGGTCCAGACGATCGAGAAGGCACTGGGCTGGGACGGGCCGCGCGGACTCGGGGTTGAGTTCGCGCGGGGCACCATGGCCGATCCGCGGCTGTGTTCACGACTGCTGACGCCGCAGCGGCTGCTGGATGTGATCATGCGCCGCAGCCTGGCCCCGCCCCAGTTCCGGTGCTTCGAAAACGGCGTCGAACTGCACCCGGACGCCTACCTCGTCAGGGAAGTGACCCGGCGCGGACAGTCCCTGCCCATGGCCAACATGGACCGCATCGGGCAACTCCTGAAGTCGGGGTGCACAGTGGTCCTCGACGCCCTGGACACCTTCGACCCGACCATGGAGATCGCCTGCCGTGCCCTGCAGTGGTGGTCACGGGAAGTGGTGCAGGTCAACACATACCTGACCACCAACGATGCCGCCGGGTTCTCCCTGCACTGGGACGATCACGACGTGGTGGTCGTCCAACTCGCCGGCGAGAAGTCCTGGGAGGTACGCGGACCGTCCCGTGCCGCGCCGATGTACCGGGACGCCGAACCCAACAGCAGACCGGGCGAGGACATCCTCTGGTCAGGGACGATGCGGGCGGGCGATGTCATGCACATCCCCCGCGGCTACTGGCACCAAGCCACCCGGGCGGATCGCGGTGAGGGTTACAGCCTTCACCTCACGTTCGGGTTCGTGAAGCGCACCGGCGTGGACTGGCTGGCCTGGGTCGCCGACCGCAGCCGGGAGCGGGAACCGTTCCGCCACGACCTGGACCGGTGGAACGGTCCAGCGGCCATGACCGGCCAACATCGGCGCCTCGGCGAGGACGTGTCGCGGCTGGTGGCCGACTACCCGATCGCCGACTACCTCGCGCTGCGGGAACAGGAACGGCCCCCGCCCCGCCACGTCGCCACACGCGGGGTATTCGGCGAACCCGCCGCGGTGGTGTGCGTCGCAGGGTTTCCACCACGGGTGGAGAAACGGGGCGAGACGGTAGAGGTGTATGCGGCCGGGAAGAAGATTACCTTCACTGGGCGGGCCGAGCCCGCGCTCACGCCGCTGCTGTCGGGGCATCCGGTCGACCTTGCCGAACTGACCACGGCGACCGGCATTGACGCGGCGATCGTTGCCGGGCCGCTGCTCAAGGAGGGCGTGTGTGCCGAGCTGACCGAGGCGTTGTCCTCGGGCTACACCGGTCTGATCCAGACCGGGCCTTGCTCGAACACGCCCTGAACCTCGGGGTAAGCGGTATCGACACCGCCTACAACTACCGAGGCTTCACCACGCACCGGGCGCTCGCACGGACCGCGGCCGACCTGATCGGGGACTTCACCCTCTCCACCAAGGTCGGCTACTTCCCCAGCGGTACCGGCGAGCGCCCGGTGCACTCCCTCGACCCCGACCGCCTGCGGGCGGCGGTCGAACGGTCCGCCGAGGACCTCGGCCGCAGCCCGGACGTGGTGTTCCTGCACAACCCGGAACTCGCCCTGACCGGCCTTGATCCCGCAGAAGCCCGCGAGAAACTGGCCGTCGCCTCCATGGCCCTGGCCGACTCGGTCCGGTCCGGTCTGTGCAAGGCGTGGGGCATCGCCACCTGGGACCCACGCCCCGTCAGGGCAGCCATCGAACACGGCGCCGCCAGCCTGCAACCGGGCTTTCTGCTGCTGCGCGCCGGACTGACTGTGGCCGCACCAATCCTCGACGCCGCCGAGCACCTCTGCCGCATCCTGGACATCGCGCCCGAGAAGCGATGGGGCATGAGCCCCTTCAGCGGAACCACAACCGATCCCGCCTGGTCCGCCCTGGACCTGCGCGCGTTCTTCGCAGCCGATCAGGAATGCTCGACGCCGCAAGCCGCGTTCCGGCTGGCCTACGAACTGCCGCAGGTCTCACGGGTCGCGGTCAGCACCAGCAACTCCACTCACCTGCAAGAACTCGTCGCCGCGACCAGATTGACCATCCGCGGTGAAGCCGTCAGCCGCTACCGCAACCTGGTCGACAAGGGCCCTTGACAAGCAGGTCAGCGCTGGAGGTCGGCAATCACGCGGTTCGCCTCGCGGGTCGTGATCTCCCGCAACTCACTGGGGATGGACGAGTCGTTGAGGATCTTCGCACAGCAGAACAACGCCATCAGCCTGCCCGACCGCGTCTCCAAGTCAGCCCGCCGCTCCCGCCAGACCCGCTCGACAAGCCCCGGAACTCCGAGCGAATGAGCCCACAGGTTCGCCGCGTCTAGACCACGCGGCGCCAGCCCGTGATCTTCCCAGTCAATGATCCAGCACTCCGGCCACGTCAGGTTCGCCCACGCCAGATCCGCATGCGCAGGAACCCACGGCTCGCTCAGGGACACCTCGACCCGCCCCGGGAACGCATGCTCAACCTCCCGCGCGACCAGGGCCTGCGTGATGGTCTCCGTGTCCGGCGTCGCCACTCGCGTCGTGTGCTGACGGCTGAGCGCGTCCAGCGACGCATTCAACCTCGCCCACCATGCCTCCGACAGCGACACCTCCCGCACCTTGCCCCGTTGCAG
>NZ_VJWX01000395.1 GCF_007713715.1 Amycolatopsis rhizosphaerae
CATCACAACCGGCGGCTCAAGGGGATGCGCAGGGCGGCCTCGGTTCCCCGCTCACCGTCGCGCAGGCGGCGCAGGGACAGTGAGCCGCGCAGTTCCGACTCGATGAGCGTGCGGACGATCTGCAGGCCCAGTCCGTCCGCCCGTTCCAGGGAGAACCCCGAGGGCAGGCCGCGGCCGTTGTCGCGGATCAGCACGTCCAGCCAGCGCGCCGAGCGGGACACCGAAATCTCGATCCTGCCCGGGCGGCCGTCGGGGAAGGCGTGCTCCACCGCGTTCTGCACCAGTTCCGCGAGCACCATCACCAGCGGTGTCGCGATCTCCGCCACCACGATCCCGAACGAACCGGTGCGCGTGATGCTCACCCTCGACTCGGCCGTGGCCACCTCGCCCACCATCGGCAGCACGTTGTCCAGCAACTGGTCCAGGTCGACCCGTTCGTCCACCGACACCGACAGCGCCTCGTGCACCATCGCGATCGAGGAGACCCGGCGCACCGATTCCGTCAGCGCCTGGCGCGCCTCCGGGCTCGTCGTCCTCCTCGACTGCAGGCGCAGCAGCGCCGCCACCGTCTGCAGGTTGTTCTTCACCCGGTGGTGGATTTCGCGGATCGTGGCGTCCTTGGACAGCAGTGCCCGGTCACGCCGCTTGACCTCGGTCACATCCCGCACCAGCACCAGCGCCCCGGCCGGCTGGCCGTGGGGCCGCAGCGGCAGCGCCCGGAACAGCACGACGGCGCCACGACGCGAGTCGGCCTCGGTGCGGCTGCCCGGCTTGCCGTCGAGCGCGTCGAGGATGCGGTGGGCAACCTCGGTGGCGTCGAACGGGTCCCGGATCAGCGACCGGGTCAGCGGGGCGAGCCGGGTGCCCACGAGATCGGACTCGTGCCCCATGCGGTGGTAGGCGGACAGCCCGTTGGGACTGGCGAAGACCACGTTGCCGGAGGCGTCCAGCCGGATCAGCCCGTCGCCCACACGAGGGCTGGTGTGCACGTCGCTCTGCGAATCCGGGCTCGGGAACGTCCCGTCCGCGATCATCTGGCACAGATCGCCCGCACTGCCGAGGTAGGCCACCTCCAGCGGACTCGGCACCCGGGGCGCGGCGAGGTTCGTCTCGCGGCTGAGCACGGCGATGACCTTGCCCACGAAGGTGACCGGCACGGCCTCCCGCCGCATCGGCAGGTCCCGGTACCAGTGCGGATCCTCCTCGCGGCAGATCCGCACCTCCCGGATGGCCCTGGCCAGCTGCGGGTGCTCGTCGACGGTGAACCGCGTGCCGACCACGTCCTCCGGGTGCGCGGTGGGCGCGGTGGTGGGCCGGGCCTGGGCGACGCAGACGAAGTCGCCCCCCTGCTCGCTGTGCTCCGGCGAGACCGGAACCCACAGCAGGAAGTCGGCGAAGGACAGATCGGCGAGCAGCTGCCACTCTGCGACCACAGCCTGCAGGTGGTCGGCGGCCTCACCGGAGAGGGCGGTGTTCTCCGCCAGCAGGTCGGAAAGCGTGGACAAGGTTCACTCCACTGTGTTCGCGCTGGGCATCCTCGTCATCCAAGCAGAGCCGGACCGGGTAGGCAGCGCCCGGGCACCGCCTGCCACACTGGTCAGGCAAGCCAGACCGAGGAGTGGACATGTCCAAGCGTGCCCGTAAGCGTCGCGACCGCAAGAAGAACGGTGCGAACCACGGCAAGAAGCCCAACGCCTGAATTCTGGGCAACGAGAAGGCCCCGGTGCGCTCCGCACCGGGGCCTTCTCACGTCTCGACCGGGGGCCCCGGTCACTCACTCTTCTCGATGCTCACCTCGGTGCGCTCGACGGTCAGCCCGCCATGCATCTGCACGGTCCGGCGGATCGAGGCCCGCAGCCTCCGCTTCAGCTCGGCCGGGGCGAGATCACCGCCGCACTTGCGGGCCAGCAGCTGCTTGATCGCCTCGTCGATGCCGTATTCCTCCAGGCAGGGTGGACAGTCCTCGATGTGCCGCCGCAGCTCGGCGTCCCGCTCGGGACTGCATTCGCGGTCCAGCAGCAGGAAGATCTCGGCCAGCGCCTCGTTGCAGTGGAGCTTGTCCTTGCCGTGCTCGGAGCTCGCGTTCATCGCGCTACCTCCTGTCGAGCGCCACGGATGAAGCCGCGCTCGCGTGCGACATCGGCCAGCAGGTTGCGCAGTTGAGCACGGCCACGGTGCAGCCGGGACATCACGGTGCCGATCGGCGTGTCCATGATTTCGGCGATTTCCTTGTACGCGAAACCTTCGACGTCGGCAAGGTACACCGCGAGCCGGAATTCCTCGGGCAGTTGCTGCAGCGCGGCCTTCACGTCGCTGTCCGGAAGCCGGTCCATGGCCTCGACCTCGGCCGAACGCAGGCCGGACGAGGTGTGGCTCTCCGCCTGTGCGATCTGCCAGTCGGTGATCTCCTCGGTCGGCTGCTGCACCGGCTGGCGCTGGCGCTTGCGGTACCCGTTGATGTAGGTGTTGGTGAGGATGCGGTACATCCAGGCCTTGAGGTTGGTGCCCTCCTTGAAGGAGGCGAACGCGCCGTAGGCCTTGAGGTAGGTTTCCTGCACCAGGTCCTCGGCGTCGGCCGGGTTCCTGGTCATCCGCATGGCCGCCGAGTACAGCTGGTCAAGCAGCGGCATCGCGTCCCGTTCGAAACGCTCGGCGCGTTCGTTCTCCTGCTCTTCGACTGAGCCGGCCCCGGGTATCGCGTCCTTCGGCGTGCTCGGCAAACCGTTCCCTTTCCCATCCACATCGCGGTACGCAGTTGACTGCTTCGAGGATACGCGGACGGCTTTCACCTGGCTGGGCACGGCGGCTTGCCCCGGAGGGGTGAGCACCGGCATCCGGCCGCGAGGGCGGGCGAGTTCGGTCATCACGCCGTGCACAACGACAATGCCCACGGGGGCATTCCCCGGCACGCGGAGATCAGCGGCATAGAGTTCGGTGGTGGCTGGAAAGGGAACACCGGCGACCGCCGCGCTCGCCAAGCACAAGATCGCTCACACGCTGCACGCCTACGAGCACGACCCGAAACACGAGTCGTACGGCCTGGAGGCGGCGGAAGCGCTCGGGGTGGACCCGGCGCGCGTGTTCAAGACCCTGGTGGTGGAGGTGGACGGCAAGCTCACCGTGGGGGTGGTTCCGGTGACCGGGCAGCTCGACCTCAAGGCGCTCGCCGCCGCGGCGGGCGGGAAGCGGGCGAAGATGGCCGACGCCACCGCCGCGCAGCGGGCCACCGGCTACGTCCTCGGCGGGATCTCCCCGCTCGGCCAGCGCAGCCGCCTTCCCCTGGTCATCGACTCCTCCGCCACCGGTTTCGACACCGTGTACTGCTCGGCGGGCCGTCGCGGGCTGGAGGTGGAGCTGGCCCCGGCCGAGCTGATCCGGCTCACCTCGGCCGTCGTCGCCCCCATCGCGGGCTGAAACCCCGGTTTCACACCAGCGGGCGCAGCACGCGGGAAAGCCATTCGGACACGGCGCGGAACAGGGCGTCCAGATCCTTGTCGAGGGCGTGCGTGCCGGGGATGACGACGAGCTCGTGATGCGGCCCGGCCTCCGGGCGGCCGAACGGGTCGCTCTCCCCCTGCACCACCAGCGCCGGTACCGGCACGGCGTCCAGCTCCGCCTGGCGCGACTTCTCCGGCTTGCCGGGCGGGTGCTCGGGGAAGGCCAGGCACAACACGGCCACCGCCTGTCCCTCGGCGGCGGTGCGGCAGGCCACGCGCGCCCCGGACGACCGGCCGCCGAAGACCTGCGGCAGATCGTCGAAACGGTCCGCCAGCTCCTCCGCCACGGCCAGCCAGGCGGTGTCCAGCTGCTTGGCCGGTGCGGGGGCGCGGCGCCCGGCCACCCGGTAGGGCTGCTCGACCAGTGCCACGTGCACCCCGGCGGCCTTGGCGGCCCTGGCCACCGTGACCAGGTCCTTCGCCTCGATCCCGCCGCCGGCACCGTGGCCGAGGAGCAGCACCGCGAGGCCGTCCTGCGCGCAGTGCAACTCGGCACGGGCGGGGCCGTACGGCGTGGGGATCTCGATGGTGGTCATGTCACTTCGGCAGTTCGAACAGGGGCTCGTCGAGGTCGGCCGCCGCGGGCTCGACCCTGGCGACGAGCTCGGGGCCGTTGTTGCGCACATTGTTCACGCGATCCGAGACGGGCCGCAGTTCGAGCGAGTCGACGAGGTCCTCCGCGGGGGCGAGGAGTTCGCCGGCCTCGGTGCGGTCCGGATCCAGCCAGTCCGCCCAGCGCCGTCGCGGTATCGCCAGCGGCATCCGCTCGTGGATCTCGGTCAGCCTGCCGACCGCGTCGGTGGTGATGATGGAGAACGTGATCAGCGGCGGGGCGTCGCGGTCCTTCGGATCCCGCCAGCTCTCCCAGATCCCGGCGAAGGCGAGATCCTCACCGGTCAGGTAGAAGGGTTCCTTCTTGCCGTCGGTCTTGCGCCACTCGTACCAGCCGTCGGCCGGAACCAGGCAGCGCCGCTGCGCGAGCGCCCGTTTGAAGGCGGGCTTCTCGCTCGCCGTCTCCGCCCTGGTGTTGATCATCCGGTTGCCCACCGAGGGATCCTTCGCCCAGAACGGGACCAGGCCCCAGCGCATGACCCGCAGGGTGCGCACCGACGGCTCCTCGGTCAGCACGTGCCCCTCCGCGTCGCGGGGATGCCGCTGCACCACGGTGATCGCGTTCTTGGTCGGCGCCACGTTGTAGTCGGCACCGCGGGCCTGCCCGCCGGTTTCGTCCGCCGCGTCGAACTCCCGGACCAGCTCGGCCGGGTTCTTCGTCGCGGCATAACGGCCGCACATGTCGCCCAACTCCTTTTCGCAGGTGCTCGGACAACCATCGTGACACAGATCAGGGATCATCGTGACCGACACCCGCACCGGGAGGGAGAACGGTTTGTCCGGCAGGGATTGGCGCAAGCTCGACGAAAGCGACGTGCGGGTCCGCCCGGGACGTGGCTCCCGGCCCCGCAGCAAGCGCCGCCCCGAGCATGCCGACGCGGTGGGCGCGATGGTCATCGCCGTCGACCGCGGACGCTGGACCTGTGCGGTCGGCGGTGACCCCGGCAGGCTGGTGACCGCGATGCGCGCCCGCGAACTGGGCCGCACCCCGGTGGTGGTGGGCGACCAGGTCGGTGTGGTCGGCGACGTCAGCGGCAGGCCGGACACGCTCGCCCGCATCGTGCGGGTGGAGGAGCGCCGCAGTGTGCTGCGCCGGACCGCCGACGACACCGACCCCTTCGAACGCATCGTGGTCGCCAACGCCGAGCAGCTGCTCATCGTCAGCGCGCTGGCCGACCCGCCGCCGCGCACCGGTTTCATCGACCGCTGCCTGGTCGCCTGCTACGCGGGCGGACTGCGTCCCGTGCTGTGCCTGACCAAGGCCGACCTCGCCGATCCCGGCGAGCTGCTGGAGCGCTACGCCGACCTCGACGTGCCCGCCGTGGTCACCCGCCACGACGAGGACTCACTGCCGCTGTCGGACACCGTCAACGGCCGGATCTCGGCGCTCGTCGGCCATTCCGGCGTGGGCAAGTCGACCCTGGTCAACCGGCTGGTGCCGGACGCGGAGCTGGCCACCGGGGAGGTCAGCGCGGTGGGCAAGGGACGGCACACCTCGGTCGCCGCGGTGGCCCTGCCGCTGCCCGGTGGCGGCTGGGTGATCGACACCCCCGGCGTGCGCTCGTTCGGCCTGGCGCACATCACGGCCGACGACATCGTCTCCGCCTTCCCGGAATTCGCCGAAGCGGCCGAAGAATGCCCGCCGGGCTGCGGTCATCTCGGCGCCCCCGAAGACCCGGACTGCATGCTCGACCAGGTGCCGCAGGCGCGCCGCCTCGCTTCGCTACGGCGCCTGCTGGCATCCAGGACCGGCATGCAAACATGATCGCCTCACAGAAACGTAACTTTCGACAGGGGAAACATAAGTGAAGAAGCTTGCGCTCACCGTCGGTGGTCTCGCGCTCACCGTCGCCCTGACCGCGTGCGGCGCCAAGGCGGGCGACGGTACCGGGAACACGGCGGCGGGCACGAATGCGACCGGCGGGATGTCCGCACTGTTCAGCAACGCCCAGGACCTGGCCCACGCCGCCTCGTCGAAGACCGGCCAGGCCAAGACCGCGAAGTTCACCATGGACATGTCGATGGGCAAGCAGTCGATGAAGGCCCAGGGCTCCGGCGACTTCGCCAAGCCGGCGGTGCAGATGACCATGAACATCGGCGAGATGACCGAAGAGATGCGCATCGTCGACAACACGGTCTACATCAAGCTGCCCAAGGAGCTCAGCGCCAAGACGGGCAGCAGCAAGCCGTGGGTGAAGACCTCGGCGGACAGCATGATGGGCAAGCAGCTCGGCGCGGGCAAGGCCGACCAGAACGACCCGAGCAAGATGCTGGAGAAGGTGCAGCAGGCGGGCACCATCACCAAGAGCGAGCAGACCGTGCTGGACGGCCAGCCTGCCACGCACTACGCGATCACGGTGGACCTGAACAAGGCCATGCAGGTCATGGGTTCCGAGGTCGACAAGACCGTGCTGGACAAGATCGCGGGTAAGAACATCACCTTCCCGATGGAGATCTGGCTCAACAGCGACATGCTGCCGGTCCAGATCACCGAGGACCTCAGCGACATGATGAAGGCTGCGGGCGCCCCGGCCGGGACCGATCAGGTCAAGATG
>NZ_VJWX01000396.1 GCF_007713715.1 Amycolatopsis rhizosphaerae
AGCTCAACAAGGTCGACGGCGTGAGCGCGACCGTCAACTTCGCCACCGAGAAGGCCAAGGTCAGCTACCCGGACGGCACCACACCCGAAGAACTCGTCAAGGGGGTCGAGGCGGCGGGCTACACGGCCGAGCTGCCCGCACCTCCCCGGCAGGAGAACTCCCCCGCCGAGCCGGAGGATCCGACGCGCCCGCTGCGGCAGCGGCTGATCACCTCGGTGGCGCTGGCCGTGCCCGTGATCGCACTGGCGATGATCCCGGCCTGGCAGTTCACCAACTGGCAGTGGCTCTCCCTCACCCTCGCCGCCCCGGTCGTGGTGTGGGGTGCGTGGCCGTTCCACAAGGCCGCCTGGACCAACCTGCGGCACGGCAGCGCCACCATGGACACGCTGATCTCGCTCGGCGTGGGTGCGGCGTTCGGCTGGTCGGTCTACGCGCTGTTCTTCGGCATGGCGGGCATGCCCGGGATGCGCCACGGGTTCGAGCTGATCGCGGCGCGCGGCAGCAGCGGCTCGGCGATCTACCTGGAGGTCGCCACCGGGGTGACCGCGGCGATCCTCGCGGGCCGCTATTTCGAAGCCCGCTCCAAGCGCCGGGCGGGTGCCGCCCTGCGGGCTCTGCTGGAGCTGGGCGCCAAGGATGTCGCGGTCCTGCGGGACGGCCGTGAAGTGCGCGTACCGGTGGAGACCCTGCGCGTGGACGACGAGTTCGTCGTGCGTCCCGGGGAGAAGGTCGCCACCGACGGGATCGTGGTCGACGGCAGTTCCGCGGTCGACGCGAGCATGCTCACCGGCGAGTCCGTGCCGGTCGAGGTGCGCCCCGGCGACACCGTGGTGGGCGCGACGGTCAACGCCGGGGGCCGCCTGGTCGTGCGGGCCACCCGGGTCGGCGCCGACACCCAGCTCGCGCAGATGGCCAGGCTGGTCGAGGACGCGCAGAACGGGAAGGCCGCCGTGCAGCGCCTGGCCGACCGCGTGTCGGCAGTGTTCGTCCCGATCGTGATCCTGCTGGCCCTGGGCACGCTGACGGCCTGGCTCGTCGCGGGCGCGGGCACCGCCGCCGCCTTCACCGCCGCCGTGGCCGTGCTGATCATCGCCTGCCCGTGTGCGCTCGGGCTCGCCACACCGACCGCGCTGCTGGTCGGGACCGGCCGCGGGGCGCAGCTGGGCATCCTGATCAAGGGCCCGGAGGTGCTCGAATCCACCCGGGGCATCGACACCGTTGTCCTGGACAAGACCGGCACTGTCACCACCGGCAGGATGAGCCTGGTCGCGGTGCACACCGCCGAAGGCGAGGACGAAGCCGAGGTGCTGCGCCTGGCCGGTGCGCTGGAAAGCGCCTCCGAGCACCCGATCGCCAAGGCCATCGCCACCGCGGCCGGCCGGACCGGCGAACTTCCCGCCGTCGCCGGGTTCCGCAACAGCGAGGGACTCGGGGTGCAGGGCATCGTCGAGGGCAAGGCCGTGCTGGTGGGCCGCCTCGCCCTGCTGGAACAGTGGAGCGTCCACCCCGGCGAAGCGCTCGTCGCGGCGAAGAGCGAGGCCGAACGCCTCGGCCGGACCGCGGTGCTCGTGGCCTGGGACGGGCGGGCGCGCGGGGTGCTCGTCGTGGCCGACACGCTCAAGCCGACCTCGGCGCAGGCGGTACGGGAACTGCGGGCACTGGGGCTGACGCCGATCCTGCTCACCGGGGACAACGAGGCCGCCGCGCGGGCGGTCGCCGCGGAGGCGGGTATCGAGGAGGTCATCGCCGAAGTCCTGCCCAAGGACAAGGTGGACGTGGTCACCCGGCTGCAAGGGGAGGGCCGCAGGGTCGCGATGGTCGGTGACGGCGTGAACGACGCCGCCGCGCTCGCCCAGGCCGACCTCGGCCTGGCCATGGGCACCGGGACCGACGTCGCGATCGAAGCCAGCGATCTGACCCTGGTGCGGGGCGATCTGCGGGCCGCGGCCGACGCGATCCGGCTGTCCCGGCGCACGCTGGCGACGATCAAGGGGAACCTGTTCTGGGCCTTCGCCTACAACGTCGCCGCCCTTCCGCTCGCCGCGCTGGGCCTGCTCAACCCGATGATCGCCGGCGTCGCGATGGCGTTCTCGTCGGTGTTCGTGGTGTCCAACAGCCTCCGGCTGCGCCGCTTCCGCAGCGGCATCACCGACGGCAGCCCCGTACAGGGCTAGCCAGCCGAACGAGTGGGCGGCCCGGGCAACTCGCCCTGGCCACTCACTTGTTAGTTAGTACCTGGTAACTACTACCTGCTAACCTGGCCGTCATGAAGATCAGCGGGGCCGCCCGGATGTCGGGGCAGCAACGGCGGGAACAGTTGCTGGAGCTGGCGGCGGAGGAGTTCGCGCGAGCCGGGCTGCACGGGACGTCGACCGAAACGCTGGCGCGGCGCGCGGGGATCACGCAGACCTACGTGTTCCGGTTGTTCGGCTCGAAGAAGGCGTTGTTCCTGCAGGTCGTGCGGCAGGCGTTCGGGCGGCTGGTCGAGGGTATGGACCAGGCCGCGGAGCAGGGCACGGACGATCCCCTCGCCGCGATGGGCCTGTTCTACGACCGCGCGCTGGCCGACCGGACCGGGCTTCTGGTGCAGTTGCAGGCCTTCGCCGCCTGCGGGGACCCCGAGGTCCGCACGGTCGTGCGCGAGCAGATGGCCCGGATGTGGGCGGTCACGGCCGAGCGCAGCGCGCTGCCCCCGGTGGCGGTCAAGACCTTCCTGGCCTACGGCATGTTGCTCAACACCGCGGCCGCACTGGAGGTCGACGAGGTGGACGCGGAGTGGGCGCACGGCATCCGCACCCGCATCCAGGCCGGCCTGTTCGACCATCTGACCGAGGAGAACAACCGGTGACCTCCTCCCCCGCGCCCGGATCCGGCCGGGCTGCCGGGCCCGGCACCCGCCTGGTGGCGGCCCTGGTGTTCATCGCGCTGGTCGTCGCCGTCATCGGCAGCCTGGGCGCCCCACTGATCACCGCCGTGGCCCAGGACTACGGGTTGTCGCTGACGGCCGCGCAGTGGACTCTGACGATCGCGCTGCTGTCCGGTGCGGTGGCCACCCCGCTGCTGGGCAGGCTGGGTTCGGCCCGGCGGCGGCGGAAGGTGGTCCTGGCCACGCTCGCCACGGTGACGGCGGGCAGCGTGGCGACGGTGGTGCCCGCGCCGTTCGCGGTGCTGCTGGCCGGGCGGGCCGCGCAGGGCGCCGGGCTGGGGCTGACCGCGTTGATGATGGCCACGGCCCGCCGGCATCTCGGTGACCGTGCCCCGGGCACGATCGCGATGCTGTCGGTGGCCTCCACGGCGGGCATCGGCGTGGGCTACCCGGCCGCCGGGTTGCTGGCGCAGGTGGGCGGCGTGCGGGCCGCTTACCTGCTCGGCGTGGTGATCACTGCCGCGGCGCTGGTCACGGCCATCGCCGCCCTGCCTCGCGACAGCGCCGACGCGCCGGCCGGGGAAACCGTGGACTGGTTCGGTGCCCTCCTGCTTTCACTCGGACTGGTGGCCGTGCTGGTGGTCACCAGCCAGAGCGGCCTGTGGACCGGCAGGCCGCTGCTGGCCGGGCTGGTCCTGGCCGCGGGCCTCGCCCTGCTGGCCTGCTGGGTCGTGGTGGAACTGCGGGTGCCCCGGCCGCTGGTCGATCCGGCGGCGTTGCGGCACCCCGCGGTGGCCGCCGCGAACCTCGTCATGGGGGTGTCCGGCATCGCCATGTACCTGCTGTTCACGCTGATCACCCGCTACGTGCAGACCCCGCCCCAGTCCGGTTACGGGTACGGGCTCACCGAGGTCGAAGCCGGGCTGGTGCTGGTGCCGTTCTCCGTCCTGGGCTTCGTCGCCGGGCGCGTGGTCCCGCGGCTGCGGCAGCGGGTGGGCCCGTTCGCACTGCTCGCCGCGGGCGGTGTCGTGGTGGTCGCCGCCTGCGTCCTGTTCGCCGTTACCAGGACCTCCGGCGTGGCCTGGCCGATCGTGGCCATGGGGGTGCTGGGTTTCGGCGTCGGTGGCTTCTCCGCGGCCATGCCCCAGGCGATCCTCGCCGTCACCCCGGCCGAAGAGACCGCCGCCGCGATGAGCGTCAACCAGGTCGTCCGCTCGGTGGGTTTTTCCCTCGGCAGCGCACTCGGCGGCCTGGTCCTCGCCGCCTACACCGTGCCGGGGCACTTCGTTCCCACCGGCCCGGGCTACACCACCGCGGCCTGGACGGCCGCCGCCCTGGGCGTGGCCGGCATCGCACTGGTCGCGGCCACCGCCCCGGCGCGGCGACGGCACGTCCCGACCGCTGCTCCCGAGGGGGCCCCGTCTTCGCCGTCGGCCCCCCGGCGCCGATGAGGCACTTGACGCCGTGGTGACGCCCCCGCGGCAGGGTCGCGGGCACGACCACACCGCCGCGCCACGGAACGGGGAGTGCGATGAGGGTGCGCCGCCCGCTGGCCCTGGCTCTGTGCGCCGTGACCGTCGGCGGCTGCGGGAGCGCCACCGGCCCGCACCGGAATCCGGCTCTGCCCGGCGGCCTGCCCTCGCCGCCCAGCCAGGTGGCCACCGGCGGCCAGGCTTGGGCCGCGCAGGCGCAAAACGCCTGTCAGGGCGCGTTCGCGCGGAAAGGGCGGTCGCCGGTGGCGCAGTCGGGCGATTCGGACGATCAGGCGGCGATGGACGGCGAGTGGGCCGCCGGAGTGCAGAAAGCCACGGTGAACGTGCTGGCCGCGCTTCCCGGCGCGCCCGCCGAGGGTGCCGCCCTCGTGCGGAACCTGCGGCAGATCGCGGCCCTCAACACCGAACTGGCCGGGCTGCACGGCAGGCACGTGCTCTTCGACAGCCGGGTCGACCAGGCCGCCACCGACCTGATCCGGCTCCAGGCCGAGATCGCCGGCTTCGTCCAGGATCTCGGCACCCCGTCGTGCAAGGCGATCGCCGACCTGTAGGACGACTCTGGTCCCCGCCGGAGGGGACCGCGGGCCCTTGCCCGCCCGGACCGCGCCGTCCGACCGTGGAGGCATGGGCACAGCCGACGACCGCATGCTCATCGAATCCGCGGTCCCCACCTTCGACGCGATGATCGTCGAACACGCGGTGGTGTACGCGGACCGGGCCACCACCTTCGAAGCGGCGCGGAACGTGGACTTCCTCACCGTGCGCACTCCCCTGCTCACCGCCGCCTTCTGGGTCCGGGACCTGCCGTCCCGCCTGTCGGGCGGGGCCGCACCGGACCGGCCGGAGGTCGTCCTGTCCGAGGGCATCGGCGTGCCCGGCTGGCTGCTCCTCGGCGAGCGGGAAGGCCAGGAAATCGCCTTCGGCGCGGTGGGGAAGTTCTGGCGGCCCACCATCGTCTGGCGCGACGTGCCCCGCGAGGAGTTCGCCGGGTTTTCCGAGCCCGGCTGGGGCAAGATGGCGGCCAATTTCTCGGTGCAGTCCTACGGCAACGACGCCACGCTGCTGAGCTACCAGTGCCGCACGGTGACCACGGATCTCGCGTCACGGCGGCGGTTCCTCCGGTACTGGCAACTGGTCCGGCCGCTCGCCCGGCATGTGCTGCGCGCCACACTGCGAACGATCCAGCTCAACGCCGAAGCGGCCGCGGTCCGCCCGCCGGAACCGGAAGGCGAGTGAGCGGGCCCACCGGCGGACACATAACCTGATCGGGTGACCCAGCCACGGACAGATCAGGCACCGGCCGCCCCGGAGGAAGCAGCGGACTCGGTACTCGCCGGCCGGTACCGGCTGCAGCACCGCCTCGGCGCCGGGGCGATGGGCGTGGTGTGGCTGGCCGACGACGAACGCCTGCAGCGCCCGGTGGCGGTCAAGCAGTTGTGGCCGTCCACACCGGACCCCGCCCAGGACCGGGAAACCCGCGCGCGGGCGCTGCGCGAGGGCCGCATCGCCGCGCGGCTACGGCACCCGCACGTGGTCACCGTGCACGACGTCACCGAGCACAACGGGCAGCCGATGCTGGTGATGGAGTACGTGCCGTCCCGCAGCCTCGCCACGGTGCTGGCCGAGCAGGGCGCGCTGTCGCCGCGCACGGTCGCCCGGCTGGGCATCCAGGCGGCCTCCGCGCTGGCCGCGGCGCACGCGGCCGGGATCGTGCACCGCGACGTCAAACCGGGCAACATCCTGGTCGGCGACGACGGCACGATCAAGATCGCCGACTTCGGCATCTCCCAGGCCCCGGGCGACGTGACCATCAGTCGCTCCGGGGTCGTCGCCGGCACCCCCGCCTACCTCGCGCCGGAGATCGCGCGGGGCCACCAGCCCAGCCCCGAATCGGACATCTTCTCGCTCGGCTCGACGCTCTACACCGCGGTCGAAGGCGTGCCCGCCTTCGGTGAGGACGGCGAGGAACCGCTGGCGGTGCTGCGCCGGGTCGCGGCCACGGACTTCGAGCCACCCCGGCAGGCCGGGCCGCTGAGACCGGTGCTGATGGCGATGATGCGCCCCGAACCCGAGGCACGCCCGACGGCGGGCCAGCTCACCGTCGCACTGTCGGCGGTCGCCGAGGGGCGCCCGCTCGACCCCGCGACCCTCGACCCCGCCAGCGGGCGCACGCAGCCGGTGCTGCGGACGCCTGCCGAGAGCAGCGCGACCGGTCCGGTACCCGAGTTCCAGACCGCCGGGGGCGGCACCCGCCTGGACTCCCGGCCGGTCTCCGCGGAAACCGCTCCCGGCTCCGGC
>NZ_VJWX01000397.1 GCF_007713715.1 Amycolatopsis rhizosphaerae
CCAGGAGGCCGAATGAAATTCGTCGACGAGTTCCGCGACTCGCAGGCGGCGCGGGCCCTGTCCGCGAAGATCGCCGCCCTGTGCGAGCCGGGGCGGCAGTACAAGTTCATGGAGGTGTGCGGCGGACACACCCACACCATCTACAAGCACGGCCTGGAGGACTACCTCCCGGAATGCATCACCCTCGTGCACGGCCCCGGTTGCCCGGTGTGCGTGATCCCGATGGGCCGCGTGGACGACGCGATCCACATCGCGCGCCAGAGCGGGGTGCTGATGGCCTCGTTCGGGGACATGATGCGGGTGCCCGGCAGTGGCGGGAACTTCTTCGACTCCAACGCCGAGGGCACCTCGATCCGCATGGTCTACTCGCCGCTGGACGCGCTCAAGATCGCCCGGCAGAACCCGGAACTGCACGTGGTGTTCATGGCCATTGGATTCGAGACCACGGCCCCGTCGACGGCGATGACGGTGTTGCGGGCGGCGGCCGAGAAGGTGCCGAACTTCTCGGTGTTCTGCAACCACGTCACGATCGTGCCCGCCATCAAGGCGATCCTCGACTCCCCGGACCTGCGGCTCGACGGGTTCCTCGGCCCCGGCCACGTCTCCACCGTGATCGGCTGCCGCCCGTACGAGTTCATCGCCCGCGACTACGGCAAGCCGGTGGTCGTGGCCGGTTTCGAACCGCTGGACATCCTGCAGTCGATCCACCAGCTGATGCTGCAGTTGCACGAGGGCCGCGCCGAGGTGGAAAACCAGTACGGTCGCGTGGTGCCCTGGCAGGGCAACGCGGTCGCGCTGCGCGCGATCGGCGAGGTGATGGAGCTGCGGCCGTATTTCGAATGGCGGGGCCTGGGTTTCATCTCGCATTCGGCGATGCGGATGCGGGAGACCTACGCGGCCTTCGACGCCGAGCGGATCTTCGACGTCCCCGGGGTCCGGGTCGCCGACCCGAAGGCCTGCCAGTGCGGCGAGGTGCTCAAGGGCGTGCTGAAACCGTGGGAGTGCAAGGTGTTCGGTACCGCGTGCACCCCCGAGACCCCCATCGGCACCTGCATGGTCTCGCCCGAAGGGGCCTGTGCGGCGTACTACAACTTCGGCCGGTTCAGCCGTCAGCGGGTCAGGGAGGCGAGCCGGGCATGAGCACGGGGGAAGACACCGGAACCCTGGCCGAGGCCGAACAGCGGGTGCTGGACCGCATCGACCAGGCGCGCCGCCGCAGGCCGAAGGTGCGGGAGGAACGCATCACCCTGTCCCACGGCGCCGGCGGGAAGGCGACCCAGACGCTGATCGACGCGGTCTTCCTCGACGCGTTCCGCAACCCCCTGCTGGAACCGCTGGAGGACGCCACGCGCTTCACCGTCGAGGGCGCGAGGCTCGCGCTGACCACCGATTCGTTCGTGGTGTCGCCCCTGTTCTTCCCGGGCGGGAACATCGGCGACCTCGCGGTCAACGGCACGGTGAACGACCTGGCCGTCGCCGGGGCACGCCCGCTGTACCTGACCGCGGGATTCATCCTCGAAGAGGGATTCCCGGTCGCCGACCTGAACCGGATCGTGCGGGCCATGGCCACCGCCGCGGCCCGCGCGGGAGTCCAGGTGGTCACCGGGGACACGAAGGTCGTCCAGCGCGGGAAGGCCGACGGCTGCTACGTCAACACCGCCGGGGTGGGGGTGCTCGAACATCCCGGCAGGCTGGGCGTGGCCACCGTCCGGCCCGGGGACGCCGTCCTGGTCACCGGGCCGATCGGCGAGCACGGTGTCACCGTCATGCTCGCCCGCGGCGAACTGGACCTCGACGCCGACCTCTCCTCCGACACCGCACCGCTCAACGGGCTCGTCTCCGACCTGCTGGCCGCCGTGCCCGGGGTGCGGGCGCTGCGCGACGCCACCCGCGGCGGGGTGGCCACGATCCTCAACGAGGTGGCCAAGGCCGCCGAGGTGTCGGTGGTGGTGGACGAAGCGGCGGTGCCGGTGGGCGACCCGGTCCGGGGTGCGGCCGAACTGCTCGGCATCGATCCGCTCTACGTCGCCTGCGAGGGCCGCGCCGTGGTCGTCGTCGACGGCGACCAGGCCGGAGAAGCGCTCTCCGTGCTGCGCGCGCACCCGCTGGGCGCCGGTGCGGCGATCATCGGCCGCATCGCCGCGGAACCACCCGGGCTGGTGCTGCTCAACACCGCCTTCGGCGGAACCCGCATCGTCGACCTGCTCGTCGGCGATCCGCTGCCCAGGATCTGCTGACCATGCACGAGCTGTCGATCACCCGGAGCGTCGTGGAGGCCATTGCCGAGCGGATGGGGGAGGCCGAGGTCACCGCGGTGTGCCTGGAGATCGGGCGCCTGTCCGGGGTGGTCCCGGACGCGGTGCGGTTCTGCTTCGACGTGGTGTGCGCCGGCACCCGTCTGGAGGGGGCGCGGCTCGACATCGTCGAGCCGGAAGGCCGGGCGAGGTGCCGGGCCTGCGGCGAGGAGTTCGGGATGCCCGACCCGATCCCGCTGTGCCCGTGCGGTTCGGCGGATGTGGAGATCGTCGGGGGACGGCAGTTGCGCATCAAGTCCGTGGAGGTGGTCTGAATGTGTGCCACATGTGGATGTTCCGACGAGGCCGGGGTGCGGATCGACGGGCTGGCCCAGCCCCGCGCCCACGAACACGGTGGTGATCACGAGCACGAGCACCCCCACGGTCACGGGCACGATCACGGTCACGGTCACGGGAGCCGCACCGTGCTGCTGGAGCAGGACGTGCTGGCCAAGAACGATCTGTTCGCACGGCGCAACCGGTCGTGGCTGCACGAGCAGGACGTGCTGGCGGTCAACCTGATGAGCGCACCGGGCGCGGGCAAGACCACGCTGCTCGAACGCACGGTGCGCACCCTCGCCGCGGAGAGCCCGGTGTGCGTGGTGGAGGGCGACCAGGAGACCCGGCTCGACGCCGACCGCATCCGCTCGGCGGGCGCGCCCGTCGTCCAGGTCAACACCGGGGCGGGCTGCCACCTCGACGCCGCCATGCTGCGCCGCGCGCTCGACACCCTCGACCCGCCCGCGGGCGCGGTGCTGTTCGTCGAGAACGTCGGCAACCTGGTCTGCCCCGCCCTGTTCGACCTCGGCGAGCACTACCGGGTCGTCCTGCTGTCGGTCACCGAGGGCCAGGACAAACCGCTCAAGTACCCGCACATGTTCACCGGCGCGGATCTGGTCGTGGTCAACAAGATCGACCTGCTGCCTCATGTGGACTTCCGGTTCGAAGCCTTCGAACACGACGTGCGGTCGATCAATCCGCGCGTGGAGATCCTCTCCCTGTCCGCGACCCGGGGTACCGGCCTGCCCGCCTGGTTCCAGTGGCTGCGCGGCCACCGGGCCCCTTCCCGGCACCTGACCGCTGAAGTGGAGGGAACACCATGAACGACAAGGAAGAGAAGCACCACGGCTGGGCACCCGACGTCGGTCACGGAAGCGAAGACGCCCAGGAAGCCCGGCGCAAGGCGATGGACACCCCCTCGGAGGAAAAGGGCGAGGGCAGGGAGGTGTCCGAAGAGGAACGCCGCGGAGTGGGCTCGGCCGAAACCGAGCCGGGCTCGCCCGCCGGTGCCGGGGAAAGCGTCACGCGGCGCCCGGAGGACCGGGGTGGCGAGAAGGGCACCGAGGGAACCAAGGGCCCGGCGCAACGCCCCTACGGCCGCACCGAAGGCGACACCGGAGTGGGCAAGGAGGGCAAGGCCACCGAGGGACCGGACCTGCCCAGCGGCGACCAGGGCGGCTGAGGCGAACCAGCGTGCCCGCGGGTGGCGGGCCATGCGCGGCGAGTCCCACCTTCCGGCGCTGGTGTCCCACCCTCGTGCGCGTGAGTTCCACGCTCCGGCGCCGTGAAGGGTCCCTTCACAGTCGATTCGACCGTGAAGGGACCCTTCACGGCAACTCGCAGCCTCTTGCGTGGGACAGGGAACTCTTCGCCGGTCACTTCAGGGCGTTCGCGGCGAGCCGTAGCTCGGTGAAGGCGCGGTCGAGGTGGGTGTGCAGGTCGTCGGTACGTTCGGCCCGCCACCGGCGGATGGCGATCGAGTAGGTGTCCATGCCCACCTGGGCAAACAGGGCCGCGAGCGACTCGGCGACGCCCCGGGCCCGCAGGGCGCCGGTGAGCGCGACGACCAGTGCCGCACTCTTGGCCAGCGCCCGTTCCTGCAGGGCCGGCGTGGCGGCGATGACCGGCGCCCGCCGCTCCGTGACCGGGAGGTTGCGCTCGATCAGAGGCACGGTCTGGTGGAACGCGGCCCGCAGCGTGGGCAGCGGTTTGGTGCCGGCCGGGACCGCCGCGACCGCTCCGGTCAGCAACTCGCGCAGCTCGGCCTCGCCGTCGAAGAAGACCTCACGCTTGTCGGCGAAGTGGCGGAAGAAGGTTCGCTCGGTGACGCCGGCGCGGGCGGCGATGTCCCCGGTCGTGGTCTTGTCGTAGCCACGCTCCAGATACAGCTCAAGCGCGGCCTCCTGCAGTCGCAGCCGCACTTCGTCCCGGTTTCGTGGCACGGCTTCGACCCTATCATATGCGTCAGTGACTGACACACTTTGCGTCAGTCACTGTCTCGTTGTATCGTCAGTCTCTGACGCAAACTGTGTCAGAGACTGACGAAAAGAAGGCCGCCATGGAACAGCGTTTCACCGGCAAGACGGTCGTGGTCACCGGCGCCAGCTCCGGCATCGGCGACGGCATCGCCCGGCGGTTCGCCGCCGAAGGGGCCAACCTCGTCCTCGCCGCGCGGCGCAAGGACCGGCTGGAGGCCCTCGCGGCTGAGATCGGTACCCACCGCGCGCTCCCGGTCGCCACCGACGTCACCAGCCAGGACGACGTACAGGCGATGATCGACGCCGGCGTGGCCCGGTTCGGCCGCATCGATGTCCTGGTGTCCAACGCCGGTGTCGGCTTGGGCAAGGAGTTCGCGGAGACCACACTGGCGGACTGGCGGCTGGTCATGGGCACCGACGTCGACAGTTGCTTCTTCGGCGCGCAGGCGGCGCTGCCGTACTTGAAGGAGAGTCGCGGCAGCATCGTCCAGATCGCCTCGGCCTCCGGCCTCGGCGGCGACCGCCGGCTCACCGCCTACAACGCGGCCAAGGGCGCGGTCGTGAACTTCACCCGCGGGCTCGCCTTCGATCTCGGCCAGTTCGGCATCCGGGTGAACACCGTCGCCCCGTCACTGACCGGGCCCGAAGAACTGGCGACGAAGTACGCCGACATGATCGAACGCTTCAACCGGCGCCGGGCACTCGCCGGTTTCAGCACCCCGGCCGACGTCGCCGCCGCGGTCGCCTTCCTGGCCTCGGACGACGCCCGTTTCATCACCGGCACCATCCTGCCCGTCGACGGCGGTATCACCGCCGGCAGCGGCCAGCCCTCCCTGTTCTGAAAGGACTTCCCATGCCTGGAACCACCGACGCGCTCGACCCTGAACTCGCCGCCGCGTTCGCCGCCATGCCCAAGGCCGCGAACGGCACCCTGCTCGAACTCTCCGACATCCCGGGCCTGCGCGCGCAACTCCGCGCGGCACGGGCCCACCTGCCCGCGACCCCGCCGGACCCCCGGGTCACGATCGAGACCCTGCGCATCCCCCGGGACGACCGGACCGAACTCGAGGTCGTCCTGTACCGCCCAGCCGGCGCCGAGCACACACTCCCGGCCCTGGTCTGGTTCCACGCCGGCGCACAGGTCCTCGGCGACGACGCCCGCGATGACGACGCGTACCACACCGCCCTGGCCCTGGACCTCGGCTGCGTCCTGGCCGCCGTTGTTTACCGGCTCGCCCCGGAGACCCCAGCTCCCGGCGCCGCCGAGGACGGCTACCTCGCCTACACCCATCTCACCGGGCACGCCGCCGAGTACCGGATCGACCCGCACCGGATCGGCCTCGCCGGCGCCAGTGGCGGCGGCGCGCCTGCCGCGGCCACCGCGCTCATGGTGCGCGACCGGCACGCACCACGGCCGTGCTCGCTGTCTCTGCTCTACCCGATGCTCGACGACCGCCTCGAGACGCCATCGAGTTCCGAGACCCTCGCCGAGGTCGTCTTCGCCCGCCCGGACATCCGGCTCGCCTGGGCCGCGGTCCTGGGCGACCGGCTCGGCGCGGACGACGTGCACCCGTACTCCGCGCCAGGCCGGGCCACCGACCTCAACGATCTACCGGACACCTTCGTCGCCGTCGCCCAGTTCGATCTGCTACGGGACGAGGGCATCGACTTCGCCCGCAGGCTGACCGCCGCCGGCGTCCCCGTCGACCTGCACCTCTACGCCCGCGCGTTCCACGCCTGGGACCGCTTCGCGGCCAAGTCGGCACTGGCCGGCTCGTTCGAACAGACCTGGCACACCTTCCTCAGCCGCCGCCTGCACGGCTGAGGTACAGCCCTAGCCTTGGGGCTGGGGCTCGTGGTGGGCGGCGATGACCGCCTGCCCGAGGCTCAGGCCGCCGTCGTTGCACGGCACGCGGGAGTGGGTCAGCACCCGGAAACCGGCTTCGGTCAGCGTGTCCACGCTGCCCCGCAGGAGCAGCAGGTTCTGGAACACCCCGCCGGACAGCGCCACCGTGCCCACCCCCGTGGTCTCCCGCAGTGCCTGGCACGCCTCGGTGATCAGGCGCACGACGCCGCGGTGGAAGC
>NZ_VJWX01000398.1 GCF_007713715.1 Amycolatopsis rhizosphaerae
CGCTGCCGCTGGGGAGTGCGTGGAATCCAGCGGTGCGGGACGTAGTCAACTTGTCAGATATCGACCAGTAATCACAAGACTACTGGCTACTCCGTTCGAGTGAATTTCGTCCCACTTGTTAACAGAATGCAGCAAGTGTCACTTTGGGGGCCGCTTGTTGACGGCTTGTTCTGCTGTCGAGTGATGTGTTACCGAGCGGTAACGCACTGTCGGTAGTAGCCCGGCCCGCGTGGCCCATCGCGTCGCCCGAAACCCCTCATGGCAGGCTTGCCGTATGGCCGAACTAGGGACGTTGGTGCTGCTCCGGCATGGGCAGAGCACCTGGAACGCGGAGAACCTGTTCACCGGCTGGGTCGATGTGCCGCTGTCCGAGCTGGGTGAAGCAGAGGCTCGTCACGGCGGTGAACTGCTCGCCGAAGCCGGTCTGCTGCCCGACGTGGTGCACACCTCGCTGCTGCGCCGCGCGATCTCGACCGCGAACATCGCGCTCGACGTCGCCGACCGGCACTGGATCGACGTGCGCCGCAACTGGCGGCTCAACGAGCGGCACTACGGCGCGCTGCAGGGCAAGAACAAGAAGCAGGTCCGCGAGGAGTTCGGCGAGGACCAGTTCATGCTCTGGCGCCGCTCGTACGATGTGCCGCCGCCGGAGATCGAGCGGGGCAGCGAGTTCAGCCAGGACAGCGACGTCCGCTACGCCGACCTCGGCGCGGACGCGCCGCTGACCGAATGCCTCAAGGACGTCGTCGCCCGGCTGCTGCCGTACTGGGAGTCCGCGATCGTGCCGGACCTGCGCGCGGGCAGGACCGTGCTGGTCGCCGCGCACGGCAACTCGCTGCGCGCCCTGGTCAAGCACCTCGACGGGATCTCCGACGACGCGATCGCCGGGCTCAACATCCCCACCGGGATCCCGCTGCGCTACGACCTCACCGAGGACCTCAAGCCGGTCACCCCCGGCGGCACCTACCTCGACCCGGCCGCCGCGGCCGAGGCCGCCGCCGCGGTCGCCGCACAGGGCCGCTGATCCGGCGAGACCGGACGAGACCGGACGAGACCCGAGCAGACCGAAGGGCCGCGGGATTTCCCGCGGCCCTTCGTCGTCGGAGTGCTCAGACCAGGCCGAGTTCCCTGGCACGGACACCGGCCTGGAAGCGCGAGGTCGCGCCGAGCGCGGACATCAGTTCCGCCACCCGCCGCCGGTAGGTCCGCACGCTCAGGCCCACCGTCCTGGCCGCGGTCTCGTCCTTGCAGCCCGAGGCCAGCACGTCGAGTATCCGCGGGGCCAGCGCCCGGACTTCGGCGAATTCCGCGTCGTAGAGCGAAAGTTCGGTGCCCGCGCGCCAGGCCGCGTCGAACAGCGAGACGATGTTGCGCACCAGGCCCGCCTCGTCGACCACGCGATAGGCGCGCTCACCGTGTGCGCGGTCGCCGGCGAGGATCGCGAAGCGGTTGTCGAGGATGATCGTCTCGAGGATCTCGTCCCGGGTGATCCTGACCCCGGCGCCGAGCCGTTCCATCGCGTACAGGTGTTCGGCCCGCTCCGGTTCGAGGAGCACCCCGGGGCGGTACAGCTTGCGGATCTTGTGCGGGCCGGGGCCCGCGGACGACGGTGAGGCCCTCCGGGTGGTCACCCAGGTGTTGAGGTCGGCGGCCGCGCAGGCGATCTCCGCCGCGTTCGCGAACAGGTGCGCCGTGGCGGCGAACAACTCCGCCTCGCCGCGTACCAGCACCCCGGTCCCGATCGTGTCCATAGCACCAGTGTGGCAGCAAGTTGCCAAACCGGGACGGCGCGAGCGGCGCGCGGAACGCTGGTTCCATGACCAACGAAACGATCAACGCCGCCGCGGCCGGGACGTGGCGGCTCGGCGACCTGACGGTGAACCGGCTGGGCTACGGCGCCATGCGGCTGATGCACAAGGCGGACGGCAGCGCGAGCGATCGCGACCAGGTGGTCGCGGTGCTCCGCCGCGCGGTCGAGTTGGGCGTCAACCACATCGACACCGCCGCGTTCTACTTCTCCGACCTCCGCTCGGCGAACGAGCTGATCAACACGGCGCTGCGCCCCTATCCCGAAGACCTGGTGATCACCACGAAGGTCGGTCCCGGGCGTGACCCGTCCGGGGCCTGGCTGCCCCCGGCCCGGCCCGAACAACTGCGTGGTCAGGTCGAGGAGAACCTGCGGCAGCTCGGCCGCGACCATCTCGACGTGGTCAACCTCCGCATCGGGGAGGCACTGGATCGCGGCCAGGGTTCGCTGGCCGAGAGCTTCGGCGCGCTGGCCGAACTCCGGGAAGCCGGTCTGATCCGCCATCTCGGCATTTCCAACGTCGGGGCGGAACATCTTGCCGAGGCCCGGGAGATCGCGCCCGTGGTGTGCGTGCAGAACCAGTACGGGGTGTCCGTGCGCCGTGAGGACGACGAACTGCTTCGCCTGTGCGGGGAGCTGGGCATCGCGTTCGTGCCGTTCTTTTCCGTGTTCAGCGGCACCCTGAGTCCCAGCGGAACCGAAGAGATCGAAACCATCGCGAAGGCGCATGACGCCTCCCCGGCCCAGGTGCGGCTGGCCTGGACCCTTCAGCGCGGACCGCATGTGCTGGCGATTCCGGGAACCGGCGATCCGCGGCATCTCGAAGAGAACGTGGCGGCCGCGGGATTGCGACTGTCCGAAGCCGAGTTGGCCGCACTGGACTCCATTCGGTGACATCCGATCGGGTTGGCCGTCACGGACCGGCGGCGCTTCGGTGAACAGGGCCTGAATCGAGGGCAAACTGTTCACCGGGAGATGTCGCAGGTGTCACGACTGGCCGCCCAGGACTAGGTAAAACGCCGGGTTCCATGCTTACGATTCATCCGTGAGCGTGAGTGCTGCACTCGCCTTGGCTGCTGGTGCCCTGCTGGTCGGCGTGCTGACCGGTTTCCTGATCAGCCGGATCCGGCAGCGGAGGGCGCAGCGGCGGCCGAGCGGGCCGACGGTGGCCGAACTGCTGCTCCGTCTGGTTCGCTCCTCCAACAACGGGCTGCTCGTCCTCAACCGTTTCGGCGACATGGTGCTGCACAACCATCGCGCCGAGGTGCTGGGTCTGGTGCGGGACAACCGGGCGGATCCGCGGGCGCGCGTGGCGGCCGAGGGCGTGGTGGAGACCGACGAGGCGATCGAAATCGACCTTTCTCCGTTGGAGGCCAGGGGCAGGCAGCCCGAGGCCGTGGTCGGTGAGGTCCGCCCGCTCGGCGACGGGTTCACCGTCGTCGAGGCGGTCGACCATTCCGAGGCGGCCCGGCTGGAGGCGGTGCGACGGGACTTCGTGGCGAACGTCAGCCACGAACTCAAGACCCCGGTGGGGGCGATCGCGCTGCTCACCGAGGCCGTCCTGGATGCCGCCGAGGACGTGGACGAGGTCCGCCGGTTCGGCAACAAGATCCTTCACGAGTCGACCAGGCTCGGCACCCTCGTCACCGAGCTCATCGCGCTGTCGCGACTGCAGGGCGCCGAGCGCCTTCCGGACCTCAACGCCGTCGAAGTGGACGCGGTCGTCCGGGAGGCGCTCGGCCGCGTCCGGCTCTCCGCCGAGTCCGCCCAGATCACCGTCACCACCGACGCACCCAGCGGCCTCGTCATCGAGGGCGACCGCACGCTGCTCGTCACCGCGCTGTCCAACCTGCTGGAGAACGCCATCGCGTATTCGCCCGCGGGCAGCCCGGTGTCGGTCAGCAGGCGGCTGGCCGACGGCATGGTCGAGATCGCGGTGACCGACCGCGGTATCGGCATCGCCGAGGAGGACCAGCAGCGGGTCTTCGAACGTTTCTACCGCGCCGACAAGGCGCGTTCGCGAGCCACCGGCGGCACCGGGCTCGGTCTGGCGATCGTCAAGCACGTCGCCGCCAACCACGGTGGCGAGGTGAAACTGTGGAGCATGCCGGGCACGGGGTCCACCTTCACCCTCCGGATCCCGGTGCGGCAGAGCGCGGTCAGTGCCGGTCCACCATCGGCGCCCCGGCAGGAGAAGGTCCCGGACCGGGTGTCCAGGCTGGTCGTGTCCAGCCAAGAACAGGGAGGAAAGCAGTGACGAGGGTGCTCATCGTCGAGGACGAGGAGTCGTTCGCCGACCCGTTGGCCTTCCTGTTGCGGAAGGAGGGCTTCACCGCGGCGGTGGCCACCACCGGCCAGCAGGCGCTCGAGGAGTTCGACCGCAACGGTGCCGACATCGTCCTGCTGGACCTGATGCTGCCGGGCATGAGCGGCACCGACGTGTGCAAGCAGCTGCGGCAGCGGTCGGCGGTCCCGGTGATCATGGTGACCGCGCGGGACAGCGAGATCGACAAGGTGGTCGGCCTTGAGCTCGGCGCCGACGACTACGTCACCAAGCCCTACTCCGCGCGCGAGCTGATCGCACGGATCCGGGCCGTGCTGCGCCGTGGCGGCGAGGGCGGCTCCGAGGGCGAGCTGGCCCCGCCGGTGCTGGCGGCGGGACCGGTGCGGATGGACGTCGAGCGGCACGTGGTCACCGTCGACGGCGGAGAGGTCTCCCTTCCGCTGAAGGAGTTCGACCTGCTCGAGTACCTGCTCCGCAACGTCGGCCGGGTGCTGACCCGCGGCCAGCTGATCGACCGGGTGTGGGGTGCCGACTACGTCGGGGACACCAAGACCCTGGACGTGCACGTCAAACGGCTGCGGTCGAAGATCGAACCCGACCCCGGCTCGCCCCGCCACCTGGTCACCGTGCGCGGTCTTGGTTACAAGTTCGAGACGTAGGCCCCCGGCCGGGTACCGTAGGGCTTTGTGCGCCTAGGGGTACTCGATGTGGGGTCCAACACCGTCCACCTGCTGGTGGTGGACGCCCACCGTGGTGCCCACCCGACGCCCATGCACTCGGAGAAGACCGTGCTGCGGCTCGCCGAGCAGATCACCAAGAACGGCGAGCTGAGCAGGGCCGGGGCGGAGGGGCTGGTCGAGGCGGTGCGTGCGGCCAGGGAGTCCGCGGCCAGGCTGGGCTGCGAGGAGCTCATGGCCTTCGCCACTTCGGCTGTGCGCGAGGCGACCAACTCCGCCAAGGTCCTGCGCAAGGTCAACGACGAGACCGGCGTCGAGTTGCGCGCCCTGTCCGGCGTCGACGAGGCCCGGCTCACGTTCCTGGCGGTGCGCCGCTGGTTCGGCTGGTCGGCGGGCCGTCTGCTGGTGCTCGACATCGGCGGCGGCTCGCTGGAGGTGGCGATGGGCATCGACGAGGAGCCGGAACTGGCCGAGTCGCTGCCGCTCGGGGCCGGCCGTCTCACCCGTACGCGGTTCTCGCACGACCCGCCGAGTCGTTCGGAACTGGTCGCGACCTCGGCCTGGCTGGAGGACCAGCTCGCCGTGCTGGCCAAGAAGGTGGCCAAGCTGGGCCCGCCCGAACACGTGGTGGCCACCTCCAAGACCTTCCGTTCCCTGGCCAGACTGACCGGGGCGGCGCCCTCCGCCGCCGGGCCCCGGGTACGCCGTACCCTGTCCGACACCGCACTGCGGCAGCTCATCGCCTTCATCTCGCGGATGACGGCGGCCGACCTCGCCCAGCTGGAAGGGGTCAGCGCGAGCAGGGCACACCAGTTGGTCGGTGGCGCGCTGGTGGCTCAGGCCGCCATGCGCGCGCTGTCGCTGGAAGAACTGGAAATCTGCCCCTGGGCGCTGCGGGAGGGTGTCATCCTGCGGCGACTGGACCGCTCGAACGGGACGGACGACACTGCCCCCACGGGGCGGCGAGTGTTCGAGGCGAAGGCGCAACGCCCTTCGTCGCGGAATCAGACCGGTGACAGCGACGTGGTGGACGAGAGCGAAACGTGAGGGCACGGTGGAGGAGTGGATGGGATGCGTGAGGCGGTGCTGCGCGCGTGCCGCGTCCGAGACCGCGCCGTGGGCAGGCTACGCGATCACAGACGCGCGGTGGGGATGAAACGCTGATGAGTCGAGAAAGCGGTCAGGACCGCTCGCAGAAGACAGTGGCCGAACTGCTTGCTCTGCACGGCGGCAACGTGGAGAGCCCTCGGCGGCGCCGACGCGCCGCGGAGGACGACGAGCAGCAGGCTCCCGCCGCGGAGGCGCCGCCGCGACGCGCCCGCGGGGTCTCCGACACCGGACCTCAGGCGATCATCGACCGTGTACGCGGTGGCGGCGCATCCGGGGACGGTACGCCCCCGCCGCCCGGGAGCCGCAGCGGCGGTCGCCGGGCCGCCCCCGACGGTGACGCGCCCGGCCTCCGCCCCGGCGGAGGGGACTCCGCGCCGCGACCTCCCGCGGGTCCGCCGCAGCCGCCGGGTGCCCTTCCACGCCCGCCCGCCGGTCCGCCGCAGCCGTCCGGCGCCTTCCCGCGCCCGCCCACGGGCCGGCCTCAGGAGTCGGGCACGTTTGCGCGTCCGCCTGCGGGCCCGCCGCCGGAGGGCGGTGCCACCGGTTTCCAGCGTCCGCCGATGGGTCCGCCGCAGGAGTCGGGTGCCTTCCCGCGTCCCCCGGCCGGACCTCCACCGGAGGGCGGTGCCACCGGCTTCCAGCGCCCGCCGGCCGGTCCGCCACCGGAGTCGGGCACGTTCCCGCGCCCGCCCGCCGGGCCGCCGCAGGAGTCCGGAACCTTCGCACGCCCCGGAGGGCCCGGGGAAGCGC
>NZ_VJWX01000399.1 GCF_007713715.1 Amycolatopsis rhizosphaerae
GGTCGGAGCTGCCGGTGAGGTAGGTGTCGACCGCGTGGGCCACGGAGCGGCCCTCCGCGATCGCCCACACCACCAGCGACGCGCCACGGTGCGCGTCGCCGCAGACGAAGACACCCGGTGCCTCGGTCTGCCAGTCCGCACCGCAGGACAGCGCGCCGCGCTGGGTCAGCGACAGCCCGAGGTCGTCGAGCAGGCGCATCCGCTCCACGCCCTCGAACCCGATCGCCAGCAGCACCAGATCCGCCGGGATGGTCTCGATCTCGTCGCCGACCGGCTCGACCGTCCGCACCCCGGTCTCCCCGTCACGCGTAACCCGCACGTGCTGCAGCTCGATCGCTCGCACGTGCCCCTCGTCGTCGCCCACGAAGCGCTTCACCGCGACCCCGAAGAGCCGCTCACCGCCCTCGTCGTGCGCCGGGTAGGTCCGCAGGATGTACGGCCAGGTCGGCCACGGCGAGCGGTCGTCGTCGCGCGTAGTGGGCGGCATCGGGTACTGGTCGAGCTGCGTCACCGACAACGCGCCCTGACGGGTGGCGGTGCCGTAGCAGTCGGCACCGGTGTCGCCACCGCCGATGACCACCACGTGCTTGCCGTTCGCGTCGATCTCCGGCGGGCCGTCGCCCTCGCACTGCCGGTTGGCCTGCACGAGGTGCTCCATCGCCAGGTGGATCCCGGCGAGCTCCCGGCCCGGCGTGGTGGTGTCGTCACGGCCGCGCAGCGCGCCCACCGCCAGCACCACCGCGTCGTACTCGGCGCGGAGCTGCTCCACGGTCAGGTCGACGCCGACCTCGCACCCGGTGACGAACCGGGCGCCTTCCTTGCGCAGCTGCGCGAGACGCCGGTCGAGGTGCTTCTTCTCCATCTTGAACTCGGGGATGCCGTAGCGGAGCAGCCCGCCGAGCCGGTCGTCCCGCTCGTAGACGGTCACCTCGTGACCGGCACGGGTCAGCTGCTGCGCGGCGGCCAGTCCCGCCGGGCCCGAACCGACGACCGCCACGCGCTGGCCCGAGGACACCTCGGCGACCTGCGCTTCGACGATGCCCATCTCCCAGGACTGCTCGGCGATGGTGGCCTCGATCTGCTTGATCGTGACCGGACCGCCCGAGGCGGGCGAGATGGACAGCACGCACCCCGCCTCGCACGGCGCGGGACACAGCTTCCCGGTGAACTCCGGGAAGTTGTTCGTCGCGTGGAGCCGGTCGCTGGCGGCGGCCCAGTGCCCCTGGCGCACCAGGTCGTTCCACTCGGGAATGAGGTTGCCCAGCGGGCAACCCGAACTCCCGGAGTGGCAGAACGGGATACCGCAGTCCATGCAGCGGGTCGCCTGGACGCGCACCTTCTTGTTGCGCGCTTCGGGGCTTGCCTCGGCGTAGACCTCGCGCCAGTCGTGGGCGCGCTCTTCACGGGGCCGCTTCTTCGGTTCTTCCCGCTCGAATTTCATGAAGCCCGTCGGGTCAGCCACGGGCCACCTCCATAACGGCCTCGTCCACGTCGCGCCCGCTTGCCTTGGCCTTCTTCATCGCCTCGAGCACGCGCGCGTAGTCCCGCGGCATGATCTTGGTGAAGGCCGCCGAGCGGCGCGGCCAGTCGCCCAGCAGCGACGCGGCCACGGTCGAGCGGGTCAGCTCGTGGTGACGGGTGACGATGTTCTTCAACCAGGTCAGGTCCTCCGGCTCCAGCGGGACCAGATCGACCATCTCGCCGTTGACGTTGCGGCGATCAAGGTCGAGCACGTAGCCGATCCCGCCGGACATGCCGGCGGCGAGGTTGCGCCCGGTCGGCCCGAGCACGACGGCCCGGCCCCCGGTCATGTACTCGAAGGCGTGGTCCCCCGCCCCTTCGGCGACCACGACGGCGCCGGAGTTGCGGACGCAGAACCGCTCGCCCACCTGGCCGCGGAGGAAGATCTCCCCCGACGTGGCCCCGTAGGCGATGGTGTTGCCCCCGATCACCTGGCGTTCCGCGGCGAAGGTCGCGTCCGGGTGCGGGCGCACGATGATGCGGCCGCCGGACAGGCCCTTGCCGACGTAGTCGTTGGCGTCGCCGACCATCTCCAGCGTGATCCCGCGCGGCATGAACGCGCCGAGCGACTGCCCGGCGGAACCGGTGAGCCGCACGTGGATCGTGCCGTCGGGCAGGCCCTCGCCGCCGTAGCGCCGGGTGATCTCCGAGCCGAGCAGGGTGCCCACGGTCCGGTTCACGTTGCGGACCGGCAGTTCCAGCCGTACCGGGTGCGCGTCCTCGAGTGCGGCCTCGGCCAACTGGATCAGCGTGCGGTCGAGCGCGTGCTCCAGCCCGTGGTCCTGTTCGCGGACCTTGCGGCGCGCGCCGCCGTACGGGGTGTCGGTGGGCATCTCGAAGATCGGCTTGAGGTCGAGCCCGGCCGCCTTCCAGTGGTCCACGGCCTGGTCGACGTCGAGCAGGTCCGCCCGGCCGATCGCCTCGTCGAGGGTGCGGAAGCCGAGCTGCGCCAGCAGTTCCCGCACTTCCTGTGCGACGAACCGGAAGTAGTTCACCACGTGCTCGGCCTGGCCGGTGTAACGCTTGCGCAGATCAGGGTTCTGCGTGGCCACGCCCACCGGGCAGGTGTCGAGGTGGCAGACCCGCATCATGATGCAGCCCGCCACGACCAGCGGGGCGGTCGCGAAGCCGTACTCCTCGGCACCGAGCAGCGCGGCGATCACCACGTCCCGCCCGGTCTTCATCGCACCGTCCACCTGCACCGTGATCCGGTCCCGCAAACCGTTGAGCAGCAAGGTCTGCTGCGTCTCGGCGAGCCCGATCTCCCACGGTGTGCCCGCGTGCTTGAGCGAGTTCAGCGGAGAGGCGCCGGTGCCGCCGTCGTGCCCGGAAATGAGCACCACGTCCGCGTGCGCCTTCGACACGCCCGCCGCGACCGTGCCGACGCCGAGTTCGGAGACCAGCTTCACGTGGATGCGGGCCTTTTCGTTGGCGTTCTTCAGGTCGTGGATGAGCTGCGCCAGGTCCTCGATGGAGTAGATGTCGTGGTGCGGCGGCGGCGAGATCAGCCCCACCCCCGGCGTCGAGTGCCGGGTGCGCGCGATCCACGGGTACACCTTGTTCGGCGGGAGCTGACCGCCCTCACCGGGCTTGGCGCCCTGGGCCATCTTGATCTGGATGTCGTCGGCGTTGACCAGGTACTCGCTGGTCACCCCGAACCGTCCACTCGCGACCTGCTTGATGGCGCTGCGGCGCTCCGGGTCGTAGAGCCGTTCCGGATCCTCGCCGCCCTCACCGGTGTTGGACCGGCCGCCGATGCGGTTCATCGCGATCGCCAGCGTCTGGTGCGCCTCGGCCGAGATCGACCCGTAGGACATGGCGCCGGTGTTGAACCGCCTGCAGATCGACTCGACCGACTCGACCTCGTCGAGGGGGATCGGCTGCCGTTCCCCGGTGCGGAATTCGAACATCCCGCGCAGCAGGCCGCCGTCGCGCGCCAGGCGGTGCACCTCTTCGGTGTAGGCCCGGTAGGCCTCTTCCTTGCGGGTCTTGGAGGCGTGCTGCAGCAGGAACACCGTCTCCGGGGTGAACAGGTGCAGTTCGCCCTCGCGGCGGAAGGCGTACTCGCCACCGGCGTCGAGCCTGCGGTGCACCCGGTCGGTCGGGTTGTCCGGATACGCCCGGCGGTGCCGCATGGCGACCTCCTCGGCGAGCACGTCCAGGCCGACCCCGCCCAGCTTGGAGACGGTGCCGGTGAAGTACTCGTCGAGCAGTTCCTGTGACAGGCCGAGCGATTCGAAGACCTGGGCCGCGGTGTAGGCACTCACCGTGGAGATGCCCATCTTCGACATGATCTTCTGCACGCCCTTGACGAGCGCCTTGACGTAGTTGCGGACGGCCTGCCGGGGTTCGACGCCGGTGAGCATGCCCTGGTGGATCAGGTCTTCGATGGTTTCGAAGGCCAGGTACGGGTTCACCGCGGCGGCGCCGTAGCCGAGCAGCAGCGCGATGTGGTGCACCTCGCGCGCATCGCCGCTTTCCACCACCAGTGCGACGCGGAGGCGTTCCTTGGTGCGCACCAGGTGGTGGTGCACCGCGGACACCAGCAGCAGCGAGGGGATCGGCGCCATCCGGTGGTCGGAGTCCCGGTCGGACAGCACCAGGGTGCGGGCGCCCGCCGCGATCGCCTCGGACGCCTCGCGGCGCACGCGTTCGATCGCCGCCGCCAGCGCCTTGCCACCACCGTCCACTTCGAACAGTCCGGACAGGACGGTGCAGGCGAAACCGGGGAGATCCCCGTCGTCGTTGATGTGGATGAGCTTGGCCAGCTCGTCGTTGTCGATCACCGGGTACGGCAGTTCGATGTGACGGCAGGACGCCGGGCCGGGCTCCAGCAGGTTCCCCTCCGGGCCCATGATCCGGCTCATCGAGGTGACCAGTTCCTCACGGATCGCGTCCAGCGGAGGGTTGGTGACCTGCGCGAAAGCCTGCTTGAAGTAGTCGTAGAGCTGACGCGAACGCTTCGACAGCACCGCGGGCGGGGTGTCCGTGCCCATCGACCCGATCGGCTCCGCGGCCTTGAGGGCCATCGGGGCGAGCAGGATCTTCAGCTCTTCTTCGCTGTAGCCGAAGGAAAGCTGGCGGCGCAGCACCGAGTCGTGGGTCTGCGTGACGTGGTCGCGGTCGGCCAGCTCGGCCAGCTGCAGCAGTCCGGCGTGGACCCAGTCGCCGTACGGGTATTCGCGGGCCAGGCCGCTCTTGACCTCGTTGTCGTCGATCAGCCGCCCGGCCCCGGTGTCCACCAGGAACATCCGGCCCGGCTTGAGCCGCCCCTTGGCGACCACGTTCTCCGGCGGGACGTCGAGCACGCCGGCCTCGCTGGCCAGCACGACGCGGTCGTCCGCGGTGCGCCACCAGCGCGCGGGGCGCAGACCGTTGCGGTCGAGCACCGCGCCGACGAGGGCGCCGTCGGTGAAGGTCACGCAGGCGGGACCGTCCCACGGCTCCATCAGATTGGCGTGGAACTGGTAGAAGGCCCGGCGCTCGTGATCCATCGTGGCGTGGTTTTCCCACGCCTCCGGAATCATCATCAGCACCGCGTGCGGCAGGCTGCGGCCGCCGAGGTGCAGCAGTTCGAGCACCTCGTCGAAGGAGGCCGAGTCGGAGGCGTCGGCCGAGCAGACCGGGTAGAGCCTGGTCAGGTCGCCGGGGATGAGGTCGGAGTCGAGCAGCGCCTCGCGTGCGCGCATGCGGTTGCGGTTGCCGCGCACGGTGTTGATCTCACCGTTGTGTGCCACGTAGCGGAAAGGGTGTGCCAGCGGCCACGACGGGAAGGTGTTCGTGGAGAACCGGCTGTGCACCAGGGCGATGGCGCTGGTCAGCCGCTCGTCCCGCAGGTCGGGGAAGAAGGCGGGCAACTGCTCGGGCGTGACCATGCCCTTGTAGACGAGGGTGCGGGCGGACAGCGACGGGAAGTAGGTGCCGCATTCGGCGGGCACGCTGTCGCGCTCGACCCGCTTGCGGAGGCAGAAGGTCAGCCGGTCGAGTTCGATCCCGGCGGGACGGACACCGTCGGCGTTCGCCTTGCCCGCTACGAAGAGCATGACGAAGTGCGGCATCACCGAGCGCGCCGTCGGGCCGATGTCGGCGCCGTCGGCGTCGGTGGGCAGTTCGCGCCAGCCCAGAATGTCGAGGTCCTCTTCCCCGGCGAGCCGCTCGATGAGGGCGACCGCCTTGGTGCGCCGCTCGGTTTCGGCAGGCAGAAAGGCGATACCGGCGGCGTACCGGTGGTGACCGTGCTCGTCCGGTTCCGGCAGCGGAAACCCGGTGACCGCGCGCAGGAACTCGTCGGGAAGCTGGAGAAGGATGCCGGCACCGTCGCCGGAGGTGGGCTCGGCGCCGGCGGCCCCGCGGTGGTCGAGGTTGGTGAGCGCCGTCAGCCCGTCGGTGATGATGCCGTGTGTGCGTCGCCCGCGGATATCGGCCACCATGGCAACACCGCAGGAGTCCTGTTCGGTGCTGGGGTCGTACAGACCCTGCCTGCCAGGGTTGGCGGAGAAGATCATGCGGGGACCTCCTTCGTCGTCGTCGTGCTCAGTTCGGAAAGTTCCCCCGGTTTGCTGTGCTCGGGACGACGATGGCCCGCTGATTAGCGCGACCTTAACACCCAGGAAACACGAGGGCACCCTCTCGCAGTGTGGATTTTCTCATCCGGACGGTAACGATCTGGCTGCGACGAACGACTTCGTTCCTGATGGGCTCAAACCGGCTGGAGCTTGAGCCCAGTGTAGCTCCCGGCTAACCTTTTCAAGGCTACGTGAACCTTCGGCCCCGGGACCAGGGTCGGCGGTGGTAGCGTTCCTCACGCTGGTCAGCGGCCTGTTGGCCAGCGACGCGAGGTCAGCGAAACCGGTGCGAACCCGGTGCTGTGCCGCAACTGTGATGGCTTGGACACGCACGAGAACGGTGTTCGAAGCCGAGCCAGGTCGCCTGCCCCCGCGTCGACGCCATTCCGCCTCCGGCGCAGAGGTGCGGCGTGACCGGGGACCGGCACGGCGTGGCAGGCGCGACCGGAGCCGGGCGAACATCCCCGAGGTTCGTATGACGCGCAGGTTTCTGCCGCTGCTGCTGGTATTGC
>NZ_VJWX01000039.1 GCF_007713715.1 Amycolatopsis rhizosphaerae
ACCCGCATCCGAGGCCCGCATGATCAGGGAAATCGCCAGCCCCCCGCAGCCCGCCGTCGACACCCGGGGGCTCCGCTACGCCGGAAACCGGCCCGATCACCGGGCCTTCCTGGAGGCGGTGTGCGCCGCCTCGGCCCGCCTGCGCTGGCTCGGCACCGCGAACAGCGGGTTCCGTGCCGCCGTCGAAATACCGCGGCCGGACATCGTCGTGATCGACTGGCGGTCCGCCAAGCCCCTGTCGTCCTGCCTTGCCGCCCGGCGCGCCCTGCCCGCGGCCGCGATCTTCCTGCTGCTGCACGGCGAAGACGACATCCACCCGGACCTGTGGCCCGAACTCGCCAGCACCACGACGGGAGTCCTGACCTGCGCCACCCAGCCCGCGACGATGGCGGGGACGCTCGCCGTGAGCACGGAAGCGGCCGAAGCGCTCGAAGCGGTACGGCGGCGCCTGCCCGCCGCACCGCCACCGGTCGCGCTGACCGATCTCGAGGAGGCCGTGCTGAGCCACGCGGCGGACGGCCGGACGGCCGCGGAGACCGCGAGGAAACTGGGAGTTTCCTCCGCCGACGTCCAGTCCGTCCTGCGCGGCCTCAAGAAGAGACTGGGAGCCCGCTCGCGGGCGCATGCGGTGGCACTGGCACTGAGGGCCGGTCACCTCGCCGGCCCACGGCCACTCCCTTGAGGCACCCTGCCTTCCCGGATGCCCCGGCCCCGTCACGCGGGCCAGGAATCGCGAGGGCGGACCACCGGCAGCACCCCGTACTCGTAGCCCTTGGCCACGGCGTGGGCGCGGTCCCGGACCTGCAACTTGAGGAACAGGCGGTGGGCGCGCTTCTTCACCGTGTTCGGGGAGATGGACAGCGCCGCGGCGATCGCCTCCGTCCGGTTTCCCGCCGCCATCAGGGAAAGCACCTCGACCTCCCGGTCGGTCAGCGCGACGGAACGCTCCTCCCGCGGCGGCCCGGGCACCCCGGTGGCGAACTCCTGCCCGGCACAGGCGTGCAGGGCGCCCACGAGCCGGAGCGCACCGGCGGACAACGCGACGAACCGGTCGACCCCGGGCACGGTGGCCGTCACCCGGTCCGCCAGTACGACCACGGAAGCCCGCGGCGCCGAGACCCGCAGCGAACGGCAGACCGAGTAGCCCGGGTCGGCGGCCTGCTCGACGATCAGCACGTCGGGGAAGCTCACCGAGGCCAGCAGGTGCAGCGGTTCCTCGTCCTGCACCTGCCCCAGCCAGCACAGCCAGGGATCGGCGGTGACGACCGCCTCGACACCCCGGGCGACGAGGTCGAGCCGCCCGAAATAGGCCACCCGCAGCACCCGGGGAACCCGGTCCCCCGCCTCGACCCTACGGCCCGCCACGGGCAACTCCACCACGTTACTCATCGAGGACACACGCGCTCCCTAGCACTTATCCGCCTGTCGCATGTGCACAGTCCACCGTGCACACTCTTCAAGACCGGACCTCCGGGCCCACCATGACGCGGGAGCTCGATCAGGTGATGCGGGGAGCGCGGTGGGAAGAGTTTCATCAACCGATTCATGCACCGGGCTCTTGATCGGGCCCGGGCCCGGTCGGTAAGACGAAAGGACCAGTCCAGTCGGCGGAGAGGAGCTACGGTGCGGATCGCGGTGCTGGGCACGGGAATCGTCGGGCGGACCCTGGCGACCCGTTTCGCGGGCCTGCACCATCGCGTGGTCCTGGGCAGCCGCGATCCCGGCGGCGACCGGGCCCAGCGCTGGGCCCGCTCCGCGGGCTCCCACGGGAAGGTCGCAGGCTACGCGGAGGCGGTCACGGACGCCACGGTGGTGGTCAACGCGATCGCGGGAGCGGCCTCGCCGCACGCCCTCGGCGAGTTGCGCACGGCGCTGGAAAACAAGGTGCTCGTCGACGTCGCCAATCCCGTGGCCACGATCGACAGTGACCCGCCGGTGCTGGAACCGGTCAACGAGCTCAGCCTGGGCGAGCGGCTCCAGCTACTGCTCCCCCGCACCCACGTCGTCAAGACCCTCAACACGGTCAGCCCCGCGGTGATGATCCACCCCACCCGGGTCCCCGGCCATCACGTCGTCTTCCTCGCCGGCAACAACGGTCACGCCAAACGCGTCGTCACCGGGCTGCTGCGCGAACTCGGCTGGCCGCCGGACGGCATCGTCGACCTCGGAGACATCACCGGCGCCC
Organism: Amycolatopsis rhizosphaerae; assembly: GCF_007713715.1. Lineage (GTDB taxonomy): Bacteria > Actinomycetota > Actinomycetes > Mycobacteriales > Pseudonocardiaceae > Amycolatopsis_E > Amycolatopsis_E rhizosphaerae. The sequence continues at coordinate 2,186 of NZ_VJWX01000039.1, forward strand.
GCTCCACCGAAATGCTCGTTCCGCTTCGTCACCGGCTCAGCCGCTCGTTCGGGCACACCGACTTCAACCTGGACATCCAGCACGGCCGAACCCGGACGTGACCGGTTCGTCATCGCCGACGGGCGCGGCACGCGGCGGAAATCCCCGGCGAGCGGCCCGCGCCGCAGCACACTGTGGATCATGGAAGCTGCCCGCCCCGTTCCGGGCACCCCCGTGACCCGGGCCAGGGAACTGGTCGACCGGAAGGACTGGGACGGCCTGGCGACGTTGTGCGACGAGTACTGGCTCGCGCTGCCGGAAGGGCACGAGAGCGCGATGGTCGCCCTGCTGGAAGAGGTGCCGGAAGCGGAGTTCGCGGCGCGGCCGAGGCTGCTCGTGGCCTGGGTGATCTGCTACCACGCGATGGTCGACCACGACTCCCGGGAGCGCAGGCCGTTCCTGCGCCAGTACATGGAACTCGGCACGCGCCTCGCCGGAAGCCTCGATCCGGAGCGGGAATCGAGCCCAGCCAACCTGATCCTCATCGGCACCCTCGCGATGATCACCCTCCGGGGGCAGGGGCGGTTCGAGGAGGCGGAGGCCCACGGGCAGCGACTGGCCGAACGGCTGGCCGTGCTGCACCCGCTGCCCGCGGTCGAACCGGCTCCCCGGCCCGGCTGGCTGGCCGTGCAACGCGGCCTCACCCGCTCCCTGCAGGCCGATTTCGACGGGGCCGCGGAACAGTACCGCCTGGCGCACGAACAGGCACGGGCCGAACCGACGGCCTATTTCGCCGGGACCAACGCCACCGCGAACCTCGCGATGGTCTTCGCCCATCTCGGTCACCACGAGACGGCGGGCAAATGGCTCGACGAGCACAAGTCGTACCCGCCCTCGCCCCGCTGGGCCTCGACGCTGCTCGAAGTGGGCGCCACCATCGCGCGGGGATGGGACGCACTCGACCGTTACGACTTCACCCGGCTCGACCGGATCGTCGAAGCGACCGGCGACGGCACCGAATCGTTCGAAGTGTGGCCGTTCATCGCCGCACTGGTGGCGGCGCGGGGGCTGCACACCGGCGGCCCGGCCCGGGCACGGGCGCTGGCGCACCTGTCCGCGATCCGGCTCAGCCACGCCCCCGCGCTCACCGGGCAGGGGGCGGCACGGCAGGTCCTGCTCCGCGCCGAGGCCGATCTGCTGATCGCACTCGGCGAAGCGAACCGTGCGTTGCGCGTCATCACCGAGGCCGGCCCCGTCCCGTGGCTGGCGGTGCCCGCCGCCCGGCTGCGGCTGCTCGCGGGCGACCACGAAGCCGCGAGCGCACTGGCGTCACAAGGCCTGTGGACGAGGCGCGCGGTACCGCGGGACACGCGGCAACTGCTGCTGATCAAGGCCGTCGCGTCCGTGCGGGCCGGGCGCACCGAGGAGGCGGCGGGCCTGCTCGCGGCACTGCCCGCGCTCCGCTCACCCCACGAAGTCCTTTCGCTGGCGACCATCCCGCCCGCCGAGCGGGAGGAACTGCTCCGGCTGGCGCGCATCCCCCTCTCCGGCGACGCGGCGGCAAGGCTGGCGACCGCGGGCGGGGTCTATCCCGAGCAGGTCACGCTCGTCGAGCTGACCGCGCGTGAGGGGGCCGTGCTCACCGAACTCGCCACCGGCGACACCACCCCGGACATCGCCGCCCGGCTCGTGGTTTCCGCCGCTACCGTGCGGACCCAGGTGCAGAGCATCTACCGCAAGCTCGGGGTGTCCAGCCGGAAGGACGCGCTCCTACGGGCCCAGGAGCTCGGGCTCGTCTGAGGCGAGGTCCACTGTGGATCACCGCGCCGGGTGCCCGTCGCGTTCCCGGGCAGCCGCACCGGAGTCGGGATAGCGTCGGGACATGGACGAGCCGCTGACCTACCCGTTGACCCGCTCGGCCCCGTTCGACCCGCCGCGGGAAATCCTCGACCTGCTCCCGGAACGGCCCGTCGCGCGCGTGCGCTACCCCGACGGCCGGCCCGGCTGGCTGGTCACCCGGCACGCCACGATCCGGGCCGTGCTCGCCGACCCGCGCTTCAGCGCCCGGCAGGAGCTGCGGAACTCCGAATTCGGCGAGGTCGGGGAGGTTCCTCCCGCCGCGCCCGGAATGTTCATCGGCATGGATCCCCCGGCGCACACCCGGTACCGGCGGCTGCTCACCGGCCAGTTCACCGTGCGCCGGATGCGGGCACTCGCCGCGCACATCGAAGAGATCGCCGAAGCCCACCTCGACCGGATGGCCGCCGCCGGTCCTCCCGCCGACCTCGTCGAGGCCTACACGGCGCCGATCCCGGCCCAGGTGATCTGCGAACTGCTGGGCGTTCCCACCGCCTACCGCGAGGAGTTCGCGAGGCAGGTCGCCGTGGCCGCCCGGCGGGACACCACGGCGGAGGAACGCCAGCGCTTCCTCACCTCCATCTCGGAGTACCTCGGCGAACTGGTGCGGCACAAGCGGTCCGCACCGGCGGACGACCTCGTCAGCGGGCTCGCCGCCGACCGCGACGCCCGGCTCACCGACGAGGAACTGACCAACATCACCATCCAGCTCCTCGGCGCCGGGCTCGGCACCACGGCGAACGTGCTCGCCCTCGGCACCTTCGCGCTGCTGCTCGACCCCGGGCAGCGCGAGGCGATCACCGCCGGGGAGACCGCGGAAGACGCGGTCGAGGAACTCCTGCGCTACCTCCCGATCGTGCCCAGTACCGCCAGGACCGCGCTTCAGGACGTCGACCTCGAAGGCGAACGGGTGCGCGCGGGCGAAACCGTCACCCTCTCCCTGCCCGGCGGCAACCGGGATCCGCGGCGTTTCCCCGATCCCGGCCGCCTGGACCTGACCCGCCACGCGGCCGGGCACCTCGCCTTCGGCCACGGCGTCCACCAGTGCCTCGGGCAGCAACTGGCCCGGAACGAACTTCGCGTCGCCTTTCCCGCGCTGTTCCGCCGCTTCCCGGACCTGCGGCTCGCCGTCGCGCCGGGGGACGTGCCCCTGCGCGACGACATGGTCATCTACGGGGTGCACGCGCTTCCGGTCACCTGGTAGCGACTCACCCCGGGCGGAGGTTGCCGCCCCGGGGGCGTCTGCGTGACGCTCGGATCCGCGATGGAACTGAGTGCGGTGACCGTGGAAAAGCCCGAGGACCTCAACCTGGTCCTCGGGCAGACCCATTTCATCAAGACGGTCGAGGACGTGCACGAGGCGCTCGCCGGTACCGTCCCCCGCCTGCGGTTCGGGCTCGCGTTCTGCGAGGCCTCCGGCCCCCGCCTGATCCGGCACTCCGGGAACGATCCCGAACTGGTGGACCTGGCCGTCGCCAACGCCCGGCGGATCGGCGCGGGACACTCGTTCCTCGTGTTCCTTCGCGAGGGCTTCCCCGTCAACGTGCTCAACGCCCTCAAGCAGGTGCCCGAGGTGTGCGGGATCTTCTGTGCCACCGCCAACCCGGTCCAGGTCCTCGTCGCCGAGACCGAGCTCGGCCGCGGCATCGTCGGCGTCGTCGACGGCGGACCTCCGCTGGGCGTGGAGACCGAACAGGACCAGCAGGACCGCCGGGCACTGCTGCGCCGGATCGGTTACAAGCTCTGACCTTCCGCGGACTTCAGTTCACGCAGGGCAGATCGTTCCCGCTCCCGTTCCCGGACGTCGACGTCGGTGCGGCCTGCTCCGTGGATGCCGAGGGCCCGCCCCCGAAGAAACTCCCGACGAACGCCCGCACCTGCGCGGGATCCACCACCACCGCGTCCATCCCCTGCGGCGTGCGGGCGAAACTGCCCACCGGCACGGTCGCGATCCGCAGCCCGTCCCCGTGCACGGCCCGCAACTGCCCGGCCGCTGCCGCCAGGTCCCAGCCTGGGTCGACCCGCACACTGTGCCGGACCGTGGCGAGGACCTGCGGGTCGGCCAGTTTGCCACTGCGCGCCAACTCCCGGCCCAGGGACCGCAGGAACACCTGCAACCGCACGATCCGGTCCAGGTCGCCGTTGGGCAGGCCGTGCCGCTGGCGGAGGAAGGCGAGCGCCGCGGGCCCGGTCAGGGTCTGCTGCCCGGCCTGTAGCGAAGCACCGGAAAACCGGTCCGAAGTGGCCGCACGGAGACAGACCGGCACCCCGCCGAGCGCCGTGCTCAGGCTGTCGAAGGCGGACAGGGACACGACCGCGTAGTGGTCGATGTGCACGCCCGTGAGCTCCTGCACGGTCCGGACCGTGCTCTCGGTACCGCCGCTCGCCTGGGCGGTGACCAGTTTGTCCATCCCGTGGCCCGGAACGTTCACATAGCTGTCCCGCGGCACCGACACCGCCGAAGCCGAACCGTCGCGCCCCAGGTGCACCAGCACGAGGGAATCGGCGTTGTCCCACTCGTCGGTCCCGATCAGCAGGATGTTCTGGTCGCCGGGCGGTGCCGCCGCCGTCTCGGCCGTGCCGTCGCCGCGACCGTGCGGCACCACGACCACCACGGCGATCACCGCGGCCACCACCACGGCCGCGGCCGTGACCATGAGGGCCAGTGTGCGGCGGCCGGACGGGCGGGCACGCCGCCGGTGCAGTTCGGCCAGCACGGGCCGCGGATCGGGTGCCCGGTCCGCCTCCTCGGCCAGCACCCGGCGGATGAGCGTTTCGGTGGGGTCGTAGTCCATCACAGCGTCTCCCTGACGGGCGGGCTCGGCTCGGCGGCCCGCAAGGCCTTGAGCGCGCGGGAAATATGGCTGCGCACGGTGCCGGTGGTGCAGCCGAGCGCCTCGCCGATCTCGGCGTCGGTGCAGTCCTCGTAGTACCGCAGCACGATCGCGGCACGCTGCTTGCGCGGCAGGGACGCGATGCGCTGTCGCATCGCGTCCCGCTCCGCGTGGGCGTTCGCGTGATCCGCGACCGGAGTGCCGATTTCGTCCAGTGCACCGTGCGTCAGCGTGACGGTGCGGGCCGCACGGCGGCGGCGCCAGGACAGGTACTCGTTCGTCACCATGCGCCGCACATACGGTTCCGGTGCCGCGAGGGCCCCGATCCTCGACCAGCGATCCTGCGCCCGCACCAGCACGTCCTGCACGATGTCCTGCGCGAGGTGGGGATCGCAGGTCAGTACCGTGGCGTAGCGCAGGAGCCGGTCCAGGCGGTCGGCGACGAACTGCTCGAAGCGGTCCGGCACGCCCGCTCCCTTCTTTCCGGTTGCTCTTGCGTCCGGAAGAACGCGCCGGACCCCTCCGGTTGTTGAATCCCGCGGCGAACTTTTTCCGCGCCGTCAGAGGGAGACGCCGTTGACCTCGAAGGTCTGGACGGTGTTCGGGGCGAACCAGGACCAGAACCTGGTCCCGTGCAGGGCCGTGTCCTGGTGATAGGCGTAGAGGTCACCCCCGCCGGTGTTCGTGCACCAGCGGTCGACCGCGGCCCCGTCGGCGGGGATCGCGCCGAACCGGGACAGGTCGAAGTCGATCCACTGCCCGGTGCCGTAGTTCGTGGCCACGATGACCAGCTTGCGCGCGCCGGGGTCGTAGGCCGCGACCGTGTTGCCGTTCCCGCCGTCGATCAGCAGCATGCCGGGGCGGATGTGCCGGGTGTACTGGGCCAGCACGAAGTACTTGGTGTTGACCGGCCCCGGCTGGCCCCCGGTCTCCTGCACCAGTCCCCAGCCGCCGCCGTCGACGGCCTGCCAGTAGACCCAGGCACTCGGGTGGAGCCAGCGCAGGTCCAGGTTCAGGTTGGTGGCCAGCGTCAGCCCGCTGCCGTCGTCCTCGCCGTATTCGGAGTTCCAGATCTTCTTCCCGGCCGCGGCCGCGGCGTCGTAGAGCAGGTCCCGGCGGCCTCCGGTGCCCTGGTAGCCGTGCACGTTGATCCGGCCGACGTTGCCGCGGGTGGTGGCGTCGAAACCGTTCCAGGTGTTCAGCGCGGCGTCGTAGGTGTTGCAGTCGGAGGCGGCCACCGGCATCCAGCCCAGATCACGGCTGTTCAGTTCGGCTCGCAGGTAGTTGATGACCGGCACCTGGGTGGCCACCTCGAAGTGGCAGCCCTCCTGGGTGCCGGTGGACTTCCACCACGTGCCGTCGGGCTCGTTGAACGGCTCCACCGAACAGAAGTCGATACCCCAGTGGTCGTGGGCGTAGCGGGCGATGGTGGCCAGGTACACGGCGTGCTGCTGGTGGTTCCAGCTCTGCAGGTTGTCACCGCCGTCGTCGGCGCCGGAGGGGTTGTGGTTGTTGCACATCCACCACATCGGCGAGTTCGAGAACAGCTCGAACTGGTTCACCCCGCGATCGCGCGCCGCCCACATCATGTTCCGCTGGTTGGTGTCGGCGTACCAGTTCCAGCTGTCCGACGAGGGGTCGGCGCTGTACCAGTTGTGCCAGTAGCCTTCGATCAGGCGGGCGTCGCCGACGTTCGGGGAACGCTGCATGGTCTCGCCGCCGATCGGCGTGGTGTCGGTGGCCCCGGCGTTGTACCGCACGATGTTCAGGCCCAGCCCGGGCAGTGACTGCCCCTGGTAGGCGACGGTGCCACGGGTGAAGAAGAGGTCCGCGAGGTCGCTGCGGTCACCGAATGCCTTGGCCCACCAGCACAGGGAGGTACCCCAGCCTTCCCAGGTCCCCCACGAGGTCGCGGGATTGAGAGTGGTCCAGGTGTCGGCGCTCGCCGTCCCCTCCGTCGCCGCGAGTACGGCGGCACCGACCGGAGCGGCGAGCAGGGAACGCAGGATCTGTCTACGTCTGATCACCGCGCCACGGTAGTACGGTCAGCGGCCGAGCATGGGGCCTTTCGGGAAATCGGCCGGACCGGCCAAGGCGGTCTCGGGTGCGGTCAGATAGCGGTCGGCCCATTCGGGCCAGGGCCGGTGCTGCGGCGGCACCTGGCGCGCGAGCATGAGTGCCGCCGTCGTGGTGTCCGGTCGCCGACCGGGGTCGGGGTCCAGAAATGCTTCGAGCATGGAAGGAATCCGGGTTCCCCCCTCGCCCGGCGGATGCCCCGTCAGCGATTCGTGCAGGACCGCACCGACACCGTAGACGTCCATGGCCGTCGAAACGGGTTGGCACGCAACCTGTTCCGGCGCGGAATAGCCTTCGGTGCCGGACGGAAAGCCCTTTCGCTGCGGCGAACCGATGGGGTAAGCGAAGCCGAAGTCCACCAGGATCGGCTTGCCGTCGCTGAGCAGGATGTTCGCCGGTTTCAGGTCGAGGTGCACCAGACCTCTGGTGTGCAGGGCCGCGACCGCGGACAACAGTTGCACCCCGAGCAGGGCAGCCTCCATCGGCTGCAGCGGCCCGTCGTCCTCGATGCACTCGTCGAGCGCCGGACCGTCGATATACTCGATCACTATGTAGGGCAAGGATTCCGCAGTCCCGTCGTCGATCAGCCGCGGCAGTCCCGGGTGGACGATTCCGGACAGCGCGCGCACTTCGCGCTCGAGCGCTTCCCGGGTCGAGAGGCGCTCCACCTCGTGGGGGCGCGGCAGCTTCAGCACCGCCGGGCACCACAGCCGGACCGACCACACCAGCCAGGTTTCGTACCGGTGCCCCAGCCCCAGGCGCTCCAGCGCGAGATGGCGCCCGGGAAGTTCACTGCCCTCCTGGCAGGACCAGACGGGTTCGCCGTCCTCGTCGATTTCCGTCGAACTCATCCTTGCCTCCCCGAAAGAAAAACACCTGGTGGCCCGTCCGTGGACGGGCCACCAGGCGATGGATCACCAGCCCCAACGGCTGTACCGGCGCCAGCTGCGACGCCTGTGGCGACGCCGGTGACCGTAGCCACACCAGTCGTCACACCTATCGTACGAGATCGGTTGCTTGATACGCTGCATTCTGTTCACCTCCCTTCTTCGCATGGTCTGTAACGTCGTCCAGTTTGGACAAATGGACGACGCGGTCTGCGATCGCCGCCAGGTTCTCGTCGTGGGTCACGATCAGCACGGTGCGCCGGAGCGTGGCGGTGCGGATCGCCTGGACGACGGTGGCGGACGAAACGGGGTCGAGGGATGCGGTCGGCTCGTCCAGCAGGACGATGGGCGCCTGCGACACGGCCGCCCTGGCGAGCGCCACGCGACGGCGCTGCCCGCCCGACAGCCGGACGCCGTCTTCGCCGAGCGGGGTGTCGTACCCCTGCGGCAAATCATGCACGAACTCGTCGACCAGTGCCAGCCGTCCGGCCTCCTCTACCTCGTCCCGGGTGGCCTCTAGCGCGCCGAAGGCGATGTTCTCGGCGACACTGGCGTCGAACAGCCACGGATCCTGCGGCACGAACGCGATGCGCTGCCGGAGGCTGTGCCGTTCGCAGTCCCTGACGTCGAGTCCGTCCAGGCGGACGGCGCCCGCATCGACGTCGTAGAGCCGCAGCAGCAGATGCAGGATGGTGCTCTTGCCCGCCCCGCTCGGCCCCAGCAGGCACACCGTTTCCCCTGCCGACAGGCAGAGGTCGAAGTCGCGCAGCACGGGATGGCCCTGCTCGTAGGAGAAACCGACGCCGTCGAACCGGACCTCCTGGATCCGCTCGGGAACCGGACGCGCCCTCGGTGCATCGACGACGGCATCGGAGGCCGACAGTACTTCCTGCACGCGCCGGGCACTCGCCCCCGCCTTGGCGAGGATCGACGACAGCCGGGTCAGGCTGCGCACCGGCGAGTACAGCTCGCCCAGGTAGGCCAGCACCACGAGCAGGTCACCCGTGCTGAGCGAACCGTGGAGCACGTACCCGCCGCCGATGATCAGTACCAGACCCGATCCGAGAGCCAGCACGATCTCGGCGATCGGGCTCCACCGGGCCGACACGATGGCCGCCCGCACCTCGGCCTTGCGCACCCGTTCGTTGCTCCTGCCGAACAGTTTCCTGGCCTTCTCACTCCGGCCGAAGGCCTGAACCGCGCGAACGTTGCGGAGCAGATCGCCAGTCGCGGCGAACAGGTTTCCCGCTTCCTCACGGGCATCCTGCTGGGCGGCGCGCACGCGGCGGCGCTGGCGCTCGGCGAGCAGGGCCAGCAGCGGCACCACCGCGAGCCCGATCAGCGCGAGTCTTGGGTCGAAGGCGGTGAGGACGACCAGCACGACCACGAGAATCACGGTTTCGGGCAGTAGAATGGTCGCCACCGCGATGACCGCATCGAGCATGCGGGTGATGTCGCTGGTCATCCGGGACAGGAGTTCCCCGTGGGGCATCCGGTCGTGCCAGCGCAACGACAGATCCATCGTGTGCTCGAACATGGTTTGGCGCAGCCGGGCACCGATGCCCTCCGCCGACCGTTCGCCCAGTGCCGTGCTGCCGAAAGCCAGTAGTCCGGATAGGGTGGTGATGAGGACCAAAGCCACCCCCGCGAGCACGAGCACGGTCTCCGGCGACAGATCGTTCATCCAGGCCAGCAGTCCGGTCGACTGTCTTCGGCCGATGGCGTGGTCGACGGCCAGCGCCAGCGGCCACGGGAGAATAAGGGTCGCTCCGGCCCCCAGCAGTGCCAGTGCCCCGGTTCCGGCCAGTGCCGCGAGATGGGGGCGCGCCGCCGGCGCGGCGATGGCCAGCGCCTGCGGCAGATGGGGACGACCGGTAGCCCTCGGTCTTCTGATCGAGCCACCAGCGCGCTCCAGCGGCGCTTCGGTGGAAACCATGTACGAGCTCCCCTCACTGCTCTCCCAGCGGCTGCTTCAATGCTACGACCGGAAGAACAGCCCGTGCATCTTGGGAAAATTCGCGTTATCCAAGAAATTTCCAAGACATCACAACGGGATCTCAGTCATGGCCACAGTGGACTTTACTCGGGTAGCCTCTCGCGCTCTGCCGTGCTTTCCCGGGTATCGATCACGGATTTTTGCCTGTTTTCCTTGCACCACCATGGTTTTGCCCTCGGGTGTTCACCCAGCGTGGGCGGAGTCGCCGTTTCGGTAACGCGTTCCGGCTTCGCAAAATCCACCCCCGCCGGGTGAGTGCTCACCCGCCCCCGGGCGGTCACCCGACGCGTCAGGATTCTCGTTCCTTTCGCTGTTCCTATGTAGACAACAAGCTCGGTATCGGCGGCTTTTCCGGCCAGTGGGGTGCCTGCACAGCAATCCCTCCTTCCTCTTCGCGCACAGGAGTACCTTCCTGGCCGTGGCGACCGGTGCTGCCGCTGGTCCCCCCTTTGCCGGCCGCCGCCGCTACCCTGTTCACGCCGCTGCCCGCGCCGTCCGTCCCGGAATCACCTCGGTTGGGCGAAGGAGCCGTGCGGCGGCGCCTCAGGCTTCCGGGCTGCCGGCCCGGTAGGCCCCGGCCTGGATCCGGTAGAGCTCCTGATAGGGGCCGGTGCCGGCGAGGAGTTGTTCGTGGGTGCCGTGTTCGACGAGCCTGCCCCGGTCGAGGACGAGGATGCGGTCGGCCGTCCTGATGTTGGCGAGGCGATGGGTGATCATGACCGTGATGCGGTCCTCGCCGTGGGTGGCCGCGTTCCCGAGCGCGCGGAAGACGCGGGCCTCGGCCTTGGCGTCGAGGGCGGCGGTGGGTTCGTCGGCGACGAGGACGGGCGCGTCGCGGTAGAGTCCGCGGGCGATGCCGAGGCGCTGCCATTGTCCGCCGGAAAGGTCCTGCGCGGTACTGAAATGCCGCGACAACAGGGTGTGCTCACCGTCCGGCAGGGCGGCGAGCACCTCGTCGGCTCCGGACTGGGAAACCGCGGCGTGCCACGCCCGGTGGGCGGGATCACGGCGGTCGAGGCGCCCGACGGTGATGTTGCGGTACGCCGTCATGGGCCACCGGGCCGGATCCTGGGCGATCACCGCGATGCGGGAGTGGATCGAGGCGGGATCGGCGGTGGCGAGATCGGTGTCGTCCCAGAAGACGGCGCCCTCGGTGGGCGGGTAGAGGCCGGTGAGAATCTTGGCCAGGGTGCTCTTGCCCGAGCCGTTTTCGCCGACCAGGGCGACGATCTCGCCTCGGTGGAGGGTGATGGTCACGTTCTCCAGGACCGGCTTGTCCTGTCCGGGGTAGGTGAAGGAGACGCCCTCCAGGCGGATCCGCCGTGGACTGGCCGGTGCGGTGATGGCCGAGCGGGCCTGCTGGCGGCGGCGTGCCTCGCCGAGCAGGCGGAGATAGATGTCGATGTAGAAAGAATTCTCGTAAAGGAGGTTGATCGCGTTCATGGTGTTCGACAACGCGGTCGCGGAGGTGCGCATGGCCAGCGCCGCTGTCCCGGCCAGCGCCAGGGGAAGCTCCCCGGTGTAGAGCAGGAAACCCACCACGAGGTAGGCGGCGCCGGTGCCCACTCCGGCGGCGGCGCGGCCCACGAGGCGCACGAGGGTACTGCGGTATGCGAGACGGACTTCGTCGTGCACGAGACTCGCGGCGATGCGCCGGTACTCGCCGAGCAGGGGTTGCTGCAGGGTCAGCGCGTGCCGTTCGAGCGCGAGGGTTCGGGAGGTGGCGGCTTCCTCGATGACGTTCTTGCGGAGGTCGCGGGTGACCACGCGCAGGAAGTGCCGGTAGCGCAGCTTCGCGACCCTCGCCGCCGCCCACCCGTCCGCGACCGCCGCGAGCAGCAGGGTGGGCGCCAGCCACGGGTCGAGCACCGCGGCCGTGACCACCGCGGCGGTGAGCGCGACGAGGGAGGCCAGCAGGTCCGCGATCCAGCTGACGCTGGACTCGATCGAGCGCACCCCGAACCGCTCGCCCTTGCGCGCGAGTTCCCGGAAGTCCGCGTCCTCGAATGCCAGCAGCCGTACGCCCACCAGTGCCGTGGTGACCTCGTTGTCCGCGGCCATCGCGACCCGGGGGCGCAATGTGCCCTCCACGGCGGCGACAGCGGAGTCGAGCCCGGCCCTGGCCGCGTAGGACGTGACGACCACCATCAGCGCGGGCAACGAATCCAGCACCCGCGCCGGAGTGGGCCCCTCGCTCAGCAAGGCGGCGAACACATTCGCCGTCGCGAGCAGCCCGAACGCGGTCACACCCCCGGACACGACATGCACCACGGCGGCCAGCACGGTCAACCAGGGTGCGGTACGCCACGCCAGTCTCACCACGACCGCGATCGCGACCGGCAGGGAACGCACCGCCTGCCACCACCCGGCGGACAGGACACGCTGCCCGGCGAGCGCCCAGTCCGGGGTGGCGAGGTTGTCGATACCAATCAGCGGCTCATTGTCGGAGGAGGAACTTTCCTTGTATGACGGGGGATCCGCGGTGCCGGTCGTCATGAGCGCCCCCTGGTGGTTCCGCCGTTTCCGCGCCAACTCGAAGACTACCGAGCATCACCGGTCGCGCCCAGCGTCCATCCCGGTGGAAATAACTAGCAATGCCCTTTATGGATCTTACTCGGAAACCCTTGCGACATAGCGCGGTTCGCCGCTCTTCACCGCCCAGACCATTGAGTGCCGACCATCTCGTTGTATTGAGTGAACAGCCGAATAGCCGAGCCCGGAACTCACATGAGCTGCTTAAGCAGTCCGGAGAACTCCTTAAGCTCGGTGATGCGGTCCGGTGGCAGCGGCTCTGCGTCAAAGTGCGCGATGGCGTTGCGGATCTGTCGCACCCGGTGGACGCTGGACAAGAGAATGACACCAAGTCCGTATCTCCGACGGCAGCGGCGAACGGCCAGTGGTTCCTCGGGCAGGACGTCCCGGAACGGCTGCAGTCGGCGACCGAGTACCCAGTGCGCTGTGGCCGGTGTAAAAGTCCGGACCGGTTGATCACTGACGTGGCCGCAGATCGTTCTGGTTCTTGATAACGACGATTTCCTTGCCTCCGCGCCGATACTTGACTCGTGCCCACCAGAGTCCATCGTCGCGCGGTGCTTTCTCCCACGTCAACAGACCGGGATACCAGTCGACTCCGTCCCGCACCTGGCAGGGCTTGCCCGAAGGGGAAGCTTCGGTCCGCTCGGCTGGAGAAATCCCTTGCTTTCCATGCCTTCTAAGCCATTGGGACGTGCAGCAGAACTCGCATGGTTCCAACTCGCCCGGTTTGACATCCGCCCACGCGACCCGGACCGCGTCGTGGATGTCCTTGCCCTGTCGACGCGACCGATCGTGCCCCTTGCGCAGCCAGTCGCATTCCCGGTCGTTGTGGTATGCGTGTCCGCCCTTGGTGCGGTAACCGTGCGGCAGCACGCCCTCCGGCGGCGGCTTGCAGTACGCGCAGTGGCCGATCGGCAACAGATGCTTGCATTCATCGTCCACGATCTCCCCCGATGCCGCGCTGAGACCAAGACTATCCCGGTTGCCGACCAGGTCCGAACCGCCCCGCCCGCGCACTGCGTGGCCATCAACGGCGCAAGTACCTTGAACGTCACCCAGGGTTGTATCCCACCCAGACCTCGAGAACGTCGCGTGTTCCCGCGCGGAAGCCCGCCAGGCCGGACTCTGACACGTTCCAGTCATCCAGCGGGGACTCGTCCCGGTGAAGCCGGTTCACGTGCACGGCGCAGCCGTTGCGGAAGCTTCCGACCGCGATCCAGTCGTCAATACTTCCCGTCATCCCTGCGGCCCAAGATGGAGGTGCCGTAAGGACGAGCCCCGGACCAGAGACCACGCCAGCCACATCCCCGTGCAAAGCAGGCCCCACGTATATTCCCAACGCCTCCGTGCTACCGCCCTGGTCGTGGGTGCCGTCGACCGTGGCGGTCTGCCGGTAACCCCCAGCCCCCGTGAGCTGATCCCGCAATTGAAATGCCTGCGTAGGTGGCCGCAACAGCCACACCAGGCCCAGGACGATGACTACTGCGAGGATCAACCCTGCGCACCCGAGCCCCCACCGGCGCCTGCCCGTCATGCCACCCCCGCTACTGCTGTGCTTCCGAGCATGCAACCCCCGAATCCGGTGCACACGCAAGCAGCGCACGGAAGATCGATAGCCAGGACCTTACCGACGCCCTGGGGGGTGACAGCTTTCTGTGGCGTCCTGCCCACTTTGACCGCGGGGAGGCTGCCTTCCGCCGAGCTTTCGCTGCTGTGTGAGGCTCACCGCCCATCGAAAAGGTCTGTACCACTACTGACCTCGATCAGCCAAGACAGCGAACCGCCTCCGGATCTCCACGGCTGAGGACGGGCACCACCGCTGTACCTCGTCTCGATCCATCAGACCAGGCAGCGTCGCCTCCGTCCTCGACGAAGCCGAGCTCACACTGTGCGCTATCGCGGACCAGTTCGGCAACACGCAGAAGGTCGTCGACAAGCACTATCGGAAGCGCAGGGTAGCCAACTGGCGGGTTTCTGGCGGGTTCGGCCCACACACCTTCGGAATGAAAGAACCCCAGGTGCGCTGACCTGGGGTGGAAGCTCCCCCGGTTGGACTCGAACCAACAACCCTTCGGTTAACAGCCGAATGCTCTGCCAATTGAGCTACAGGGGAATGCTCGGTTGTCTGCCCGGATCGCGCCGGGCCAACGGAGTGAAACTTTAGCGCACCCCTGATCGCGCTCTGCAAGCACCCCCGGCATCCGGGTGGCCGGTGAGGGACAATCGGGGAGAGGGTCGGAGAAGATCGGCGAGGAGGCGAGGGGCATGAGGGTATTCCTGCTGGGCGCGGCGGTCGGCTACGTGCTGGGGGCGAAGGCGGGCCGGGCGCGGTACGACCAGATCGTGCGCACGTACCGTAAGGTCGTCGATCACCCGATGGTGCAGGGGGCGGCCGGGGTGGTGCGCGCCAAGGTGAGCGAGAAGGTCGGCGGCAGGGTGCCGTTCTTCAGGACGCAGGCGCAGCACAACGGGCACCGGCCGACCCGGTCCGTGGTTCCCTGACCTACGCGATCCTGGCCACGGCGAAGACCCGCCGGAACGGGAACCAGGTGGTGCCGTCCCCGCGCGGCGGATAGGCCTCGTCCAGCAGCGGTGCCAGTTCGGCGCGGAACCGCTGCCACGAGTCCTCGCCGAGGGCCGCCTTGACGGGCCGCAGTGCGGTGCCGGTGATCCATTCCAGTATCGCGTCCGGCCCGCTCAGCCGGTGCACGTAGGTGGTTTCCCACGTGTCCACGAGGCAGCCGGCGTCGGCCAGGAGCCCGGCGTAGTGGCGGGCGTCACCGACACTGCCTTCGTCACGCAGAGTGCCTGACGGCAGGCGGTCCGCCCACTCCGGCGTGGCGGCCAGTTCACGAGGGAGGGTGTGCGAGGGGGCGTCGAAATTGGCGGGAACCTGCATCGCGAGCCATGCTCCGGAAGGGAGTTGCCCGGCCCAGCGCCGCAGCAGGTCCTCATGCCCCGGCACCCAGTGCAGCACCGCGTTGGTGACCACCACGTCGGTGTCGTCCGCGGGCACCCAGTCCTGCACATCGAGCACCCGCGCGTCGAGGCCCGCCGCCCGCGCCGCGTCCACCATTTCGGGGGAACTGTCCAGGGCTTCGAGGATGGCCGCGGGCCAGCGCTTCCCCAGGGTGCCGGTGAGATTGCCGGGCCCGCAGCCCAGATCCACCACGCGGCGGGGTGCGGTCGCGCCGATCCGGGCGATCAGGTCGTGGAAGGGGCGTCCTCGCTGGTCAGCGTAGTCGAGATACTTCTCGGGATCCCACACAGTACGAGCGTACTGCTATACCGGCGGCGGGGCCAGCCTCTCCGAGGCTTCCCGCGCGATCGCCGCGACGACCTCGGAGTCCACCCCTGGATCGGGTCGCGCCTGCAGCACGCTGCCGTCCTGTCCTGGCAGCTTGCGCTGCACGAACCACACTCCTCCCCCGGGCAGTTCGTGCCGGTGGCGCCCCCGGATCGAGCCGTCCACCCGCTGCCGCACCATCAGCGGCACCTTTCCCGGCCTGGGCAGGGCAAACCGCACCGGTTCCCGGTCCGCCAGCAGCACCGCCGCCCCGGCGGACCCGGCCTCCTCTGCCTCCACCACGGTCAGGCTGCCGTCCCGCCACACCGCCTTGCTGATCAGGTGCCAGCCGATCCGCCGCCCCGGCGGCAGCCACAGTCCCAGTTCGGTGACCACGAGGTGCCCTCCCCCGGCGACCTCGGCCGCGGCCAGCGCGTTCTCCCCCGGCGCGAGCGTGCCGGGGAACCCCTCCGGCAGCAGGTCGCCGAACAGCCGGCGCAGTCGTCCCATGGCTAGTCCGCCCCGCCGATCGCCTGCTCGCGCAGCGCCTTGCGGTACTCCTCGAGCGCGACCAGATCGCCGAACAGGCCGCGGTACTCGTCCGCCGCGTCGACCGGTGAGAGCCGCTGCAGCTTCGACTTGATCTCCGCGATCTGCCGTCCGACGAGGTTCTCCTGCACGGCGGCGATCATGCTCCCGATGTAGCGCACGTCGCCCTCTCCCTTGGCGTGCAAGGGTTCCACCGCCAGTTCGGACACCAGTGTGCGCACCGTGCCCTCCGGGGTGTACGCGGCGGCGGCGTCGATCAGCGCGGGCCCGCTCAGCCCGCTGCTCGCCCCGCCCGCCTTCAGGATCGCCCGGTGCACCGCGACGTACGCGGGATGCGTGAACGCCTCTTCGGGCAGCGCGTCGTACTCCGGCCCGGACAGGGCCGGTTCCTGGAGCGCCGCCTTGAGCACTTCCCGTTGCGCCATCAGACCCGGGTCGCGCGGAGCCGGGCGCGCGACGTCCGACACCGCGGCGGCCTGCTGCCGGGGGCGGCGGCCCGCCGTTCCCGGGGTGCCGCCGTTGCCCGCCGACTCGCGGACCCGGCGCACCACCATCGCCTCGTCCTGCCAGCCGACCCACCAGGACAGCCTCGTGGCGTACCCGTCGCGCTTCGCCCGGTCCTTGATCTGCGCCACCAGCGGCACGGTGCGCTGCAGCGCGGCGACCTGCCCGTCGACCGAGTCCAGGTCGTACTCGGCGAGGATGCTCTTGATCGCGAACTCGAACAGCGGGATCCGCCGGGCCACCAGATCGCGCACCGCGGTCTCGCCCTTGGCCAGCCGCAGTTCGCACGGGTCCATCCCGTCCGGCGCGACCGCGATGTAGGTCTGGGCCGCGAAGGTCTGGTCGCCCTCGAACGCCTTCAGCGCCGCCTTCTGCCCCGCCGCGTCGCCGTCGAAGGTGAAGATCACCTCGCCCCGGAAGGCGTCGTCGTCCATCAGCAGGCGCCGCAGCACCTTCATGTGGTCCTCGCCGAAGGCCGTGCCCGAGGACGCCACCGCGGTGGGCACCCCGGAGGCGTGCATGGCCATCACGTCGGTGTACCCCTCGACGACCACCACCTGACGCCGCTTGGCGATCTCCCGTTTCGCCAGGTCCAGCCCGAACAGCACCTGCGACTTCTTGTAGATCGGGCTCTCGCTGGTGTTGAGGTACTTCGCCTGTATCGGGTCGTCGTCGAACAGCCTGCGGGCCCCGAAGCCCACCACGTCGCCGGAAAGCTCCCGGATCGGCCACACCAGCCGCCGGTGGAACCGGTCGATCGGCCCCTGCCTGCCCTGCTTGACCAACTGCGCCTTGAGCAGTTCGTCGAGTTCGAACCCGCGGTTGAGCAGGAACTTCGTCAGCTTGTCCCAGCCGCCGGGCGCGAACCCGCAGCCGAAGGTCCGCGCGGCCGTCTCGTCGAACCCGCGCTCCTTGAGATACGCCCTGGCCGCCTCGGCCTCGGGGGTGCGCAACTGCTCGGCGTAGAACTCGGCGGCCGCCTTGTGCGCCTCGACCATGCGCGTGCGGGTGCCGCGGTCGCGCCGGACGCTGCCGCCGCCCCCCTCGTAGGTCAGCCGGAACCCGACCCGGTCCGCCAGGCGTTCGACCGCCTCCACGAAGGGCAGGTGATCGATCTTCATCAGGAACTTGATGACATCGCCGCCCTCGCCGCAGCCGAAGCAGTGGAAGGTGCCGTGGGTGGGCCGGACGTTGAACGACGGGGTCTTCTCGTCGTGGAACGGGCACAGTCCCTTCAGCGCGCCCCCGCCGGCGTTGCGCAGGGCGACGTAGTCGCCCACGACCTCGTCGATCCGGTTGCGCTGGCGTACCTCCGCGATGTCACTTTCCCGGATACGACCTGCCACCCGTCGAGGATAGGCCATTTGACGAAGGCCGCCCGAGGTGGCGCACCCCTGCCCGGAGCCATCCGGCGCGAGTAGGTTGCCGGAGTATGGGTCTCGCCGAGCAGTTCGACGATCACCGCTCGCATCTGGTCGCGGTCGCCTACCGGCTCACCGGGTCGGTGTCCGACGCCGAGGACGCTGTGCAGGAATCGTGGCTGCGGCTGAGCACCCTGCCCGACGGCAAACGCGACGGGATCCGGGATCTCAAAGGCTGGCTGACCACGGTGGTCGGCCGCATCTGCCTGGACCGGCTGCGTTCGGCGACCGCCCGGCGTGAACAGTACGTCGGCCAGTGGCTGCCCGAACCGATCGTGACCCCGCTGACCGGCCAGCCCGGCGAGGACCCGCTCGACGTCGCGGTCCGCGACGAGGGCCTGCGCATGGCCGCCATGGTGGTGCTGGACCGGCTCAGCCCCGAGCAACGCGTCGCGTTCGTGCTGCACGACGCGTTCTCGGTGCCCTTCGACGAGATCGCCGGCATCCTCGGCGCCAGCACGGACGCCACCCGCCAGTACGCGTCGCGCGGGCGGCGTGTGCTGAAGGACGCGGAGCCGCCGCCCCGGGCGAGCCTGGCCGAGCAGCAGCAGATCCTCGACCGGTTCCTGACCGCGCTGTTCGCCGGTGACGTACGGGCGGTGGCCGAGGTCCTGCACCCGGACGTGGTCCTGATCGGCGACAGCAACGGCAAGGCCACCACCGCGCGCCGGATCATCGTCGGCGCGGACAAGATCACCCGGTTCCTGTTCGGGCTGCTGTCGAAGTACCCGCCCGAGGCACTGCGGGGCGGGCAGCCGCTGCTGGTCAACGGCGACCTCGGGCTGTACCTGCCGGGGGCCGAGGCCACCGGTCCCTACCGCGGGCTCTCCCCCCGGCTGCAGGCCATGGCCCTCCGCGACGGCCGGATCGTGGCGATCTACGACCAGTGCAACCCGGACAAGCTCACCCGAGCCCCGGCACCCGGCACGCCTCACCGGACGTGAAGCCCTGGTCGGTGATGTCGAGCGCGCCGAACATCCGGGCCCGCTGGTTCTCCAGCCCGATCTGGTAGGTCAGCTCGAGCAGGCCCCGGCGGCCGAACTCGCGCTCCAGTTCGGCGACCTGCTCGGACGTGACGGAGACCGGCGTGTCGCTCATGGCGTCGGCGTAGGCCAGGGCGAGCCGTTCCGCGCGGTCGAACAGCGGCGAGGTGGCGTAGTCGTCGATGTTCTTCAGCCGGTCGATGTCGAGCCCCTGGTGCTTCTGCAGCATCGTCCCGAAGTCGATGCACCACGAGCAGCCGAGGCGCACCGCGGTGCGGTACACCGCCAGGTCGGCCACGTGCTTCGGCAGCGCCCGGACGGCCTTCTCGGCCAGCAGCTCATGGATCGCGCTCGTGCGCAGCAGTGCGGGGTGGTTCGCCAGCACGGCGAACGGTTCGGGCACGGCACCGAAGCGACGGCGTGCGACGCGGTAGAGCAGCTTCGCCTGGAGACCGGCTTCACGGGCGGATACGGCGGGAATGCGGGGCATGGTGACCTCCGGCTGTCGGTTTCTCAAGGGACACCCGGAGGACGAGACGGCCCGGCGCGATGTGACAGCCGGGCCGCTCCCTCCTCGGCCCTTTTTCACGCGACGCGGACGACGCTCTTGCCGCGGGTCACTCCTCCGGCCAGGTCCGCTATCGCCTTCCCGACCTCGGCGAGGGTGTATTCGGCGGTGACATCGAGCCGCACCGACCCGTCGGCGACCAGTGCCATGGCACGAGCGGCACTGCCGGCCAGCTTCCGCGGGCTGGTCTGGCCGGCCAGGTTGCTGTTGTAGGTCATCAGCGACTGGCCTCGCATCAGCAGGTCGTTGGCCGACACGGTGACCGGTTCGAAGGTGGCGATGTTGCCATACACCGCGATCCGGCCATGCGGGGCCAACCGTGCCAGGTTCGCCACCCGGGTGGCGCCGCCGATCGGATCGAGGATCACGTCGAACGTCTCGTCGCCCAGTGCGTCGGGAAACTGCTGGCGCACCAGCACTTCGTGGTAGCCGAACCGGCGCGCGTAGTCGACCTGACCGGCATTGCCGACCACGCCGACGATCCGTTCCGCACCCGCGGCCGCGGCGAACTGCCCGGCCAGCGAACCCACACCACCGACGGCGGCATGGATCAGCACACTGTCCCCCGGCGCGACCCGGGCGACGGTGCTGATCAGGTCGTAGGCGGTCGGCGCGACCCACCCGAACGCGGCGGCGGCACGGAATCCGACCCCGGCGGCGTTGATCGCCAGCACCGACGGCGCGGTCACGACCTCCGCGTATCCGCCCCCGCCGATCAGCGCGATCACCGGCTCGCCGATACGGGTCTCGTCGACGCCTTCACCGACCGCGACGATCTCACCCGCCGCTTCGAAACCGGGCACGAACGGGCGCGGAATCGGGAAATGCCCCTCGCGCACCAGGACATCGCCGTACTGCACCCCCGCATAGGCGACCCGGATCGCGACCTCGCCCGGCCCGGCCACGGGCTCGTCCCTCTCCAAGATCCGGAACTGGTCGTCGGTGCCCAGAACAACAGCCTTCATCGCATACAACCTTCTGTGTCGACTCAGTATCCTGATACTTGGAAACCTAGTCAGTATCAGGTACCTGAGTCAACTTAGGGAGTTGTGAATTGGCTGGCGTGCCGGTCGAGGAATACGTCTGCAACCGCATCCGTCGCGCCGAGCAGGCGCTCATGGCCCACCACGAGGGGGTGCTCCGCGGCTACGGCCTGACGATGACCCAGTACACCGTGCTGCTGACCCTGTCCCGCGACGACGGCATGTCGGGTGCCCAGCTCGCGCGGGCGTGCGGAGTCACCCAGCAGAGCATGGCCAGCGTCCTGACCGGGATGCAGAACAAGGGGCTCATCGATCGGCAACCGTCGCCGGTGCACGCCAAGGTCCTGATCGCCACCCTCACTCCGGACGGCCGTGACCTGCTCGACCGGGCCTACCGGGAAGTGATCGTGCTCGAACGCGCCCTGACCGACCGATTCACCCCGGAAGAGCACAAGCTGTTCTGCGAATTCCTCGACCGCGCCACGGCCACCCTCGTCGAGCAGACCCCAGCCGCCCCGGGGCCTCAGGCGCCGCGCAGGGAGCGGACGTCCCAGAGCCACACCCCGTCCACGTAGGTGGCCGGGGTGCGGAGCAGCAGCTCCACAGTGGACTGCAGCGCCTGCTGGTTGGTCACCGGCGCCAGCACCATCACGTCCGCGTGCCAGTACTTCAGGTCGGCCAGCAGGTCGGCCCGCTGCCGGTCGGTGACGTCGGGCACGTCGCCGGTCTCGCGCACCTTGTTGAGCAGGGAGGCCGTGGGCCGGTCCGGGGCGCCGTAGCGGCCCCGCTTGTCACCCGGCCCGTTCGGCCCGACGAAATAGCCGTCCGCGATCGGGAAGCCCAGATCGGCCTTGATCTGCCAGGTCAGCGCGCGGGCGTCGCCGGGGCTGCTCAGCGGCACGGCCACCAGCGAGCCCGAGCCGACGAACTTGCGCCACGTCCCGTCGGTGAAGAAGGCCGGGGTCGCGGGGCGGGTGAAGGTGTCCAACGGGATGGGCGCGATCGGCACGAGCACCGCGGCCACCACGCCGAGCCACAGCCACCGCGCCGAGAACTGCTGTTGCCGCACCGGTGGCACCGAAGCGAACACCCGGTCGGTGGCGATCGCGAGCAGCACACCCACCGCCGGGATGCAGGCCATCGCCAGGCGGGATTCCAGCAGCGAGTCGAACAGCGGCAGCTTGGCCAGCAGCTTCCACGGCCCGGGCAGGCCGGTCTCGTGGTGGGCGACGGTGATCTGGACGCCGAGGGAAAGCCAGGCCAGCGCGAACATCGCGATCGCGGCGCACCGGGCCACGATGTCGCGCCACAGCCACACCGTCAGCACGACCATGAACACGATCAGCGGCCAGCCGAAGAAGGCGTTCTCCTCGGTGCGGTTCATCGACACGTCGGCGGCGGCCGCGGGATTGCCCGCGATGGACTCGGTGGCGAACCGGGTGAGCGCCGCCGTGTCGTTGCCGACCGCGCCGTGTTCCAGGGTCCGGTAGCTCTGCGGCCCGAAGAACTGCCACCACAGCGGGTAGATCGTCAGGGCGAGCGTGATCACCGCGGCCAGGCCTGCCCCGATCGCCGTGGGGCGGATCATCTTCACCGCTTCACGGGGGCGGGACACGACGAAGGTCAGCGCGAACACGGCGAAGCCCATCATCGTGATGAGCAGCGGCTCCTCGCCGAGGTACACCTGGTAGGCGATCAGCAGGCCGAGGATGATGCCGTCCCGGACCGGACGGCGCCCCTGCGCCACCCGGACCAGCTTCAGCACGATGAACGGCAGCACGAACAGCCCGACGAAGTTCGGGTGCGCGTTGCCGTGCGAGATCATGGCGGGGGCGAAGCCGCAGAACACGCCGCCGATCGCGGCGGCCAGCCGCGAGCGCACCACCGTGCGCGAGAAAACCCAGTACCAGGCGGTGGCGGTACCGGCCAGCCCGCCGGTCAGCGCGATCGCCCAGGTCACCGTGGGCCCGAACAGCAGCGTGATCGGGGAGAGCGGGATGCCGAGGCCGAACATCGCCGTGTTGGCCATCAGGTTGACCCCGGCGGGGAAGTTCTGCAGCGTCGAGCCGAGCGGGTTCTCCAGGTGCGCCACGGAGTGCGCGGTGACCGCGAAGAACCACTCCCACATGTTCTGGTCCTGGGCGCTGTTGTAGAGGTATCCGCTGTTCAGGTTGGTCCACAGGCCGCCGTAGACGACGAACGCGACTACCAGGTAGCACAGCACGACCAGTGCGTCACCCCGGGTCCACCGGGGTCGTTTCGGCTCGGCCACCTGTACCGCCTCAGGCGCCTCCAGCAACGAGGTCACTTCCCACCCTTACGGTTCGACTACGCGGGCGAAAAAGTAGACCACACCGGTCCGCGCGTGCCGCACCAGGAGCAGGAAAGGCCGGTCGACCACCACCTCGACCGGTTCGGCATGCACCATCGCCAGCGTCCGGAAGACCACCGCGGTCGCCGCGGCTCCCTCGAGTCCCTCCTCGTCGATGCGCAGCACCGCCTGGTGCACCACGTCGTCGACGAAGACGCGCGGATCGGGGGTGAGGGGGGCGAAGTCCGCCTCGCGGGTGAACATGGTCCGCACGCCGAGGCCGGCCAGCGCCGTTTTGAGCGCGGCGCGCCGGTCCAGCCTGAACTTCGGCAGCGACAGACTGACCTGTTTGTTTCCCTTGGCGGACAACAAGTTCGCCAGCACATCGGGGTCCAAATCGGACTCCTGGGAGGCCAGGTCGCCGTCCGGCAGCAGGATCAGCGCCTGCACCCCGCCGGCGCCGGGCAGTACGACCAGCTGCCATCCGTCGCGCGCGGCGTGCCCGAGCATCGCGGACTGGTGCATCGTGGGCACGCGACGGAGACCGCCCGGGCTGTGGAAGTCCCCGTCGGCGGTGCGCTGCGCCGGGAACGGATGGGTCCAGGCGAGCTTGAGGTAGAGCGCGTTGACCAGGCAGGCGACCGTGTCGTCCGTCACCGCCCCGGGCTGGAGCAGCTCGGGGATGAGCCGCCGGGTGGTCTCGGCCACGTCGGCGTTGATCCGGCGGCGCGCCGCGTCCGGGTCGCGGACGAACGGCGCGGTCCTGACCCCGCCGCCCGGCCAGGCGGCGAGCTCGCCGAGGAAGTCCTCGTTGAGGGGGAGCTCGTCCCACGCCCACAGCGTGTTGGCCGCGGCGAGCACCGGCGGCTCACCCCGGTCGTGCTCGTCGAGGCTGGAGGCGGCGCCGAGCAGTTCGGCCTGCTTGGCGACGTCGGCCTCCCCGCCGGTCAGCAGATGCAGCAGCTCGGCGGCGGCCGCGCCGCGGGTGGCCCGGCTGGTCAGCCCGAGCGCGCTCGCCACCGAGTAGGGGGAAAAGCACGAGTCACCGCTTACGGCGGCGTCACCAGCAATGGCCCGGTGCAGGGCGAAGCAGAACCTGAGGTGGTCACGCTCGGGACCACGCGCCTTGAGCTTGGTCACACCCCGACGCTACCGGACCACCTCCCGCCACGGCGGGGTCAGTGGCGGCCGGTGTGCCAGGCGTGCCAGGCGTGGGCCTGCGCGTCGGTGAGCGTGGCGACCTGGTCGATCACCACGCGCAGGCGCGCCGCGTCGTCACCGGCCGCCTCCCAGGCCGGGTGGAAGACGGCGTCGAGCGATTCCGGGGCACGGTGGCACAGCCGCTCGACGAGCTCGACGAGCAGCTCACGCTGTCCTTCCTGCAGGGCGCGGCGCCGCGGATCGCTCATCACGTAACGCAACGCCACCGCCTTCAGCAGGGCCACCTCGGCGGCCACCCGTGCCGGGACCTCCAGGTCGGCGGCGTACCGGGTGAGCGGCCCGTCGCCGTGCCCGCGCCGGGTGCCCGTGACCACCACCGAGGCGAAGCGGCCGACCAGCTCGCTCGTCAGGTTCTTCAGCGCGGCCTGCGCCCGGAACGAGGCGTCGAATCCCGTCCGGGCGAGCGCCGCGACCACGGGCAGCTCCAGCAGGCCCTCCGCGGCCCCCTCCAGTGCCGACACCGGCTGACCCGAGAAGTGCTTCGCGGCCAGTTCGGCCACCGCGGCCCGCTCTTCGCGGTCGGTGAGCACCCGCAGGGAGATCCGGCCCGCGAGCACCCCGTCCTCGACGTCGTGCACCGAATAGGCGACGTCGTCCGCCCAGTCCATGATCTGCGCCTCCAGGCAGCGCCTGCCCTCCGGCGCGCCTTCCCGCAGCCAGGCGAAGACCTCGGCGTCGTCGGCGTAGACGCCGAACTTGGCCAGGCCGGGACGACGCGGCCACGGGTACTTCGTGGCCGCGTCCAGGCAGGCGCGGGTGAGGTTGAGCCCGGCAGGCTCGACCTTGGGCTCCAGCCGCGTGAGGATGCGCAACGTCTGCGCGTTGCCCTCGAACCCGCCACACGGCTCGGCGACGCTGTCGAGGGCCTTCTCGCCGTTGTGGCCGAAGGGCGGGTGGCCGATGTCGTGCGCGAGCCCGGCGGTGTCCACCAGGTCCGGGTCGGCGCCCAGTTCGGCGGCGATGCCCCGGCCGATCTGCGCGACCTCCAGCGAATGGGTGAGCCGGGTCCTCGGCACACCGCTGACCTCTGCACCCTCCCCGGGCCCGACGACCTGCGTCTTGCCCGCCAGCCGCCGCAGCGCGGCCGAATGCAGCACGCGCGCCCGGTCCCGGGCGAAGGGACTGCGGCCGTCCGCCGGTGCCCCCGGGAGGGCGGCGCTCTTCGGCTCCTCCGCCACCCTGCGCTGCACGTCGTGCTCGCCATAGCCGATCACGGGCCCACCCTAACCGCGATCGGCCCGCGAAGGGCAGTGTCGTGATCAGCCGTGATCAGCCGAGGCCGGTGCCGCCGATGTCGTCGGCCGGGGTGCGGGTGAGCAGGTAGAACAGCAGTGCGCCGGTCTCGCGCCGGATGTAGAGCGCCTGGGTCTGGCGGGTCTGCACGATCGGACCGCTGTGCGTGGGCGAGGTCCACGCGGTGAGCCCGACGCCGGTGGCCATGGTGCGGGCCCGGAACGAATGCCACGGATCGCTCACCAGCACCGCGGTGTGCCAGCCCCGCTTGAGGACCTCGGCCGCCACCGCGCGCAGGCTCCCGAGGGTGTTG
>NZ_VJWX01000003.1 GCF_007713715.1 Amycolatopsis rhizosphaerae
TCTCCAACAATGTCAGAAAATCCGATCGACTCAAACAGTCAATCTCAAAGGAACCCACAAAGGGTTCAAATATACAAAGCTCTACTGGCTTAGTTCATTAGCACACTGTTGAGTTCTCAAACAACACGCAACCGCAGTTGCCTTCTGCTCTTGTTGTCAGGCCAGACTCTACCCCGAGTCGAATCTTCCGATTCAACCGGGGGGTGTCCAACCCGGCAGCCTGGTACCCCGCTCCTTTGGACTTTCGCCCGCCGGCCCGGTCTCCCTGGCGACGAAGAGAAGATTACACGGGCCGAAAACCCCCCTGGAACAGGGGGTCCCTTAAACACAAAACCGCTGATCAACGCCCTATCAGCGACTCCGACGGGCAACCGGCCACCGAATCCGCTCTCGCCGCGGAACCATCCATCGCACCGCAAGCCGCCGCGATGGCCGTTCGAATGAGCGAGTCAGGAGACGTCGCGGACGGTGTTGCGAAGCGTCCCGAGTTTGCCGACTTCGACTTCGACGACGTCACCGTCGACGATGAATCCCGGCGGCTCCATGAAGAGCCCGACACCGCCCGGCGTGCCGGTGACGATGACGTCGCCGGGGGCGAGCGGCGTGAACGTGGTGACGTATTCGATGATCGAGGGAATATCGTTGATCAGGTCGGCGACCCTGCCGCGCTGGCGTACCTCACCGTTGACCCGGGTCGTGAGCTCGAGTTCGGTGACATCGCCGACCTCGTCGGCTGTTACCAGACAAGGACCGAAGCCTCCGGTCCCCGGCCAGGTCTTGCCGGGCAGCCACTGACTGGCGGCACGCTGCCAATCGCGCACCGAGAAGTCGTTGTACACGGCATAGCCGGCGACGTGGTCGTAGGCCTCGGCCTTGGAGACCTGGTGCGCGGGCTTGGAGATGACCAGAGCCACCTCGCCCTCGTAGTCGAACTGCGCGGAGCCCGCCGGCTTGCGGGCGTCCTCGCCATGGCCCATCTGGCTGTCGGCGTAGCGGGCGAAGACGACCGGGGCCTGAGGAGCCGCCTTGCCGATCTCGTCCTGGTGGCTGCGGTAGTTGACCCCGATGCAGATGATCTTGCCGGGCTCCGGGATGACCGGAGCGAGCCGCACTTCGTCGAGCGCCACCGGGCGATCGGTGTA
The DNA here is from genome assembly GCF_007713715.1 of Amycolatopsis rhizosphaerae. GTDB lineage: Bacteria > Actinomycetota > Actinomycetes > Mycobacteriales > Pseudonocardiaceae > Amycolatopsis_E > Amycolatopsis_E rhizosphaerae. The sequence goes on from NZ_VJWX01000003.1 coordinate 1,143, forward strand.
GTGGGCCAACGAATCGAGGGCGCCCGCTGCGATGGCTTCGGCAAGCGAAGGCGCTGTCGGGGTCGCGTCATAGATGGTCTCGGCGTCGAGACGCCCCCAGGCAATGCTGTGGTCGGCGCGGTAGTAGCTGACGAACTTGCTCATCGGGTTCCTGTTCAGTGGTGGGCGAGAGTGCGGGATCTCGGAGCATGGATCAGTCCGGTCGGGAGCGGTCATCGATGAAGGCGCGGAGGCGCTCGACGACGCGTTGCTCGCCGGCGGAATCGAATACCGCCGCGACGTAGCGGTCGGGACGTACCGCGACGAAGACCGGAAGGGTGCCGGTGCCGGAGGTGAGCACCGCGGTGGTCTCGGTGACCACGCTGTCGGCCGGCTCGCCGCCCGGTGCACGGACGCACAGCCGGTTCGCGCCGATCGCGTCCCAGTACGCGTCGACCGCCGCGTCGGGCGGACCTCCGATCTGCAGCAGCGTCCACCCGCGCCCGAGGTGGGCGTCGAGTCCGCGCTCGGCGCCGATGGCGTCGCGTACGACCGGTTGGCTCAGGGCGCGGCCGACCGTCACGGCGTCGAGGGTGACGCCGTGCGCGGCAACGGCGACTCCGGCGGAGTAGTCGGGTGGTGCGATGAAGCGCATGTTGGCGAGGAATTCGCGGACACGGGGGATCAGGCCGACCGTGCGGACGACGGTGTCGCGTAAGCGCGTGACGACCGGGTGGGTCGCCATGACGACCGCGCCGATGCGGCGCGAGACCCTCACCATCGCGGCTCCGTGGGTGCGGCGCTCGACCTCGTACGAATCCAGCAGCCGCTCGGTCGCACCGCCGCTGATCGCCTCGATCAGCTTCCAGGTGAGGTTGGTCGCGTCGCGGATACCGGCGTTCAGGCCCTGGCCCGCGAACGGCGGCATCAGGTGTGCGGCGTCACCGACGAGGAACGTGCGCCCCGCACGGTAGGCCCGCGCGACACGCTGGTGCGCGATATACACGGCCGCGCGGCGCACGTCATCCGGCGCCAGCTCGGCCCGGAAGCGCGGCACGACCAGCTCGCGGATCCGCTCCGGCGTCGTCATCTCCTCGGGGTCCTCGTCGTCGAAGAGCATGAACTCGATCCGTAGGCGTCCCTTGACGCCGGGCACGAGCACGTACGGCCGCTGCCCGTCGCCGTGGAATTCGGCGAACGGGCCCCGCGCGCGCGGCTCGTTGTGCAGATCGACGACGATCCACCGCTGCGGTTGGGTGGTGCCGGCCAGCTCGATCCCGACCGCCCGGCGGATGAAGCTGCGTCCGCCGTCGGCGCCGATCAGCCAGCCGGAGGTCAGAGTCCGTGTCTTCGCTCCGATGGTCACGGTCACGCTGGCCCCGTCGCCGTCCTGCGTGATCGCTGTTGCCTCGGCGCCGCGCAGGAATTCGAGTCCCTCGTGCGCGGCTGCTCGCTCCCACAGCAGCCGCTCCAGGATCGGCTGGTCGAACTGGGTCTTGGCGGGATGCCCCAGCCGGGACGCGACCGGCCTCGCTTCGAGCAGGAGGCGGTCCCCGAGCCCGAAGTAGCGACTGCCCGTGTCGAGCAGGGACTCGGCCTTGAGCGCGTCGGCCACACCGAGCTGTTCGAGGGTGCGGAACGACTCGTCCTGCAGGCTGATCGCGCGAGGCTGGTCGCCCGGTTCGGTCTCCTTCTCCACGAGCGTCGTACGCACACCCGCATCGGCGAGCAGGAGGGCGGCGACGAGCCCGATCGGACCGGCACCCACCACGAGCACGTCACGCCGCGCTGTCACGGCGTCGCCTCCGGTCGGGGGCGGAGCGTGAAGTCGGTGTCGAAGTCGGCGCCCCGGGTCAGCGCCCAGTACTCGAGATGGCTGTACGGCCATACCTGCGAGACCCGGCCGCGGGAGTTCTTGTACCAGGTGCGTACCTGCGGCTGCCCCCAGGCACACTCGGCATTGCCCTGGTCGATCCACGCGAGGAAGCGGTCCAGGGTCTCCTGCTTGACCTCGAGCGAGGCCGCCCCGCGGCGCAGCAACTGGTGGATCGCCTCGGTGGTGAACTCGACCCCGCATTCGATCATGAAGTGGAACTGGCCGTGCACGACGTAGTTCGTGTTGGGCCCCTGGATGAGGAAGAGGTTCGGGAAGCCGGGCACGGAGATGCCGGCCCAGGCCGTCGCATCACCGTTCCACTGCTCCTTGAGTGTCTGCCCGGACGGCCCGGTGACCACGATCGGGTCGAGGTAGTCGGACGCCTTGAACCCGGTCGCGTAGATCACGGCGTCGACCGGGTGCCGCTCGCCGTCGGCGGTGACGATGCCGTCCGGCGTGAACCGTTCGATCGGGGAGGTGACGAGATTGGTGTGCTCGCGGTGCAGTGCGTGCGCCCACACGCCGTTGTCGCGGAGCATGCGCTTGCCGCCGGGCGGATACGCGGGCACGACGACGTCGAGCATGTCGGGGCGGTCCGCCCACTGCTCGCGCATGATCGCGGTGAGTGCCTCACGCACCCGCAGGTTGGTTGCCGATACCGAGTCGGTGCGGTTCCACTCCGGATCGACCTTGACGGTGTGCAGCCGTCCCGTGCGCGCACCCCAGAACGCCTGGAACCGGAACCACTGCCCGTAGTGCGGGACGTGGTCGCTGAGCCAGGCCAGGGCCTGCGGTACCGGGTCGTGGTAGTTCGGGGCGGGAACCGTCCACGGTCCGGACCGCTGGAAGACGTCGAGGTGGGCGACCCGGTCGATGATGCCCGGGACGATCTGGTAGGCGCTGGCGCCGGTGCCGACCACGGCGACGCGCTTCCCGGTCAGGTCCACGCTGTGGTCCCACCGCGCGGAGTGCATCCGTACGCCGCCGAAGTCGTCCTGTCCGGGGATCTGGGGGATGTTCGGCTTCTCCAGCTGCCCGGTCGCGGCGATGACGGCGTGGAACCGCCGGTGCTGCTCGACGCCGTCGCGCCGTACGACGACCTCCCAGGTGGCCGATGCTTCGTCCCAGGTCATCGAGATGACCTCGGTGTCGAACTCGATGTGCTCACGCAGCTTGGCGCGATCGACGATCTCGACGGCGTACGCCTCGATCTCCGCGCCCTCGGCGTACGCGTTGGGCCAGTCGGCCCGCTGGGCGAAGGAAAAGCTGTAGCCGAAGGTCGGGGTGTCCAGACGTACTCCTGGGTAGGTGTTGGCCCACCAGGTGCCGCCGACCTCGGGGTGCTTCTCGAACGCGACGAACCGTACGCCCGCCTGCCTGAGCCGGTACATGGCTGCGATGCCGCTCATCCCGGTGCCGATGACCGCGACTTCGAAGTCACGGTCGGGTGCGACCTCGTCGATGTGCCAAGTCGGTGCTCCCGGACGCTGTGTGACCAGGTCGAGCTCGTGCATCATCAGTGCCGCATCCTCGGCACTGGCCCCGCCCGTAACGAAGTCGACAATGGTGCGTGCTTCCTCGGGCTCCAGCAGGCGAGGCCTGGTGAGCCGCTCATCGCGGACGCGCTTGAGCGCGGGCAGCGCGAGCTCACGCGCATGAGCCTGCGCGGCCTCGCTCATGCCGCCATGTGCAGGCGGGGTCGTGTCGACGGGAGGAAGCGGGGGGCGCAGCTCCGCCGGGATCAACGCGTGATCTCCGGTCAGGGCTGCCAACGCCGTGAGCAGCGACGGCAGGTCGGCCTCGGCGACGATGCGTTCGAGGAAGGCGTCGTCCTCCGTGATGGGCGTGTACTCGTCGCGCCAGTACACGTCGTCGATCTCGGCGGCCTCGCTCGGGTCGGGCATCAGCGCTCCATCGTGTTCGGGGTTCGATCAGGGATGTGCCGGGATCACGCGATGCAGGCGGCCTCGAAGACCTTGCCGAGTACGTCGCCGAGTTCCTGGGCGAGGCACTCGGCGGCGATCACATGGTCGGGGCGGACGATGACCGCGCCGACCGGGTGTGCGTCGAACCAGGCCTGCAGGCTCGACTCCCCACCGAGGTCGCCGACGACCGTGACGCCGGCCGCGGCGTGCTTGCGCGCCCACGGCAACTGTGTCGTCGGCACGACCTGCACGAGGTGGGCGCCGAGACGCTCGAGCACGGCGAGCCGCTCCCCCGGCAGGAAGGCCGTCGGGTCGTTGTTCCAGGTGATCACCCGCCAGCCCTGCCCGGTGGCCTCGTCGAGCAGCATCTCCACGCCGTCCGCGTCGGTGGCCCTCGGCTGCGGGAAGATCGAGCCGGCGAGACGCGGCACGTCACGAGCCGGCAGTGTCTTGAACGTCGGCAGCGGGGTGTGCACCACGACGCCCCGTTCGAACTTCGGCTGCGGCTTGAACGCCTGCCGCTTCTGGGCCTCCCGCTCCTCCGGGGTGCGGTTGGCGGCGAGCCGGTCGCGCTCGGCGGCCTTTTCGGGATCGTGGTCGGTCATCTCCTTCGCCATCCCGAGGGAGACGGCCACCATCTGCGTGACGTGGCCCCGCCGTTCGGTCTCGTACGTGTCCAGCAGAGCGTCGGTCGAGAGGCCCTTGAGAACGGCGGCCAGCTTCCAGCCGAGGTTGAAGGCGTCACGAATCCCCGAGTTCCAGCCCTGGCCGCCGACGACCGGCATGACATGGGCGGCGTCACCGGCGAGGAAGATCCGCCCATGGCGGAACCGCCCGGCGATACGGGCGTGGTGCCGGTACACGCGGCGGCGGATGATGTCGAGCTTGCCCGGGTCCGGTACGTGCGGGGCGAGCAGCCCGAAGATGAACGCGTCGTCGTCGACGAGGTCGGCGGTCTCGTGCTCGAAGAGTGTGAACTCCCAGCGCCGGATGCCGTGCGGCAGCGCGATGGAGGCGTAGCTGCGGGCCGGGTCCCCGCCGAAGACGGCGTGGGGCGTGCCGATCGGGTCGTTGGCGACGTCGATCACGATGCCGTCGGTCGGCCGGGTCTCGCCCTCGAACGAGATGCCGAGGCGCTTGCGGGTGGGTGAAGCCCCGCCCTCGGCGGCGACCCCGTACCGTGCGCGGACGGTCTCGCCGCCCGCGAGGGTGGCCACCACGCCGTCCGCGTCTTCGACGAGGTCGGTGACCTCGGCGCCGAACCGTACGGCGGCGTTCGGGAAGCGGTCCAGGCCGTCGAGCAGCACCTGGTCGACCAGCGGCTGCACGAATCCGTTGCGGCGCGGCCAGCCGAACTCACGCGTCGTCGGGTTCACTTCGGACAGGATCATCCGTTCCCCGTTGACCATGTAGATCTTCTGGTCGGGGATGGTGTGCGGAAGCACCTCGTCGACGAGCCCGGCGGTCTGCATCGCGCGCAGCGCCTCGTCGTCGACACCGACGGCCCGTGGGTAGTCGATCAGCTTCTCGCCCTGCTCGACGAGGAGGACTTCGACCCCCTGCTGCCCCAACAGGTTCGCGAGGGTGAGGCCGACGGGCCCCGCACCGATGACGACGACATCGACGGCGGTCTTGCTCATGCGGTGCTCCCAGAAGATCGTGCCGAGTCCAGCCCGGCGATGGTGTCGGCGAACGCACGGTTCAGCAGGACGAGGTCGATGCCGAGGGCCACGTAGTCGACCAGGCCGGCGGCGAACAGGCCGGCTGCGTACGCCGGCTGCCCCGAGTAGATGCCGAGGGTGACGCCGTGCGCCGTCGTCACCTCACGCAGGTGCGCGATCGCCTCCCGCACGGGGCCGTCCGCCCAGTCGCCCCGCCCGGGCAGTCCGTGGGAGACGGCCAGGTCGGCCGGGCCGATGTAGATGGAGTCCAGTCCCGGGGTCGAGATGATCTCCTCGGCCCGGTCCACGCCGGTCTTCGTCTCGATCTGGGCGATGGCGGATACGGCACGGTTGCCTGCCTCGGTGTACGAGGCGCCCTGGTACAGCGCCGGTCTGGACGGGCCAAGGCTGCGGTTGCCGACCGGGGGGTAGTGGACCGCGGCGACCAGCGCCTCGGCCTCGGCCCGGGATTCGATCGCGGGCGCGATGATGCCGCGGGCCCCGCTGTCGAGCAGCCGCAGGACCGGCGCGGGATCCAGCGAGCCCACCCGCGCGTACGAGTACGCGTTCTGACGCGGCAGCGAACGCAGGATCCCGCATGCCGCCTCCAGGCCCAGTTCGCCGTGCTGGAGGTCGAGTACCACCCCGTCGTAGCCGGCTGCCGCCGCCCACTCCGGCATCGAGAACGACGGCACCGACTGGTGGTACAGCACGGGGTTGCCGTCGCCGAGAGCCGCCTGCTTCACTGTGCCGGCCCCTCTCGCCCGGCCAGCCGCGCGGCGTGCGCCGCGGCCGCCTTGCCGCCGAAGACCGGCACGATCTCGCGGCGGGCGAACCGCCACTGCCCGTCGACCCTGCGGTACCGCTCGCGGAACTCGCCGACCGAAGCGGGCTGCGTCTGCGGCTCGTTGGTGTCGCGGAAGGTCAGGTACTGCACCGTGCCGTCGACCTCCTCGCCGTCCCACACGAGGCGGATCCCGCCGATGAAGTGCCGGCTGACGATGTCGGTCTGCTTGGCGCGCCTGGTACCCCAGGCCTTCATGGCCTCGCGGTCCATGTCGCCCAGTGGGCCGGCCGAGACGCCGTCCTCGGTGTACAGCTCCCAGGTGGTGTCCGCCCGGTTGTGGTCGAGGCGGTACAGCATCTCCGCGATCAGCTGCTCGATCTCGACGCGGGTCGTCGCGTCGACGGGGCGGTAGTCGCTCATGTTCAGCCTTTCGAATCCGCGGTCGCGACCACGCGACCGAGCCCGGTGATGGTGGCGACGCACTCGACGTCGGCGGGCCACGGCTCGATGTAGCCGATGGACCCGGACAGCAGCACCTCGCCGGCCCGCAGCGGTTCGCCGGTGCGGATCGCGGTCCCGGCCAGCCAGATCACCGCGTTGACCGGGTCCCCCAGCACGTTGCCGCCGACGCCGCGGGTGATCTCCGTGGCGCCGCCGGTGATGATCATCTCCACCTTGGTGAGGTCGACCTCGCCGTACGGGTGCTGCTCCTCGCCGAGCACGATGCCGCTGCAGCCGGCGTTGTCCGCGATGGTGTCGACGATCTGCCCGACCGAGCCGCCGTAGCGGAAGTCGACCACCTCGAACGCCGGTGTCACGTAGTCGATCGCGGCCTCGACGCCCTCGCGAGAGGCCTCGAGGATGTCGCTCTTCAGCACGAAGGCGACCTCGGCCTCGATCAGCAACCGGTTGTACTGCGACAGCGGCAGATGCGAGCCCGAGGGGTGCACCATGTCGTCGTGGATGATCCCGTAGTCGGGCTCATCGATACCCACGCGCTGCTGTACGAGGGGGTTGGTCAGGCCGACCTTGCGGCCCACCCGCTTCACCCCCAGCTCGCGCTCGCGGAGGGCGGCGAACTCGGCGGAGATCGCGTACGCCGCGTCGAGATCACGCTCGGGGAGCCGGGGGCTCACGTACGGCACGGTGTACACGCCGCGCTTCGCCTCGAACAGCTCGCGCGCGATCCGGTCGATGGTCTCCTTGGTGACACTCACTGCCGGTCCATTCCGCTCGCGTGCTTCTTCAGGAAGGCGACCGCCGCGGCGTTGAACTCCGCCGCGCCCTCCCACTGCGGCCAGTGCGCGGCCCCGCGGACCAGCAGGTACTCGCCGTCCGGCAGCAGCCCGCACAGCCGCTCGCCCTCGGCCTCGTCGCCGGTCGGCTCGTTGTCGGTCCACACCATCAGGGCCGGGACCGGCACCGCGGCGAAGTCTTCGTCCGTGACCCGGTTGCGCCACCGCCGCTCCGGCTCCCGCAGCGCGGACACGTTCGCCATGCTGAACCCGTCCCGGGCGTAGATCGCCTGGCGGACGCGTACCAGCTCGTCGGTGATGTTGTCCGGGTCGTGGATGACGACCTGCAAGCGCTTCTTCACGTTGTCGAAGGTCGGCTCGCTCACCGCCTGGGTGCTCACCGACTGCGTCTTGTCCAGCCGCGCTTCGGCGATCATCCGCCCGCCCGGCGCGGACAGGATCACCGTGTGCAGCCGCTCGGGGTGCTTCGGCGCGAACTTCAGTGCGAGCCACCCGCCCAGCGACTCGCCGGCGAGGTGCACACGCTCCAGCTCCAGCGTGTCGAGCAGCGCGAGCAGGTGCTCCTCGTAGTCGCGGATCTCCAGCGGATGATCTGCTGGCGAGGTGTAGCCGTGGCCGGGGTAGTCGTAGCCGACCACCCGGAAGCCCGCCTCGACGAAGGCGCGGACGTTCTGCGTCCACGCCTCGATGTGGCCGCTGGTGCCGTTGGCGAGTATGACCGTCTGCGCCCCGGGGCCCGCTCCGGTGAAGTCGAGGACCCGGGTGCGGTAGCCGCGCACGTCCACGTACCGCAGCGTGTGCTCCAGGTCCGCGATCTCCTCCCAGAAGGTCGCGAGGTGCCTCTTTCCTCCGCGGTTCACGCGGTCACCGCCGCCTGGATCGCGAAGCCGGCGCCCCACTTCTCGACCGCCCAGTAGTGGTCGACGGCCAGGCGGTACGGGCCCGCCGTGGACAGTGCCGCGTAGGCGGCGATCCAGCTGCGCATCTCGTGCGCGGCCGAGCCGCCCTCCGCCAGGAACCAGCCGTTCTCCCAGCCGTCCACCGGATCGAGGTCGCCGGAGCGGAGCACGTCGAGGACGAGCGTGTCCCATTCCTCGTTCAGCGGGTCGCTCGGGGCCTTGCCGTCGGCGATCGCCTGGATGCCCTTGACGATCATCTGCTCGCGCTCGTGCCGTTCCTCCGGCGAGGGCGCGTACCTGACCAGGCGCTCTTGCACGGTGTCGGGGGCACCCTCCCAGCGCGGGATCGGCGGGCTGTGGGAGATGCCGCCCGAGGCGAGGAACAGCACCTTCTTGTCCATCGCCTTGGCGGCCCGGCCGAACGCCTCCCCCATGAGGCGCACCCGCTGCATGGGGGAAAGCGGCAGGCCGATCGAGTTCACGAACACCGGCACGATCGGCTGCGTGAAATCCTTCCCGAACACGAAGTCGAGCGGCTGCACCACGCCGTGATCGACCTTCATCTGCTCGCTGCGGCCGATGTCGATGCCTTCACCCAGCACTGCCGTGTGGAAGGCCCGGGCGGCGCCGCCGTCGACGGGGAGCGGACCCGCGGTGGTGCCGTAGTCACCGACGCCTTCGGCGACCGCACCGATCACCCACGGTGTGATCAGCGAGTAGAGCTGGCCGTTGAAGTGGTCGGGCCCGAACACCACGACCAGGTCGGGGTCGTACTCGGCGACGAACCCCCTGACCTCGTCGATGGCGGCATTGATCTCGGCGAACGTCTCCCCGCCCGGGTCGACATTGCCGAAGGACGGTGCATGGGAGAGCGCTGCGACGGCCAGCGGCATGGCCTGTTTCCCTTCTCGAAAATGGTGGACGGCTGCTACGCGGACGTACCGGCGAGCTGGGCATCCGGTGCATCGGAGCGGCGCAGGCCCAGGTGCAGACCCACGACGCAGAGGCCGGTGACGAGCAGGGGCAAAGCGAAGACCGTGAAGGCCTCCCCCATCCCCATGCCCGCGTCGAAGGCCGCCCCGCCGAGGATCGGCGCCGCGATGCCGCCGAACCGGCCGACGCCGATGACGACGCCGAAACCGGTCGAGCGGGCCAGTGTCGGGTACAGCGTGGGGACGATCGCGTAGAAGGCGGCGGTGCCCGCGCAGACGAAGAACGAGGCCAGGAACAGGGTCCACCAGGCGGTCGGCATCCCCGGGCCGGCGATGCCGAACAGCGACAGGGCGGCGGTGGCCAGGAACAGGAAGACCGGGGCGAGGAAGCGGACGTTGAGCTTGCCGCCGAGGAAGCCGAAGAGCACGTTGCCGAGGATGCCGCCGATGCTGAAGGCGGTGACGAGCTGCGGGGCGAGTGCCGGTTTGTGGTTGGCGGACGCGACAGCGCTCGGTGCCCAGGTCGTCATGAAGTAGAAGCTGAGCATGTACGCGACGTACCCGACGACCATCAGCAGCGTGTAGAAGCCGGTCCGGCCGGTGAACACGGTGCGCAGCGAGCCCTTCGCCTTGACGCCCGTCGAGTCGGACTCCGGGAGCGCTTCGAGTGCGGGGCGGCGCATCTTCGTCAGGAGCGCGTTGAGCCGCTGCAGGGAGTCCCTGTGACGGCCCTCGGAAAGCCAGGCGAGCGATTCGGGGAGGAAGGCGAACGTGGCGACCGCGGCGATCGCGCTCATGCCGAATCCGACCCACCAGCCGAACTGCCAGCCGTGTGCGCCGAGCATCGGGCCGACGATCATGGAGCCGAGCAGCCCGCCGATGTTGATCGCGGCGGCGTAGACGGCCATCACCAGCGAGTACACGCGCTTGCCCGTGTACTCGGCGAGGATGACGCCGACCGCGGCCACCAGGGACCCGACGCCGATGCCGGTGATGATGCGGCTCACGACGAGGGGCCCGGTCCCGGTCTCCGGCGTCGCGAACGGGCCGATGAGCATGCCCACCGCAATCGTCACGGTGGAGATGACGCCCAACTTGCGTCTGCCGATGCGGTCGGCGAGCGGCGCGACGATGATCGAGCCCACGAGCATGCCGATCAGGGCGCCGGACATGACGAGTCCGAGCTCGGCCTTGGAGATCCCGAAGCCCTTCTCGACGTACGGGGCGGCGAACGACGAGAGCGAGACGTCGTAGCCGTCGAGTACGACCAGGGCGATCGCGACGCTGACGGCGCGGATCTGTAGGCCGCTCATCTTCTCTTGAGTGATCTGGTCATTGATCCTCATGAAGGTCTCTCTATCTCGGCTCGAGCGGACATGCGCCATCGCAGTGGCCCGCTGGGATGAGGTGGACCGCGCACCGGGTCGCGTTCCGTCAGAGCTAACCTAGAAGCAGGGTTCTAGAATCGCCATTACAATGACCACGGCCATCGCCGGTGTCAAGGGTTGGCGCCGATTTGGTAGAACTACTGCAGTCCGAGAGCAGCGAGGGGACCGATGACCACGAGGCGGAAGACCCGCCAGGCGTCCGAGTCGTCGAAGCGGGCGATTCTCGAAGCCGTGCTCTCGCGCGCGGTCGAGGCCGGGTACGAGGGCACCACCATGGCCGATGTCGCCGGCGCGTCCGGTCTGCCGATCGGATCGGTCTACTGGCACTTTCAGAACAAGGAGCAACTCTTCGTCGAGCTGCTCGACTACTGCTTCGAGGTCTGGAAGCAGGCCAACGCGTCCGTCGGTAGCATGCGCGACCTGCTACGACGCAGCATCAGCGAGTCGGCGGCAGCCTCGGCGAGCCTGGCCGAGCCGGCCGCCGCGTTCTGGAGCATCGGTCTCGTCTTCGCGTTCGAGCGGCGCCTGGAGGACAACCTCGCACGGCAGCGGTACCTGGCCATCCGCAAGGAGATGTTCCAGTTCGTCACCGGCCAGCTGCGGGCCTCGTACCCGGAGGTACCGGAGGATGTCGCGGAAGAGTTGGCGCACGACATGGCCGTCATGGGGCGCGCGCTCACCGACGGCTTCCGGGTAGCCGCGGCCGCCGGCGATGACATCGACTTCGCCCGGTACGCCGAGCTGGCTGCCGACGCGCTCGAGTCCCTGGTCTCCACCCGCCTGAAGGAGTACGCGCATGGCTGAGACCACCTCGTCCGCATCCGAGAAGGTCGCGATCATCGTCGGTGCCGGATCCGGAATCGGCGCCGCGTGCGTGCGGGAGTTCGCCGCGAACGGCTACCGGGTGGTCGCGATGTCGCCGTCGGGCCGGGCCCGAACCCTGGCCGAATCGCTCGGTGGCGCGGGTCTGGACGGCTCGAACACCAGCATCGAGGACCTTCAGGCGTGCGTCGACCTCACGGTGTCGCGGTACGGCCGGGTCGACGCGGTCGTCAACAGCAGCGGTCACGCGGCACGCGGGCCGGTACTTGAGATCACCGACGAGCAATGGTTCGAGGGCGTCGACCTCTACCTGCTGAACGTCGTGCGCATGGCCCGCCTCGTGACGCCCCACCTGATCGCCTCCGGCGGCGGCGCGATCGTGAACATCTCCACCGCAGGCGCCTTCGAGCCCAGCCCGATGTTCCCCGTCTCGGTGACGATGCGAGCGGCGCTGGCCTCTTTCACCAAGCTGTACGCCAACGAATACGGCCCGCAGGGCATCCGGATGAACAACGTGCTCACCGGGCTGACCAAGGACGACCCCAGCGTCGTCCCGGCCGGGTGGACGAGCGGCATCCCACTGCGTCGAGCGCAGAGCACCGCGGAGGCCGCCCGGGTCGTACGCTTCCTGGCCGGCGAGGAGTCGGCCTACATGACCGGACAGAACCTCCGCGTTGACGGCGGAGAGACCAAGTCGGTCTGAGCGCCTGTTGGCGCTCGCGAGGTGTTGCTGGCCGACTTCTCCATGTTGATCAGGTCCTTGAGGACCGGCGAGGTCGGCGGAGCCGAACAGTGCGAAGCCGACCGCGGCGCTCGGTTTGTCGGCGAGGACGTGCGCGAGAAAGCCCGCTATAGGGCTTTGTGCTCCTTCGAGTCGCCGACGCGGCGCGTTGAAGGCACCGTAAACTTGGAGCGCCCGTTTCACGGCGTCTCACCGAGCGGCCGCGACCGAGTTCACTGACACGTCGAGACGACATCGGAATTCCGGCCGGGGTCACTGCGACGGGACCGGTAGTCGTCCAGCAACCGGTAGAACAGTGCCAGCGGCTCTTCTTCCTCCGCGTGGTCTTCGATGGCCCGTGCCCACCCGCAGGCCATCGACCATCCGTGACGGGCTTGTACCCACTTGGCAAAGGCACCGCCACCCGCCGCGAAGACGAATGTGTCGTCGATTCCATGGACGGACAACGCCACGCCGTAACCATGGAGGATCAACTCAAGGTCCCGCAAGGACTTGATCCACATGCTCGGGCGCAGCCGGATCTGCTCCAGCAGATCGTAGAGATCCTGGCATTCCCCGACCGGTTTCACCCGCGGATCAGTTGACATGATCGGATATTACCGTCCGAGGTACCCAGCGGTCATGTCCGGCGGGGTGGTGTAAAGAGACTTATTGCTTGGAGACGAAGGTCACCGACCCCGCGCACCGGTTCTCCGTGGACGAACGCGGCCGCCGACTGCTACTCGAAGGCCTCGACACGGTCGGGGAAACACTTCGTTTCTCCTGCGGTATTCGGGTGGAGAAGGATCTCCACCCGAATACGACAACAGACCGATACCCGGCTCTGGTCGGTTCAGGAACGAAGGGTGCGCAGGCCGGCGCGGATTTCGCGGACCAGGATCTCGGGCTGTTCCAGGGCCGCGAAGTGTCCGCCCTTGTCGGCCTCGCCGTAGTGGATCAGATTGCTGTAGGTGTCTTCGATCCAGGTTCGTGGCAGGCGTGGGATGTCCCTGGGGAAGACGGTCACCGCGACCGGAAGCGTCAGCTTCGGGCCGGCGAAAGTGAGCGATCTGTTCTCCCAGTAGATGCGGCCGGACGACGCTGCGCTGTTGGTGAACCAGTAGAGGGATATCGCGTCGAGCATGTCGTCGATGCCGAGGGTGTCCTCGGCGAGCCCGTGGTTGTCGGTCTTGGACTGGAACTTCTCGTAGATCCAGGCTGCCTGACCAGCGGGAGAGTCCGCCAGGGCGAATCCGACAGTCTCCGGCTTCGTGCCCTGAAGGTGGTTCGACCCGCCGAGATCGCCGGTGTAGAGGGCGAGGGTCTCCACGGCGTGGCGCTGTTCGGGCGACAAGGTGTCGGGTATCTGCGCGGGAAAGGCGTACTGGGTGTTCAGATGAATTCCGACAAGCCCCTCGGGCTGCATGGCCCCGAGGGCGGTGGTGACGACGGCACCCCAATCGCCGCCTTGCGCGGCCCATCTCGTGTAGCCGAGACGCTTCATCAACTCCACCCACGCGCTGGCGATGCGCGATACGGTCCATCCGGTCTCCGTGGGCTTCTGGGAGAACCCGAACCCGGGCAGCGACGGGACGACGACGTCGAAGGAATCGGCGGCGTCTCCTCCGAACGAAATCGGATCGGTCAGCGGGCCGATCAGCTTCAGGAACTCGACGATCGAGCCCGGCCATCCGTGCGTGAGGATCAGCGGCAGCGCGTGGGGATTCTTGGACCTGACGTGGATGAAGTGGATGTCCAGCCCATCGATCCCGGTCAGGAACTGGGGGAAGCGATTGAGCTCGGACTCGAAGCGCCGCCAGTCGTAGCCACGCTCCCAGTAGTCGACCAGAGATCTGGCGTTCTCCACGCGCACCCCTTGCGACCAGTCGCCCACCGTTTCCGGATCCGGCCACCGAGTTCTGGCCAGTCGCTGCTTCAGGTCGTCGATCTGCGAATCCGGGATCGAGACGGTGAACGGGCGGACGAGGGCCGAGGTCGGCGGCGTCGGTGCGGTCATGGCCTTCTTCTCCTGAGCGTCGAAGCGCGGCGCAACTCTCCGTTGCACACTGGTGTGCAACCTACTTCATTGCACACCAGTGTGCAACAATGGTGTCGTGCCTGCCGAGTCCTCCCGTGCGCGCTCGATGAACGAGACACGCGATCGCATCCTCGACGTCGCCCTCGACGTGCTGGGAGAGAACCCCGACGCCGGAATGGGCGACATCGCCTCCGCTGCCGGCGTCGTCCGCCGCACCGTCTACGGCCATTTCCCCTCACGCCTGGACCTGGTCCGGACACTCACGGAACGGGCCGTCACCGAGATGACAGCCGTGCTCACCGAAGTCAACGCCTCCGACACGGAAGCGGACGCGACGTGGGTCGACTTCATCGCCCGCATCTGGCCGGTGGCCCACCGGTACCGAGTGCTGTTGGCGCTGCGCCGCGGCGAGTACGGCGAGGCGATCCACAGCCTGCTCGGGCCAGTCGATGAACTCCTCGCCGACCTCGTGCAACGAGGCCAGGACAGCGACGTGTTCGCACAGCACCTGCCGGCAGGCATTCTGAGCCAGCTCGCCTACGGCGCCGTGTTCGCCATCGCCGACAACGACCTCTCGAACGGAACCCTCGGCGCCCGGGCAGCGACGATCACGAGCCTGCTGATGCTGGGAGTTCCCGAGACGCGCGCACTCGCTCTCGTGGGCGACCAGCCCTGACCCTCAGCACACGACTCGCTGCAAGACATGATCGCCCTGGCGGTCGAAGAATTTCTGACGAGGCTCGCTGATCCCAAGGCGGGGAAGCTGTGAGTGGGGCACTCAATTGATCCGGTAGCGGGCGGCCAGGATGCGAGCCATGTCCGGGAACGAAATCTGTTCGCGGGCAAGGATGTAGCGGTTGCCCGCGGCCTGCGGTTTCGTCAATGCCAGCCGGTGCGCTACGGCCGCGTCTCGCACGTCCACGGTCGCGAACTCGGGTCGCGGCACGCCGGGCATCTCCCGAGCCGGCTTTGACCTGCAAAAAAAAGAGGATCCCCAGCGTATTGGTCTAATTCTCGTCGTACAGCCATCCCAGGTACCAGTCACGAAAGTGCGGGCCGGGCGTCAGCCCGCCGTCGCTCGCGCGGTCGTCGAACCACACCTGCCCGCGCGCGGGACCGGACAGGATCAGACGAAAGAACGCGCCGCAACCGTATTCGGCGATCACCAAAGAGCCGGCGACCCACTCAGGCGCGAAATACTCCTCGTCGCTCATCCGATCCAGAGAGTCCGGGCCGTTGGGATTCCAGGCCGTGACATGCGGAAACGGGGTAGCGAGGAGACCAGGGACCCAGCGGTCCTCGCGATCTCGTTCAGCAATGTCCGAGCCGTCCAGCCGAAAGAGTCCGTAGTACGGCCCCGCGCCACCGTCTCCGATCCCGACGAGGAAGGCACGATACGACTCAGGCAGCGTGACCTGGTGGCGCTGTTCGAACTCGATCACGGCGGACTCGCGCAAAGGCGCACCAAACCGATAACGGTGTTTCGAGGCACCGAACACCACACACCCCGCATCAGCCGCCGCCATGCCGGAGAGCCGATCACGAACTTGGGTCACATCCCACACACCCGGCTCCTTCTCACCACACCCGGACCCCAAAACGATCCCGAACCCAAACGGTAAACGATCCTGCGCACGAACGGGTGTGCGCACGAAGAGAACCTCCTGACCCGGGCCGATACCCATGTCAGCAGACTCTTCCACGACCGTCGATTTTCAACCGCATTGCATCGTGAATCTCGCCCGGTCGAAACGACCGGCAGCGAGGTCATCACGCCGGATGAGCCAGTAGAGTGCTCCCGCGTCTCCCCACAACATCTCGCCATCACTGTCGAACTGGGCAAGAAGCACCCACCGGGCAGCTTCCTCGGCAAACCGCGGATCACCCCAGGGAACCCCATCCAGGACCAGGCCCGCGATTTCACTCTCCGCGGCACCCTGCCACGGATCGGAAAACCCGCCGACCTGATGATTGGGCCACCGGCCCTCATCGACCTGGTAGACGACCTCACAGAACACATCAGTGCCGGCATATCCGTTCACACTGAGACCATCAACGGCCTCAGCCAACGACAGCCCGCCGGGCACGCTGACCTGGTCGAGCAGAATGTGCTCCCGCTGCGGCCCCGTCATCATCGGCACCCCAGCCAGATCAACACGGGGATAGGGCCGCAACCCCGGCGGCGCGGACCGCTCCCGCACCGCCACCCCGTCCGGAATGAAGACCACTTGGGCACCCTCAGGCTGATCGGGCTCCGCCATGTCGAGCCAAGGATCGTCGTGGTCGAGTTGGTAACGCCCGTCGAAGTAGAAGAACAACAGGCGCCCGGCAGCAGGAAGGGGAATATCGAGCGCCTCCCGGGGCAAGCTCCCGCAGTCCAGACTCGCCACGTGGGTGAGTGGCCCAACGTCCGGCCATACCGGCCACGGCATCCCCACCGGCAACGACGGATTACCCCCCAAGTGGCCCACAGCCACCCCACTGCCAACAGCGATGAGACGGACCGCGGGACGGAACAACGCGATCCAGGCCTCAGCAACCGCGTCCGGCAGTTGTCCACGCGCAAGCTCAACGAGCCGATCTTCATGTCCGGGCACTCCCGCATCCTGCCAGGCAACCGCCCGACCACCAGCGACTCCCCTCGACCGCTCCCCCAATCGATCAGCAACGCTGGAAACACCGTTGCTGAGACCCACGCGCCCCGCGTGAACAGGCGGCTCAGGGGTACGTGGGGGCGAACAGCCCCGCTGTTCCAGGTCCAGCCGGGTCACCGAGATCGCCCATCCTGCGGATGGTGGAGGTGATGTAGGGCGATCACCGCTCCTGGTGCTCGGGATCATCGTGGCCGATCGGATTGCCACCGATCATCAGCCATTCCGAGCAGCCGTGGAACGCCTCGGCCTTGTTCGTGACCGCGATGATCTGCTCCCGTGGCCGCAGAAGGCACGGTGGAGCGTCGCAATGAAAGCGGGCCGCTGGTGCACCCAGGCCGGTGTCGTGCCCACCCAGTCACGGCACCACACCGGCTGTTCAGAAAACCTTACCTGTCAGGGAATTACGCGGTTGCGCAGGTTGTTCGGGTACGGGCCTTCACCATGGATACGCAGTTCATCGGCGACGTCGAAGCTGTAGAACGGGTGCGAGCTGAAATAGCCGCCAAGGTCCGTGATGCTGCTCATGAAGCAGATACCGTCGGCGCCACCCGCGGAACGAGGACCGTTGCACAGGCTGAGCGTCGGGTACTTGAAGCCGTCAAGCGGCCGGAGCCCGGATCCGCCGGGGCCGGAGACCGGGATGTGCCCGATGAGGCCGCCCGGGTCGCCTGGCCAGTTGGACTCCTGCGACTGACGGCGACCGTCCGAGAACAGGATGCCCTGGATGTTCCGCCCAGGCGGCTCGGTCTCCAGCACGGTGCCCGCGACGAGCGCGCCGAGGCTGAACCCTGCGATGTACACCTTCGTGCCGAGGTCGCAATTGGACTTCACGTACAGGTTGTACAACGCGGTGCGCAGGTTCGCGACGCCGGCGTCGACGTCAGTGTAGAGGTTGATGTCGGTGGCCGAGTTGGGATACGGGATGCGGACCGGATTCGCCCCCGCGGGGGCGTGGTCCAACATCTCATGGCCCCCGTCCTGGTAACCCGGAATCACGAACATGATCGGCCCGCACGCGTTTGCCGCGCGAGCCGGCGCGGCGCTCGCGGTAGCGGTACACGTCATGGCGAGCAGACTCCAGAGCATCAGCACCGCTGCCGCGGTGCGCCACCCTCGCCTGAAATACATGAGCCCCCTTCACTTTCTGCTCGTTGTGAGCAATTCTTGGACGTACCGCACAAGGGTGATCCCGGCCGATTAAATTCTCGTGAAATGCAGGCGCTTTCCGGCAAGCCGGCAGTGACCCCGGCGAAACGGTTGCCACGATGGAGCTGTTCAAAGGCGCCATCGGCTTGGTCAAGAACCCGGCCGGTCATCGGAGAGCCGACCTCACGATCCCGCCGAAGCGGCAGAGATCGTTCTACTTCCAGACCTATTCCTTCGGCTCCAACCGGAGGACGAGGCCGCCGCCCGCGAGGCCGCGGCGAACCCGTGGTCCGAGTTCGGCGGCAGGCCAGTGGTCACCGCAGGTGGCGGCGAGCGCGTTCAGGACGGGCTTCCAGCACATCATCCATCGGGCGCCCCCGGGGCCGGAGCCAGTCTTACCTGCTGCAAAAAACTACGCAAACACACCTTGTCGGCGCTCGTGGACATCGTCTGCCGCGACGCCGTACACCTCGGCCAGGTGTGCGGCGATCTCCCCCGTGGTCTAACCCTTCGCGGCCAGGGAGATCACCATCTCATCGATCCCGGTGAGGCGTTTCTGTCATCGCACGAGGCGGCGCCTCGACACCTCCGGCCACGGCGGTCAGTCCGGTCTGCCGCTGCATCCGCGGCCGGGATTCAGCAGGTTGTTGCGGGCAGCGATCGCCACTGCTTCGAGCTTTGAGTGGGCGTCGAGCTTGGTGAGCACGCGTTGCACATGGTTGCGCACCGTGTTGACACTGAGGTGCAACTCGTCGGCAATGCCTTGGTTGGACAGGCCGGCACTGATCAGGTCGAGAACGTCGACCTCGCGGCGGGTCAGATCGCCTCCGACCGACGGGGGCCGCCGACCGACCAGACCGCCGGCCACGTCGGGCGAGATCGGTGTCTCGCCCCTCAAGACTGCCCCGACCGCCGCGATGACAGCGGCCACGTTCTGTCGCTTCGTGACGAAACCGTCACAGCCGGCGTCCATTGCCTCTTGCAGCACGCTGCGTTGGTCGGCGGCGGTCAGCATCAGCACGCGGGTCCGCGGCGCACGTCGCCGGACGGCCGCAATCCCGCTGGCCCCGCTCTCGGCCGGCAGGTGGTGGTCGAGGACAACGATGTCGGGCGAGGTGGCGGCGACGGAGTCGAGCGCCTCGGCGAGAGTCCCGCAGCACCCGATGACGTCCATCCCGCTTGCTGTCAAGGCCTCCCCGAGCAGCTCGGCGAAAACCGGGTGGTCGTCCACGAGCAGCACGGTCGGCGCCGCTCGCGATGTTACGGTCTGAGCTACGGCCGGGGGTATCCCCCGCGCCGCCGGCTCGCTGCGCAGGTTACGACGAGGTGACATGTCATGCACGAGATCCTCCGGTCCGACGTCGCCACCGGGTTCGCCCCGGAGGAAGTCCGAGTGGTCCGCGTCGGCGAGGTCCCGTCGTTGCGGCAGTCGTCGCCGGATCTTCCCATTGTTGCGCTGGTCCGGTCGAGTTCACCGGGCGAAATTATCGCGGCGCAGCTGGCCGGAGCCGATATCGTCCTGGCCTGCGCCGACGGGGAAAGGCCCGCACCGGACGATCTGGCGGCCGCGTGCGCGGCTGCCAGAGTGCTGGCCGCCAGGGCAGCCGTCCAGCGCGGTGAGACGCGACGCGCGGCCCATGAGATCGCAGGCAACGCTTCCGCGGTCTCGATGGCTGCCCAGCTTCTCGCTGCCGAGGTGCCCACGAAGTCTTTGCAACTGCAGACACTGGCGGACCAGGGTGCCGAACTCGCATGGCGTGCCGGGCGAGCGGCCCGATCCGGTCGTTCACCATTGGTGCAGCTGGACCTAGTCGCGGCAGTCCGCTCACTGTGCCGGAATTCGCGCCCCGGCGAGGTGGTGCCCACGGTCGATGCCGTCGATTGCCGGTCCGTCCGAGTGCTGGTGGACCGGCTCAGGTTCGCGCGGGCGATCACGAGTGTGCTGGACAACGCGCGACGGGCCGGCTCGACCTCCATCGAAGTACGGATAAGCCGCGGCTCGCCCGATCGGAACACGGTGGAGCTCACGGTGACCGACAACGGTCAGGGTCTGCCGGGCGATTGGGACGAGGGCACCGCGCTACGGCCGTTCACCACCGGCTGGGCAACTCCTGGCGACGGACTCGGACTGACCGAGGCCGCGGAGTTCGCCGCTGATCACGGCGGCACCCTGACGGTCGAATCCCGCGCGTGCGCGGCGGGGTCCGTGGTGCGGTTGCAGCTACCTGACGCAACGCCACACTCCCGGGGCCAGCGGGCCCCGATCGCCTCGCCGTCTTCGGACGGTGACTGGGCGATCGCCCGGATTCTCGAAGGCATCGCACGTCGCGATCCGCTCGAACACAGCCTTCAGGCACTGATCACGGCGATGGAACAGCACCTGCCGGGGAGCACCTGCTCGATTCTGCTGCTCGACCAGTCGGCCAGCACATTGCACCACGGTGCAGGTGAGCGCCTCCCGGCACCGTACCGCGCGGCGATCGACGGAGTGCGCGTCGGCCCCTTCGCCGGCTCGTGCGGCACGGCCGCTTTCACTCGCAGTGAAGTCATCGCGGCCGACATCGGTACCGACGAACGGTGGATCGACTACCGTGCCATCGCGTTGCCTCATGGGCTCAGGTCGTGCTGGTCGACACCGATTCTCGACGTCGATCGGGGGATCGTCCTCGGTACGTTCGCGGTGTATCACGCGGTCAGCTGGGTGCCCGACGCAGCGGCGACGGAACTCGTCCAGCGCCTGACCCACGTGGCCGCGATCGCGATCGGTACCGCCGAGCTGTACGAACACCTGCTCGAGAGTGAGGCACGATTCCGCAGTACCTTCGAAACGACCGGACTGGGGATCGCGCTGGTCAACCTGGACGGTCACATTCAGCAGGCGAACGCGGCGTTCTCGGCCATGGCCGGCCGGGCAGTCACCGGTCTGCGGCTGGCCGACGTGGTGGATCCCGGCGACGCGCGGGCGGTCGCGGCGGCGATGTCGGCCATGTCGGATCGGCAGTCGGGGCCCGGTGTGCCCGGCGACCGGCTGCCCTCCGCGGAAGTGCGGGTTTGGGTTGCCGGGCAGGAGGAGCCGCTGTGGGCAGCGCTGAGCGGATCGCTCATCCGCGGCCGCGACGGCGATCCGCGACACTTCTGCGTGGAACTGTTCGACCTGACCGAGCGCCGGCGGGTGGCCCAGGCATACCAGGACCGGGCGATTGCCGAGGCCGCCAACCACGCGAAGAGCGAGCTGCTCGCCTTGGTCAGCCACGAGCTGCGGACACCGCTCAACGCCGTCATCGGGTTCGCGCAGCTCCTCAGCGCGAACAGGTTGACCAAACAGCAGGAGCGAGAGGGCGTGGGCCACATCCTGAGCGCTGGGCGGCATCTCCTGAGGCTGATCAACGACCTGATAGACCTGACCGGCGCGGAGAGCGGTCAGCTGCGGCTTACGCCAGAACCCGTCGCACTGTCGCACGCCGTGCGCGAGGCATTGGAGATCGTCGCCGGGCTGGCCGACGAACGATCCGTCAAGCTGAGCGGTCCCGACGACGTACCGGAGGAATGGGCCGAGGCGGATCCCCAACGGCTGCGCCAGGTTCTGCTGAACCTGATCGGCAACGGCATCAAATTCACCCCCGCGGGCGGACGAGTGACGATCGGAGTCGAGCGGGGCGCGATCGTGGTGACGGACACCGGGCCCGGCATTGCTCCCGAACAGCTCGAACAGCTTTTCCTGCCCTTCCACCGCGCGAGCGAGACAGGCGCTGAGGGGTCGGGACTTGGCCTGGCCCTTTCGCAGCGGCTGACTGCGGCGATGGGCGGGCATCTCACGGTTGCCAGCGAACTCGGCGTCGGCAGTACCTTCCGGGTGGAACTGGCCGCGTGTGCGCCGAAGCACGCCAACCCGGCACGAACCCGAGATGCGGTCTCGGATCACGAACCTCGGGGGCGCGTCCTCTACCTCGAGGATGATCCGGCGAGCCGGCTGCTGCTCTCGTCGGCCCTGTCTCGGTGGCCGACGGTAACGCTCGACCTGGCGGCCACGTGCGCGGAAGCGCGGTCGCTGCTCGCGAAGAGCCCGGCCGACCTGCTGCTGATCGACATCGGACTGCCCGACGGCAACGGTTGGGAGTTCGTGCAGGAACTTGCCGCCCATGCGAACGGACATCTCCCACCAACGCTCGTCGTGACGGCAGGCCCCCGCACTGCGCCGCCGGCTTTGGCTGACGTCGAAGTCTTCGGCAAACCGTGGGTGGTCGACGAGATCCTCGGGGCGATCAGCCGTCGGCTGACGTCGAGCGCGCCGAGCTGACCGCGACCAGGATCGCCAGGAACTCGGTGATATCGAAGGGTTTGGGCAGACACGCGTCGGCGCCGGCCGCCCGCGCTCGTTCCAGATCCTCGACGCTGGTCACGCCGGTCAGTGCCACGACCGCGACGCGGTCGTGCGCCGGGTCCGCCCGGATCTTGCTGATCAGGCGGTACCCACCGTCTCGCCGGGCGCCCATGAGAAGGTCGGTGACCACGACCGCGGGGGGCGTCCCCTCAGCGAGCAGCCGCAGGCCCCCAGTGACGTCGACGCTCGTCCGCACCCGGTGGCCTGCCGACTCCATGACCAGTCTCAGCAATGCCAAGCCTGCGGCGTCGTCGTCGACGGCGACCACGTCCATCTCCGGCCACCTCCTCCTTCCGCGCACCACCACCCTAAATGGCGCGGCGGGTGCGGAGATGGTGCGAATGCACCAGTTGCAGGTGATGCGATGAGCCCTTCTGCGGCGCCGGACGCGTCCCTAGCGTGATCCCCATCATATCCGGCAGTGGTTAGCGGAGGACCCAGTGGGACGAGTCGAGGGCAAAGTCGCCCTGATCACCGGCGGCGCACGTGGCCTGGGCGAGGCGACGGGTCGCGTCATGGCTCAAGAAGGCGCGACGGTCATCCTCACCGATGTCCTGGATGCCGAGGGCGAGGCCGTCGCCAAGGACATCCTGGCCAACGGCGGCAAAGCCGCCTATCTGCACCAGGACGTCACCGACGAGGCGGTGTGGGCCGCGATCACCGATCGGATCGTGGCAGAGCACGGACGTCTCGACATCGTGGTGAACAACGCCGGTATCGTCCTTGACGCAACCGTCGAGGACACGACCCTCGAGGGCTGGCGCCGAGTGAACGGTATCAACAACGAAGCGGTCTTTCTGGGGACGCGAGAGGCCATCCGGGTGATGAAGGCGCAGGACCCGAAAGGCGGCTCGATCGTCAACATCTCCTCGATCGCCGGTCTCGTCGGGATCGACAACCTGGCCGCATACAACGCCTCGAAGGGCGCAGTGCGGCTCTTCACGAAGTCCGCGGCGCTGCACGCCGCCAAGTCGGGTTACGGCATCCGCGTCAACTCGGTGCACCCCAGCTACACCTGGACGCCGATGGTCCAGCACCTCGGTGACAACACCGGTGACCGCGACGCGTTCTACGAAGCGCTCGCCCAGGCACACCCGATCGGCCGGCCCGGCCAACCGATGGACATCGCCTACGGTGTGCTCTACCTCGCCTCTGACGAAGCGTCCTGGGTGACCGGCTCCGAGCTGGTCATCGACGGTGGGATCACGGCGGCCTGACCTGGCGTCGCGGGCCGGGCATGCCGGACGGCACCTCGGCCCGCGACCTCGGCGTTCCCGCCGACGGCCACCGCGTCACACCCGCTGTCCCCGCGCCGAGCACCAGGACGGCGCCCTGACGATCTCCGCAGAGGAAGCCCGATGACCTCCGGTTCATTGACACTGCGCGACCTGTTCGTGCCCGCGCTCGACCGTTTCGCCAGCCAGCCTGCCGTCACCTCGGAGGGCATCACGCTCTCCTACCGCGAGGTCGTCGAACAGGCCAACGGATTGGCTCGATTCCTCCACGAAAACGGGATCTCTCCCGGCATGCCGGTCGCGCTCATGATGGGCAACGGAGTCGAGTACGTCGTCGCCGACCAGGCGGTGCTGCGGTGTGGCGGCGCGAAGGTGCCGCTCAATGACATGCTCGGCCGCCGAGAGTCGCAGTACATCCTGCGCGACAGCGGAGCCGTGGTCGCGATCGCGACTCCCTCGCAGCTGCCCAATGCCCGCGCCGCGCTGGCCGATCCCGAGATTCCGCTGCGCACGCTCGTGATCGTTGGGCCGGCACCGACACCGTCCCCGCCGGGCACGGTGTCGTGGGAAGCAGCCATCGGGCACGGTGCGGCGACCCCACCCGAGGTCGAGGTCGCGCCGTCCGACGTCGGCCTGATCATCTACACCGGGGGAACCACTGGCGACCCCAAGGGTGTCGTGCACACCCAGCAGGGACTCGCGGTCAACGTGCTCGGCCACGTCGTCGAAATCGGGTTCGGCGACGACGAACGGCTTCTGCTCACCTCGCCGCTTCCTCATTCGGCGGGGTTCCACCTGCAGGCCGGGATGTTGAAGGGCGCGCACTCGTTCGCCGAGCCGGGCTTCTCTCCCGGCGTGGTCCTGGAGCGCATCGAGCGCGACCGCGTGACCTTCCTGTTCGCCGTGCCGACGATGATCTACCGGCTGCTCGACCACGTCGCGACGGTCTCCCGCGAGCGCGACCTCGATTTTTCGGCACTGCGGACGATTCTGTATGGCGCGGCACCGATCACCCCGGAGCGGCTCACCCAGGGCCTGGCGACCTTCGGTCCGGTTTTCATGCAGCTATACGGCCAATCCGAAGCGCCGAATTTCATCACCCGGCTGACTCGCGAAGACCACGATCCCACGAAGCCGCAACGCCTGACCAGTTGCGGCCGCCCGGTCGCCCTCGCGCGGGTTCGGATCGTCGACGACGAAGGCAACGAATGCCCTACCGGAGCCGTCGGCGAAGTCACTGCCCGCACGCCGTACACGATGATCGGATACCACGGCCTGCGGGAGAAGACGGCGCAGACCGTCCGGGACGGCTGGCTGCACACAGGCGATCTCGGCTGGGTCGACGACGAAGGCTATCTCTACCTCGTCGACCGCAAGAACGACATGATCATCACCGGCGGGATGAACGTCTATTCCAGCGAGGTCGAGAACGTCATCGCCCAGGTCGACGGCGTTGGGCAGGTCGCCGTCGTCGGAATACCGGACCCGGTGTGGGGAGAAGCAGTCGTCGCGTTCATCGTCGCCTCCCCCAACCGCACCGTCGATCCGGATGTCGTTACGGCCCACTGCCGAGAGCAGCTATCCCGCTACAAGGTCCCCAAGCAGGTGAGGCTTATCGAAACCCTGCCGCTGACCTCAGTCGGCAAGCTCGACAAGAAGGCCCTCCGGGCCATTGATTCTCCACGATGACGCAGTCATCGACAAACCATTCCAGGCGCCAAGGAGGACGTCGGTCATGAAGCTTGCTCTCTACCTGCCGAACTTCCGGGACAAAGTGACCGTCCAGGAGCTCGAAGACCTCGCCAAAACCGCCGAGCAGCTCGATTTCGACTCGGTGTGGACACTCGACCGGATCGTCGTCCCGGAAGCTTCCGACCGCGAGGAACTCCAGTACTCGTTCGGCATGATGGACGGTTTCCCCAAAGGCCTGCCGGTCTCCGCGCGAGGTGAGTTCCTCCAGGGGATGCCCCTGATTCCCTGGCTGGCCGCGAAGACGACCAACGTCCGGATCGGCATGAGCATCATCGACACCCCGTTCCGTGCGCCCGGAGTCCTCGCCGCGGAGCTCGCGACCATGGACCACCTCTCGAACGGCAGGCTCAACGTCGGCGTAGGGGCCGGCTGGATGCCCGAGGAGTTCGCCGCCGCGAGCGCCTCGCACATCTACCCGAAGCGGCACAAGCATGTGCGCGAGACGCTCGAGATCATGCAGGGTATCTGGACCAACGAGCTCTTCGAATACCACGGAGAATTCGCCGACTTCGACAGTTGCGGGTTCGGTGCGAAACCCGTGCAGGATCCGCATCCGCCGATCTACTTCAGCGGACTCAAGGATCCGAAGCGCTCAGCCCTGCGCATCGCGAAATATGGCCTGTCGGGCTGGATCGGAATCCAGGACACGCCAGACGAACTCAGCCGGTGGCGCGGCGCCATCCAGCAGGAACTCGAAGAGATGGGCAGCTCGCGGCGGGTCGACGAACTCGACATCTGCAGCATGCTCTGGTTCGTCATCACGGACGAAGAAACGGATCAGTCGCCGAACGGCAAGCTCACCAACCTGTTGGTGGGAACCGCCGCGCAGCTCACCGACCGGCTCAAGCGGTACCAGGAGGCCGGGCTCACGATGCCGCTGCTGTGGCCGCCGTTCCAGGACGTCCCGGTCGCCAAGACGCTCGACGACCTCAAGCGGTTGAAGGAAGAGATCCTGCCGAAGGTCGACGCCCAGTAGCCAGTTCAGCGGCGCACCCCTGTCAAACCGTTGTGGCGCTGCGGAATGCCGGGCAGCAACGTTGCCGACGTTGCCGACGTTGCCGGATGCCTGGTGTGGTTGCGGTTGTATCACCAGCAGTACGGCCTGATCCCGGCTGCTGGTGATCAGCCGTTGTGGTAAACGTTGCGGCACCCGTATCGACGCCTGACATTTCACGCAGCGCACCGCATGTGGATCGTCGCCACGGAGGCTCACCACGAAACTGCTGCTCGACGCTTACCGGAAAGCGCACGGCGGCAGTTCGGACGACATCGCCGCACTGCGGTGGCCGCCCCCGGGAAGGCGGCGGCCACCGCGGCCGCGATGCCCCTCAAGCCCGTCGTCCGCCGTCGACCGACAGCGCGATCCCGGTGATGTAGGACGCGGCGTCCGAGCAGAGCCACACCGCCGCCTCGGCGGCCTCCTCCGGCGTGGCCAGGCGGCCGAGTGGCGTGATCGCCTCCTGCCGCACGATCATGTCCGTATCGCCCGCCCACTTCTCGAACCCGGGTGTGCGGGTCGGTCCGGGGCAGACGGCGTTGACGCGGACGCCCTCCGGGGCGTAATCAACCGCGGCGACCTTGGTAAGCCCGACGACGCCGTGCTTGGCGGCCACGTAGGCGGGGGCCTGCCCAATCGCGTACAACCCGCCGTTGGAGGCGATGTTGACGATCGCACCGCCACGTTTCCGGAGCAGGGGCAGTTCGTACTTCATGCACAGGAACGTCCCGGCCAGGTTGACCCGGACCACCCGGTCGAACTCGTCCGGGGTCAGCTCGTCGAGCTTCCGGCGCGAGGACAGTCCGGCGTTGTTCACCGCGAAATCCAGGCCACCGTACTCCGTGCTCACGCGCTCGATGGCCGCCCGCACCGAGCGTTCGTCGGCGATGTCGACGGTGACGGCCAGTGCTTCCCCACCTTCGTCCCTGATCATCCCGGTGGTCTCGGCGGCTGCGGCCTCGTTGATGTCGAACACGCCCACCGCGGCACCGCTGCGCGCGAAGAGCAGCGCCGTCGCGCGCCCGATCCCGCTGCCGGCACCGGTGACCAGTCCGACCCGCCGCGAAACGTCGCTCATGCCAGCGGCTCGTGGTTCGCCCAGGCGACCTGGTACGGATGCCTCGACTGCCAGCGGTCGATGACTTCGTGCAGGCCAGGTGCCGTGAACGCCTTCGCCAGCGCGTCGGTGTCGGCGAGGGCGACCTGCACGATCGCGGTCGCGATCAGGGCGGGAATGGCCTCCTCGCCGGGGATGGGCAGGTGGCGCCGGACCGCGACCGACTGCGCCAAACCGGTGTCGAGCATCGCCTGTTCAATGTCTGCGAGATATTGATCGAGTTCGGTATCGGGTATCGGCTGATCGAACGAAACGATCATCGTGTGGTGGATCATGCTTCGATTTTCGGCGCACTGAGCCACTCGTGTCCAAGATCGACTCGGTCTTCGGCGATAACCTAGAGGAATGGTCGAACTGGAGACCCGCGAACTCGCGTACTTCCTCGCCGTCGCCGACGAGCTGCACTTCGGCCGGGCCGCCGTCCGGCTCTCGATCGCCCAGCCCGCTCTCTCGAAGGCGATCCAGCGGATCGAAGCCCGGCTCGGTGTACCGCTGTTCGTCCGCTCCAGCCGGCACGTCGAGCTCACCCCTGCCGGAGAGGCGCTGCGAGAACACGGACGGCATGCGCTCAACGCGGTCAGCGCCGCCGTCCGCAGCGCGCGGCGCGCGGGCGACACCG
The DNA here is from genome assembly GCF_007713715.1 of Amycolatopsis rhizosphaerae. GTDB lineage: Bacteria > Actinomycetota > Actinomycetes > Mycobacteriales > Pseudonocardiaceae > Amycolatopsis_E > Amycolatopsis_E rhizosphaerae. Next base: position 29,328 of record NZ_VJWX01000003.1, read on the forward strand.
AGGCCCGCCTGCGGCTCGTGCTCAAGCCCGGCGGCGACGCCGGGCTGCTGTCCGAGATCCTGGCCGCTTACGCCCTCCAGCCCCACGCCCGCAGGGTGGACATCCTGTTCAGCGGCCCCGCCGACCGCACCGACTTTCTTCAGGACGGCCGGGCCGACGTCGGACTGCTCTTCGCGCCCTTCGACGACCTCAACGGCTTGGCCCACGAGACGCTGTTCACCGAGGACCGCGTGGCCATCGTCCCGTCCGGACACCGGCTGGCCGGCCGTCCTGCCGCGCGAATGTCCGATTTGGCCGGTGAGACGCTACCGCGCTGGAAAGGGATCCCCGGAGGCGACGGCGCCGGCCCCGAGGTCGCCGACGTGGTCCAGTTGCTCGACATGATCAAGGTAGGCCGGATGATCGGAGTGCTGCCTCGCTCACTGGTCCAACCGGTCCCGGCCGGCCTGACCTGCGTCCCGGTGACCGACGCACCGCCCAGCCGCCTCGTGCTCGCCTGGAACGAGCAGGATCGTCGGCCGCTGGTCGCCTCGTTCGTGGCCGCCGCGATCGAGGTCACCTCCGGTTCCTCGGGTACCCGCGGCAAACAGGGCGATCGGTAGCGCGAGCAGGGCGGCCAACAGCCCACCGGTTGCCACGGCGGGCCAGCCGGCGACGCTCCACAGCTGGATGCCCAACGCCGAACCGGCGGCGATGCCCAGGAAGCGGGTGACGAAGTAGAGGGTGTTGAGCCGATTGTGGATGGCCGGATCGGACTGGAACAGCGTGGCCTGGTTGACCACTTGGTTTCCCCACACGCCGACGTCCAGCAGGACCGTGCCCGCCACGAACGATCCCACGGCGTGCGGGTTGATCAGCAGGACGATCCAGCCGGTGGCCACGGTGCAGATCAGCATGAGCTGGCTCCGGCGCACGCCCCACCGGTCGGCCAGCCTGCCTGCCAACGGTGATGTGGTCGCGCTGGTCGCGGCGACCAGTCCGAACAGGCCGATGACCGCCGGCCCGAAGCCGAACTCGCCGGCGAGCACGAACGACAGGGTGTTCCAGAAGGCGCCGAACGCACAGCCGATCAACGCACCGGAAAGACATACCCCGGCCACACGGACGTTGCCGAACAGCATGACGGACAACGATCGCAGCAGCGCGGGGTAGCGCAGGGCCGTGTCGGCGCCCGGCATGGACGGTAGTTTCGCCTTCAGCGCGACGGTGGTGAAGATCATCAGAGCGGCTGAACACCAGTACACCAGGCGCCAACTGGCGAACTGGCCCAGCAGACCGGCGTAGGAGCGGGACGCCAGTAGCCCGACGAGCAGGCCGGCCTGCAGGGTGCCCACGATACGGCCGGGTTGGTGCCCGGCCAGTGCGACGCCCAGCGGCAGGACTACTTGCGGAATCGGTGTGAGGAAACCGAGTGCGGTCGCCGCGACCGCCAGCCAGGTGATGGTCGGCGAGACCGCGACACAGACCAGCGCGATCGTGGTCAGTGTCATCATGGTCAGGATCAGCGGACGGCGGTTCACTCGATCGCCCAGTGGCACCAGCAACAGGATGCCGGCCGCGTAACCCACCTGGATCAGGGTCGCGCACCGCCCGGCATCGGTTTGCGAGGCTCCGAAATCGTGGGCGACCTGACCGAGTAGCGGTTGGAGCAGGTAGATGTTCGATGACGTCACCGCGCAGGTGACGGTCAACAGTGCGGTGATGCATCGAGTCGGTGCTGGGGCTGTCACGGAGGAATACGCTAGATTCGGTCGGCTGCCGGCGCCGCCGTATTCGTGCCGGGCATCGTCGCGACCGGGTCAGTTCTGGAAGTAGCGGCTGGGCGGTACTCCGAGGGCCCTGGTGAACATGGCGGTGAACGCGCTGGGGCTGTCGTAGCCGAGTTCGGCCGCGATCGTGCTGACCGACCGGCCTTCGGCGAGCATCTGCACCGCGGCAAGCAGCAGCGCTTGCTGCCGCCATTTGCCCAGGCTGTAGCCGGTGGCGTCGCGGAATCTCCGGGCCAGGGTGCGCCGGCTGAGGTAACAACGCGCCGCCCACTCGTCCAGTGTCCGGTTCTCGTGCGGGGCCTTCACGATCTCTTCGCAGATTTGGGCGAGGTCGGGATCGTCCGGCATCGGTAGGTGCAGCGCCGGCACCGCGGACGGCCGCAACTCGTCCAGCAGCAGAGACATCACTTTGCCGTCCCGGCCGAACGGGTCGTAGTGCACCGGAACGCGGGTCGCCGCTTCGATCAGCTCCTTCAACAGCGCGCTGACCGCGATCACCGTGCACCGGACCGGCAGGCCGATCCGGGCATCCTGGTCAATGTAGAGGGTGCGCAGGGTGACCGCACCGCAGGTGCGCATGGCGTGCCGCACTCCGCGAGGCACCCAGACCGCCCGGTGTCGTGGCACCACCCAGCTTCCGTCCGGAGTGGTCACCACAATCGCTCCGGACGTGCCGTAGATGAGTTGAGCGCGGCGATGTTCGTGTGCCGGGATCACGTGGCCATCAGGCAGGTCGCGGGCCATCGCCGCCATCGGGCCCGGCGTTTCCTGGTAGTCCGCTCGGTCCTCACTCTTTCCGAACATGGCCCTTTCCCGACAGGCACTGGCACGGACACGCCAGTCTCCAACCAATAGCGGGGCGACGTTACCGCGTCCGCCCCGGTACCAAGGCGCCGCTCTCGACCCCATCGCGGATAGGTACGGTCCGCTGGTTCGGTCCGACATTCGGCGGTGCTCAACCGAGTTGACGGTCGAGGTTGTAGGCGGCACTGATCAGCGCCAGGTGCGTGAAGGCTTGGGGGAAGTTGCCGAGCTGCTCGCCGGCCGGCCCGGTCTCCTCCGAGTACAGCCCGACGTGGTTCGCGTAGCCGAGCATCTTCTCGAAGGCCAGCCGCGCCTCGTCGAGCCGCCCGGCGCGGGCGAGCGCCTCGACCCACCAGAAGGAGCACATCGAGAAGGTCGCCTCTCTGCCGGCGAGCCCGTCGGGCGACGCGTCGACGTTGTATCGGTAGACAAGGCTGTCGGAGACCAATTCGGAGGTGATGGCGTCGAGTGTGGAGATCCAGCGCGGGTCGGTGGGTGCGACGAACTTGCACAGGGGCATGAGCAACACGGAGGCGTCGAGCACGTCGGTGTCGTAGTGCTGGACGAAGGCCCGGGGGGAGGGATGCCAGCCGCGCTCCATGATCTGGTGGTAGATGCGATCGCGGACCGCACTCCAGCGGGGAATGTCGCAGGGCAGGCCCCGTTGGCGGGCGATCCGGATGGCGCGCTCGACCGCGACCCAGCTCATCAGTCGGGAGTAGGTGTAGTCGTGCCGTCCACCGCGCGTCTCCCAGATCCCCTCGTCGGGTTGGTCCCAGTGGCCCATGAGCCATTCGAGGGTTCGGGTGATCTCGATCCAGCCGTCGTGGTAAATGGGCAGGCCGTACTTGTTGCACAAGTAAAGGGAGTCCACCAGCTCGCCGTAGATGTCGAGCTGCAGTTGGGTTGCCGCCCCGTTGCCGATCCGCACCGGCGCCGAGCCCATATAGCCCTCGAGGTGTGAGAGCTCCTCCTCGGGCAGGTCCTCGCGCCCGTCGATGCCGTACATGATCTGCAGCGGTCCGGACTCGCGGGCGGCCGCGTGGCGGACGCGCCCCTCGAGCCAGTTCATGAACGCGCCGGCCTCCTCGGTGAACCCGAGCCTGAGCAGCGCGTAGAGCGTGAAGGCGGAGTCGCGCATCCATGTGTAGCGGTAGTCCCAGTTGCGTGCGCCGCCGAGCACCTCGGGCAGACTGGTGGTGGGCGCGGCGACAATCGCGCCGGTGGGCGCGTACGTGAGCAGCTTGAGTGTGAGCGCCGAGCGATGCACCATCTCGCGCCAGCGCCCACCGTAGCGTGAGCGGCTCAGCCAGCGCCGCCAGAATTGCGCGGTGGAGTCGAACGCGGCCGCAATGTCGGCATCGGAGTAGGGCACCGGCGGCTGGCCGGGCTCGATGCGTTCGAGCACGAAGGCGGCGGTCTCCCCGGCCCGGAGGGTGACGCACGCGCGTACGTCACCGTCGACGATCTCGATCGGGCAGCGCGTCGAGAGGTTGAGTTCCAGCTCGGGCGTGCCGAAGTGCGCGCCGTGCGGGGTGAGCGCGACCTCGTGACGGGCGCGCGCGTAGTCGAAGCGGGGCGCGACGTCCACCACGAATCGCATTTCTCCGCGCACGGCAAGCACCCGCCGGATTATCCGGTGGCGGTGCGCGGACTCGACGGTACTCGGCGGGGGCATGAAGTCCTGCACCTCGCCTACCCCGTGGGGCATCAAGAACCGGGTGATGAGGATATTGGTGTCGGGGAGGTAGAGCTGCTTGGAGCTCCAGCCTTCGTAGCCGGGCGAGATCCGGAAGACACCTCCACGCTCGGCGTCGAGGATTGCGGCGAAGACGCTCGGCGCGTCGAAGCGCGGGCAGCAGTACCAGTCGATCGTCCCGTCGGTGCCGACGAGCGCGACGGTGTGCAGGTCGCCGATCAGGCCGTGCTCGGCGATGGGCAGGTAGCGCACCCGCGGTCTTTGCCGAGCCCCATCGGACACGGCGGCCGTCGCGGGACCAGAACGCCCGTCGCGTGCCATCGATACGCGTCCCTCCGATACGCGTCCTCGTCGCTTACGGGACGAGGACGATCTTTCCCTTCTCCGCCGAGCTCTCGAGCATCTCGTGCGCGTGACGCGCTTCGGTGAGCGGCAGGCGCTTGGCCACCACCGGGTGGATCTTGTCGGCACGAAGCAGCCCGACCAGCACCGCTAAGTCCTCCCGGAAGTGCTCCGCGTTCATCGGCTCCCCGCCGGCTGCTCCGTCTCGCCTCGTCGCCTTGTCGCGGTACTTCTGGACGTGGTAGGCGTACACGTGCCGGCGAGGCGACACCTTGTCCCACAGCCAGACGGTCGCGATCGCGACGTACCACTTGAATACCGCCTGCCAGTCCTTGTGCCCTTCCTTGATCGTGCTGTAGCGGCCGAACACCACCAGCCTTCCGCCCGGCCGCAGCGCCCGGAACGAGCGCCGGGAGATCGGCCCACCCAGGCTGTCGACGACAACGTCCACGCCGCCGGCCTCCTGACGAACGCGCGCCAGGAAGTCCTCGTTCCGATAATCGATCGCCACCGCGCCGAGCGCCTCGACCTTGGCTCGGTCGCGAGCGGCCGCGGTCCCATAGAGGCGGAGCCCGGCCTCCCTTCCCAACTCGAGAGCCGCAACGCCGACCCTGCCCGCCGCGCCGTGCACCAGGACCGTCTCCCCGGGCTTCACCTTGGCCGTGCGATGGAGCACTTGGTAGGCGGTCATGTACGGGAACAGCAAACTCAGGACCTCCCCTGGATCGAGGTCCTCGGGAACGTCCACGGCGCCGGACTCCGGCACACAGACGTGCTCCGCGTCCGCACCCCAGACGGTCAGCGCGCCGACACGGTCACCCACCCGCGCCCTCGAGCAACCCGGCCCGACCTCTTCGACGACGCCGACAAGCTCGTACCCCGGCGTGAACGGCGGCTTCGGGGCGCCAGGGAGGTACGTCCCAGCGCGCAACTGCGAATCGGTGAACGACACCCCCGCCGCCAGAACCTTCACGAGCACCTCACCCGGCGCCGGTCGAGGAACCTTCTCCTCAACCACCTTCAGCACCTCGGGCCCCCCGAAATGGTCAACAACCACCCGCTTCATCGCAAGCCTCCTTTGCGACGCCCACGGCGTTCCATCAAGGCGCATACTCCACCGCGTCGGTCGCCGGCACGAGGGCCATTGGACCCTGACGGCGTCCAGCGGTCGCTCCGGTTCTGAACGCGCGCGGGACGGAATTGCGTGCCCATCCCGCCGGACCATCACCAGGCGCGTCGGGACTTGATGAAGCAGAGGCTCCCGCGATCGTGCCGGCCGACGCATTGGCTCGCGCGGCGCTGCAAGCAACGGCCAACATCTGGTGTCTGGTCGATCCGCGTGTCGGGGCTCGGGCTCGGCGGCGCGTCTCCACGTCCTTGGCAGGGCCAACGATCGCTACTACCTGAGCACGCTTGGAGCGCAGAAAACACTGAGTAAGAAGGGGAAATGGGCGGGCGTCGAGGAGCAGGTTCTGCCGGGCTACGTCGCCCGGGTAGACCGGTACCTGACCGCCATTGGACATTCGGGCAGCGCCCAGTACAACTTTGCAGTTACTACACGTTGCGGTTGGGGCGTCACTCGAAGGCCGGGCACCCGGCGGCTTCAGCTGTTGTCGGCGTACACGTAGGACGCCAACCGCGGTTCGGCGGCCACATGCGGGTGGAGCGCGAGCTCTTTCGCGACCACGGCGGCCGAGGAGGCGTAGTCGGTGGTGAAGGTGACCGGATCGACGCAACTACTCAAAACTCCCCCAAGTCCGCAAAATACTGAGCGACATCAAAATTGGCAATCAAACGGGCGAGACCAATCGGAGTCTGCCCGCTCGCGTTCTCAGCCATGGGGTCAGCACCACGCTCTCGCAGTAGGAGAATAAGATCGCCCCTGCCCCGGGAATTGAACACCGCAACAAATAGCGCGGTGTTTCCAAATCGATTTCTCCGATCGATCTCCGCGCCACCATCCAGGAGCGCCCGCGCTGCACCGACGTGACCCTCCTGCGCCGCGAGATGCAACGGAGTGAACCCATTATTGTCGGCAGTACTGGGGTCAGCGCCAGCAGCAATCAGTTGCTCGACTTCAGCAGGATCCCCACGCAAAGCCGCAGCATGGAGCGGGGTCCGCCCCTGGTTATCAACGTACATTATGGCCCGATATGCCGGGCAAGATCATGGTCGAAAAACACCGCATGAACAGGCGTGTGGGGCCGGTTCACGCGCTGTCCGATCCCCCGGCGTGCCAGCCGCGGAGGAGCGCGCTGAGCGCCTGCCTGGCGAGCCGTTGCGCCCGCTCGGTCCCGATGGCGTCGTGGCGGCCGAGTGAAGCTATGCCGTAGAGCGTCCCCCACACGATCTCGCACGCGTCGGCGCTGTCGGCCAGTACGACGCCATGCGCGTCCGACCAGGTGGCGAGCAGGCCCAGCAGGAGGTTGATGGTCGGCAGTGCGGCGAGCCGGCGCCCGTCCGCGTCGACTGTGGTGTCGTTCATGGCCTGGTAAAGGTGCGGGTGCTCGTCGGCGAACCGCACGTACTCGGACGCGACGCGCAGCATGCGCCGGTCGATGTCCGGTTCCTCGGCGGCCGCTCGCCCGACCTCTTCCGTCATCAGGCGGTAGCCGTGTGCGACCAGTTCCAGGACGAGCGCGTCCTTGTTGGCGAAGTACTGGTAGACGATCGGCGGCGTGTACTCCACGTCGGCCGCGATGCGGCGGATCGTCAGTGCGGCGGCACCCTCGGTCTCGAGGACGTGCAGTGCGGCCTGGATGATCCGGTCGCGAGTGCTCGCCCGTTCGCGGGCGCGTCGTGTGCTGCTCGGCATGTCCATCACTCCGCTCAGGTGGTCCCCAGGACGGTAACCGTCCCTCTTGACAATGATCTCGCGGCATCCTTAGTCTAACGACGTTAGAAAATCTAACCTCGTTAGAAGTGAAGGTGCGGGCCATGATCTACCACATCAATCGCGTCAAGGTGAAGGCCAGCGCGACCCCGGTGCAGATCGAAGCGGCGCTGGAGAGCTGGCGCTACCTGGGCCGGTCGGTCCCCTCGGTGAAGTCGTTCATCGTCGGCCGTGACCACGGCGGTGACTTCCAGTACAGCGCGGTGTTCGCCGTCGAGGACCTCGACGGCCTCTTCGAGTACCTCACGCACCCGGCGACCTACCGGACCGACCACCTCGGGCTGAACCTGGCCGAGGACCTCCACATCTTCGACGTCAGCGACGACGACGATCCCGAGCTGAACGCGAAGATCCAGGAGCTACACCGGCGCCGCAACGAACTCAACCCCGAGGTGGCCGCGATGCTGGCCGACGTGCCCACCTACCACGGCGCCGGCGTGTCCGACTGACCCTCTCCGGAACCGAAGGTCCAGTGCCGCAAGCCCCGGACCTCGCGGCACTGGACCTTCGACTCCGCTTCGTCCGGCCGCGCTCTTGATCCTCGTAACGCCGCTCCGGCAACGGTCGCTCTCGACAGGGCGAACTCTTCTCAAAGGAAAACCCACCATGGTTCAACACATCATCATCGGGGCCGGCTCCATCGGCACGAACGTCGCGCGGCTGCTCGTCGAGCGCGGCGAGAAGGTCCGCATCGTCACGCGCAGCGGCTCGGGACCTGAGCACCCCCTGATCGAGCGGGTCGCCGCGGACGCCTCCGACGCGGCCCGCTTGACCGAGCTGTCCCGTGGCGCGGAGGTGATCTACCACTGCGCGAACCCGCCCGCATACACCTTATGGGAGCGTCAGCTACCGCCCCTGCAGACCGCGGTGATCGAAGCAGCGAAGGCCAACGACGCGGTCCTGGCGCTCACCGGAAGCCTCTACGCCTACGGCAAGCAACCCGGTGGCCGGATGAACGAGCACACCCCGATGGCCGCCACCGGACACAAGGGCCGCCTGCGCAAGCGCCTGTGGGAGCAGGCGGAAAACGCCGGCATCCGCACCTTCGAGGCCCGCGGTTCCGACTACATCGGCAAGGACGCGGCAGGTATCTACTCCCTGCTCATCGCCCCGGCCATGGAAAAGGGCCGCGCCGCCGTCATCACCGGGCACCTGGACATGCCGCACACCTTCACCTACAACGGCGACATGGCCAAAGCGTTGGTCACGCTCGCCCTGGACGAACGGGCGTGGGGCCGAGCGTGGCACGTGCCGTCCCCGCCGGCCATCACCATCCGCGAGTTCGCGCGGCGCTGTGCCGCCGCCGCGGGCAAGCCCCCGATCAAGCTGATTCAGCTACCGCGCTTCGTCATGCGCGTGACCGGGCAGTTCGTGCCGATGGCCCGCGAGATGGCCGAGATGGACTACCAGTGGTATGCCCCGTTCCACATGGACGCGACCGAGACGGCCCAGGCCTTCGGCCTGACCGCCACGGACCTCGACTTCGCCATTCGTGCCCAAGTCGGTGCGGCTACGGTCTAGACCATTGGGTCGGTAAGAAAACCGGTCCTGACCAACGAGAACGCCAGTCAGGACCGGTCGCTGGGTCCGCTTCCTCAGCCGGCCACGTGCTTCCAGCCGACGTTCAACTTCTTTTCCACCGTCGAGATCGAACCCGGTTCAGTCTTCCCCTCATGCGGGTAGGCGCATCGCGACGAACACATGGGGGACGAGGTCCGAGCCCACGTCCTCCTGGATCGCGACGTTGGTGATGGCACCGTCGCCACCGTGCAGGCTGGTCGTACCGTGATCGTCGAGGTTGGGCTGCACGAACTCGTCGGTGCGGGTGTAGATGTTGGTGTAGGAGATCCCGGGGAAGGTTTCCTGGATCGAGTTCATCGCCTGGGTGTAGTGCGAGTTGTAGGTTTGCTGCCACAGCGCCGGCGCGCAACCGACCACAGGCGGGCACATCGCGTCCACGACGACACTGCCATGGTTGATGGCACCCAGCGCGATGTAATCGTCCACAATCGACCGCAGATCGAACCTCGGCATGCCCCTCTTCCCCGCGCCACCAGGCCATGAAAACAGCAGGCGGTCCCGTGCGCCGAGGACGCACGGGACCACCTGACGTGACCGGGCTACGACGACCTCTCGCTTGCGACGAACCCGTTCCTGGCATGAGCGCCGTCGCAGAAGGGCTTCTTCGCCGACATTCCGCAGCGGCAGAGGAGCTTCGTCCGGCCGGGCCCGAGGTCGTAGACGTTGTTGTCGTGGTCGACGAGGCGGACCGGCCCCCTGATCTGGTACGGGCCGTTGTCCACTGTCTTGATCACGACCTCCGGCCGGGCCGGGGGCTGCTCACTCATCCTCGGCTCACGACCTCGTAACCGGCACCGGCGATCGCCGTGGTGACCTGCCGCTCGTCGATCGGCGCGTCACTGGTCACCGTGACCTCGCCGGTCGCGATATCGACGTCGACGTCGGTGATGCCCGCGACGCCGGTCACCGCGGTGGTCACCTTGTTCATGCAGCCGGAGCAGGTCATGCCCTTGACGGTGTAGACGGCGGTGCTCATCAGTTGCCTCCTGGTCAGCCGTATCCAACTCACTGCCCCCTAGGGGTGGGGGGTATGTCGATCACGCTAGCACGCATATCTTCAAATACACCAGGGGGGTATCTGCCGAAGGTGGTCCTCCTCAGGGCTCCGACACCAGCAGGCGATCACAGATTCGATCTTGACATCGATACCCCCCACCCGTATAAATGTCCCTGTCGGCGAACGAGCTCACCGCCGCTCCCCGGAATACCGGTAAGGGGTAGGTGACCGCACAACGGACAGCCCGAGGACAGGAAAGAAAGTCATGAACACTGCAGGAAAGCTCTCCGTCTACGGTGCGGCGCTCGCCCTGGTCGCCGGTGGCGGCTGGGCGATCGGCACCGCTGCCGGTCCCTTCACCAGCGAAGCCGGCTCGCTCGGCACCAAGGACACCGGGCACGGGGACCACCACCACACCACCGCCGGGGAGACCGCACCCGACCAACCCGCGGGACTGTCGTCGTCCAAGGACGGCTACACCCTCTCCCCCGCCAGCGCCACGCTGACCCCGAGAACCACCAACGAGTTCTCCTTCCGGATCACCGGGCCCGACGGTAAGCCGGTCACCGGGTTCGACGTCGAGCACGAAAAGCGCATGCACCTCATCGTGGTGCGCCGCGACACCGCCGGGTTCCAGCACGTCCACCCGGCGATGGCCGCCGACGGCACATGGACCGTCCCGCTGGCCGTGGCGGACCCGGGCAGCTACCGCGCCTTCGCCGACTTCGCCCCGACCGGGGGGCGGGCCACCACGCTCGGGGTCGACCTGGCCGCGGCGGGAGACTTCCAGCCGGTGGCCTACCCGCCGTCGCGGGTGGCGGAAGTGGCGGGCTACCAGGTCCGCCTCGACGGTGACCTGACGCCGGGGCATACCGCGAAGGTGACGGCGACCGTCACCAAGGACGGCCGGGAGATCACCGACCTGCAACCCTACCTCGGCGCCTACGGGCACCTGGTCGCGCTTCGCGACGGGGACCTGGCTTACCTCCACGTGCATCCCGACGGGTCGCCGGGCGACGGGGCCACCCGCCCCGGCCCGGATGTGACGTTCCGCGCGGAAGTCCCCTCAGCCGGTACCTACCGGTTGTTCCTCGACTTCCAGCACGAGGGCACGGTCCACACGGCCGAATTCACCGTGTCCACCGTGTCCGATTCGGACACCGGCACCACCGAACCCCACCCGCAGTCCGCGTCTTCGCACCCCGAACCGTCCGACGACGGTCACGGCGGCCACGGCTGATCCGGCGATCGAGAAAGGGAACACCACGATGACTTCCACTTCGCCCGACTTGCGGCCCGCCGGCGAGCAGCGGGACATCGAACTGGCGATCGGCGGCATGACCTGCGCCTCCTGCGCGATGCGCATCGAGCGCAAGCTGAACAAGCTCGACGGGGTCACCGCGACCGTCAACTACGCCACCGAGAAGGCGAAGGTCGTTTTCCCCGTCGGCCTGGACCCGGCCACTTTGGTCAGTCAGGTCGAAGCGGCGGGCTACTCGGCCACCGTGCCGCAGCCCGAATCCACGGAACGGAAGGAGACGGACGCCGAAGAGGACGATCCGACACGACCGCTGCGGCAGCGCCTGATCGGTTCGCTCGTGCTGTCGGTGCCGGTGATCGCCCTGGCGATGGTCCCGGCGCTGCAGTTCACCTACTGGCAGTGGATCTCGCTGACGCTGGCCGCGCCAGTGATCGTCTGGGCCGCCTGGCCGTTCCACAAGGCGGCATGGACGAACCTGCGGCACGGCGCGGCCACAATGGACACGCTGATCTCGATGGGCACCCTCGCCGCGTTCGCCTGGTCGCTGTACGCCCTGCTGTTCGGCAGCGCCGGCACACCCGGCATGACGCACCCGTTCGAGCTCACCATCGAGCGCATCGGCGGCGACGGCAATATCTACCTCGAGGTCGCCGCCGGGGTCACCACGTTCATCCTCGCCGGCCGCTACTTCGAGGCCCGCTCCAAGCGGCGGGCCGGAGCCGCCCTGCGCACGCTGCTCGAACTCGGCGCCAAGGAGGTGGCGGTACTGCGAGGCGATCGGGAAGAGCGCATCCCGGTCGAGCGGCTGGTGGTGGGCGACCGCTTCGTGGTCCGGCCCGGCGAGAAGATCGCCACCGACGGCGTGATCGAGGAGGGCAGCTCCGCGGTCGACGCCAGCATGCTCACGGGCGAGTCGGTGCCGGTCGAGGTCGGCCCTGGTGACCCGGTCGTCGGCGCGACGGTGAACTCGGGCGGGCGGCTGGTGGTGCGGGCGACCCGGGTCGGTTCGGACACGCAGCTGTCGCAGATGGCGAAGCTGGTCGAGGAGGCACAGACCGGCAAGGCGGCCGTGCAGCGGCTCGCGGACCGGATCTCCGGGGTGTTCGTGCCGATCGTGATCGCCCTCGCGGTCGGGACCCTGGCGTTCTGGCTCGGCGCGGGCGGGACCGCGTCCGCGGCCTTCACCGCGGCCGTCGCGGTGCTGATCATCGCGTGCCCCTGCGCGCTCGGGCTCGCCACGCCGACCGCTCTGCTCGTCGGAACCGGCCGGGGAGCCCAGCTGGGCATCCTGATCAAGGGACCGGAAGTGCTGGAGTCCACCCGGCGGGTCGACACGATCGTGCTCGACAAGACCGGCACGGTCACCACCGGCAAGATGGCGCTCATCGACGTGCACACGGCCGACGGCGTCGAGCCCGGCGAGGTGCTGCGGCTGGCGGGCGCGCTGGAGAACGCCTCCGAGCACCCGATCGCCCAGGCCGTCGCGAACGGTGCGCGGGACAGGGTCGGCGACCTGCCGTCCGTCGAAGGCTTCACCAACATCGAGGGTCTCGGCGTGCAGGGAATCGTCGATGGCAAGGCCGTCCTCGTCGGCCGCACCAGCCTGCTCGAGGACTGGAGTCAGCACCTCCCACCCACGTTGGCCCAGGCGAAGGCCATGGCCGAGCAGCAGGGCAGGACGGCCGTCGCGGTGGGCTGGGACGGCCAGGCCCGGGCCGTGCTGATCGTCGCGGACACCGTCAAGTCCACCTCCGCCGAGGCGATCCGCCAGCTGCGCGAACTCGGCCTCACCCCGGTCCTGCTGACCGGGGACAACGCATCGGTGGCGAAGGCCGTCGCCGCCGAGGTCGGCATCGAGCAGGTGATCGCCGAGGTCCTGCCCCAGGACAAGGTGGAGGTCGTCAAAGGGCTGCAGGCCGAGGGCAAGGTCGTGGCGATGGTCGGTGACGGCGTCAACGACGCAGCCGCACTCGCCCAGGCCGACCTCGGGCTCGCGATGGGCACCGGCACCGATGTCGCCATCGAAGCCAGCGACCTGACCCTGGTGCGCGGCGACCTCAGGGTCGCGGCCGACGCGATCCGGCTGTCCCGGCGGACCCTCCGCACGATCAGGGGCAACCTGTTCTGGGCCTTCGCCTACAACGTCGCGGCGCTGCCACTGGCCGCGGCCGGCCTGCTCAACCCGATGATCGCCGGCGCGACCATGGCGTTCAGCTCCGTGTTCGTCGTCAGTAACAGCCTGCGGCTGCGGGGCTTCCGCAGCGCGATCACCGCGGGGTGAGCGATCCACGCGAGGCGGATGACAGGCGGTCGGCGTTCACGACAAGAACGCCGACCGCCCGGTATTACTATGCCGGGTGGCGCGAGTCCTACCAACGCGGGATCCGGCCACCCCGGAACGGCCCGGAAAACATCGCGCACGCCACGTACACCACCGCACCCAGGCATGCACGGCCTGGGTCAGGTGCTCGTAGCCGGGATAGCCGTCGCGGACCAGGACACCGGTGAATTTGCCGATCACCGTCGCGCACCCCGGACAAACCTTCGACACCCGCTGCCACTCGGTGACCTCCAGCGGTGGCACCGGACCCGCGTCCACCACCTGGCGCCGCTCACGGCCCGCCTCAGCCGAATCATGAAGCGACAACGCACATTCCCGGCAGAACCGCGGCTCGATCACCACAGTCTCATCAGGATCACCGATCAGTGACCGCGACGATGACGACGGTGCCGATCAGGCTTCGAGCCGGCTCACCGGTCGCACGCCGTCGCGACCCCAGGTCATGGTCAGCACGTCCTGGCCGCCCGCAGGGCGGGTGCTCTGTTCGACTGGTGGGAGTGAACCGCCCCGGCCGGCCCGCACGCCGCGAACACGACGGATAGGACACGGGAAACGACGAAGGAACCCGCCTCCGGTCCCCGGCACGGCGGCGATGCCTGGAGAGGCAATTCCCGCGGGTCGTTCGGCCAGCTTGCGCAGCCGAACCTTGCCCCTCGCCCGCCGGGTCTGCAACGCTGATCGCAAGATCATCCGAAAGAGTCCACTGAGGAAATCCGCCGGGCCACCATCCCCGGCCCCTTCTGGTGCGGTCAGGACGTTCCGGGAGCATCGGCATCGCCGGGAAGGAAGCCAGCGTGCCGATGCGGACGTTCGCGTTCCTTCACCCAGCACCCCTGCCACTTCGACAGTCCGAAGGATATACGTGCGGATTCGCTTGCCCGGACCGGTGAAACTCCTGCGGACCGGCCGAACGGCGATCGGTCCCAGGAGCAGTGCGGTAGTGCCGCGGTGTTGGAGACGCACGCAACCTTTTCTCTGTCGCGTACGTCTCGAAGGGAGGCTTGTATGAACGGGAGTCGGGGAAGGCAAGGCACGGCCATGCGATCACGCGTACCCGACGTTTCCCGTCGGCCATTGGATGTCCGAAGTGGACGAATGAAGGGGGATCGTGATGAGCGCCGCGACTTCGCGGCCGGTTCGTACGCCGGAGACATGGGCAGGACGCACCCGCGGCGACCGGTACGACGATACGTTGCCCGCGGTAGTTCGCGGGGATCTCATGCGGGGCGGACGGCTGCGCCACGAGCTGATGGTGACGTGGATCTATCTGGCGATCATGGCGGCGAGCGCCCTGCCCACCCCGCTGTACTCGATCTACCGGCAGCGGCTCGGCCTGGCCGCGCTCGACATCACCGTCCTCTACGCCTGCTACGCGCTCGTGGTACTGGCGACGTTGCTCCGATTCGGCTTCTTGTCGGACCGGATCGGCCGGCTCCCCGTGCTGTACCTGGCGGTCCTTTTGGCTGCTTCCGGCGAGGCCGTGCTGTTGATGCCGCCGTCACTTCCCGGGTTGTACGTGAGCCGGGTCCTGACGGGAATCGCGGTCGGGCTGGCGATCTCCGCTCTGCCCGCCCATCTCGCCGATCTGGCGGGGGACGACCATGTCGGGCGCGCGACCACGCTCGGCGTGGCGGCCAACATGGGCGGCCAGGCACTCGGCACCTTCCTCGCCGGATGGCTGAACGAGCTGACACACTCCGTGCTCGCGGCCCCGTATGCCGTCGGGTTACTCCTGCTCACCCCGGTGATACTGGTGCCGATGGCCCGCGTTCCCGAGACCGTTTTGCCGTCCCGGCTCGCCGGACAGCACCAGGAGAAACGGATCCCGGTCCGGCTCCGCACGGCCTACCGGGCCACCGCCGCCACCATGGTCGCCGCCTTCGCCATGTTCGGTTTCCTGACCGCCATGACCGGCCAGATCCTCCAGCAGCTGATGCACGTGGCGAACACGTCGGTCTCGGGCATCGCCACCGCGGTGCTGTTCACCACCGGTGCGGTCGGGCAGCTACTCGCGGGGCGGATCACCTCGGCGAGGAACCCGGCCGTGACGGTGATTCCGCTGCCGCTGGCGGCGTCTCTGTTGAGCGCGGCCGCGTTTCTGGGTTCGCTCCCGATTTTCGCTCTGGCCGTCGTGGTGTGCGGTATCGGCGGCGGTCTCTGTCTGCGTGCCGGCAGCACCCGGCTGCTCGCCCGTAGCCCCGCCGAGACCCGGGCGCACATGAGTTCCCGCCTGTTCGCCGCTCTGTATCTCGGCGCCTCGATACCGACCATCGCCACCGGTCTGCTCGCCACCACGCTCAACATCGTCGCGTCGATCTTCGGGCTGGCGCTGCTGGTCGTCACCCTTTCGGCCGCCGCGGCGGTGTTGCTGGCCAAGCTGCCCGCCGCCGAGCTGATGCACGCCGACACGGTCGTGCTTCCCGTCGTCCGCCACTGGACGGATGCGGCAACGGTCCAGTTCTTCGTGGCACCGGTTCCCCCTGCCCGCAGAAAGCCCGAAACCCGACACGGCCGGCAGAGAGTGAAGTGATCGCCGACATGACACCGACCGCCTCTTCACCCGCGCAGGAACGCCTTTGGCTGCTCGAACAGGCACGCCCGGGCGAGGTTCGGCAGCGCACCCAACTGGTCGTCGAGCTCGCCGGGCAACTGGAGGTGGCGAGTCTGCGACGTGCGCTCGACGCCGTCGCGACGGCGAACGCCGCGGAACTGGCCTTCGACGATCGTCCGAATGCGCCCACGTCGTCCGATCCGGAATCGGTGGCCCGGTGGGTCCGGGAAGTCATCCGTCAGCCGCTTCCGATGACGCCCGTACTCCGCGCGGTGTTGCTGCCCCTGGGGGCACGTGAGCACGTACTGGTGCTCGTGGCCCATCGCGCGGCGGTGGACGAGCGGTCGATGCGCGTCCTCTTCCACGATCTTGTCGCGGCCTACCGGAGCCCGGCCGAGGGCGAGGATCGCCCTGCGCCGACGCGGCGCGGGCAACAGGCACCGATCCGCGACGCCGACCTCGGCTTCTGGCTGACGCAGCTCGCCGACGCCGATTACGGGGTGGTGCCACCGCCGGACCTGCCTCCGGCCGCCGAACCGGCCGCCGAGACCGGACGAAGCAGTGTCTCGCTTGATCGTCAGGTGCTGACGAGCCTCGCCGGACGACTGACCGGTGAGGCGCCGCTGTCGGCGATCCTGCTGACCGCCTACGTTCAGCTGCTTGCCCGGTACACCGGAGAGTACGACCTCACCGTCGCGCTGCCCGGCATGGTGCTGCGCGTCGACCTCACAGACAATCCGGCGTTCCGGCAGGCCGCACGGAGGGTGAATTCGGTCGTCACAGCCGCCGGAGAACACGACAGCGTTCCGGTTGAGATCCTGCTCGCCGAGCTCACGCCAGAGCACTACCTCGCGCACGGGCCGCTGGCACAGGCGGGTTTCGAGTTCGCCGCTCCTCTTCCCGAGAGCGCCGAGTCCGCCGGACTCCGCATGACTGTCCTCGACATCGCACACCCGAACCCGGAATACCCGTTCACACTGCGCGTCAAGGCGCTGGCCGGCGAGCCGATCGTGGAACTGCTCTACCGCGCCGATCGCTACAGCGAGGGTTTCGCCACCACGTTTCTGCGTGCGTATCGCACGCTGCTGCAGCGCGTGGCGGCGAACCCCGGCCTGGCCGTCCAGGATGTGCGCCTCGCGGCCGTCGAGCCGAGAGGACCACAAAGGACGGTGCGCCGGTATCCGCGGGTCACCGAACTCGTGGAGCGGGCGATGGCGAACGATCCCGGCGCCCCGGCGATCGTGAGCGGCGACCGTTCGTGGTCCTACCGCGAACTCCACGAGCGGGCGGGCGAGTTCGCCGAGGGGCTGCGATCGGCGGGACACCGTACTGGAGAAACCGTGGCGCTGTGCACGGCGACACGCAGCTTCGACCTGTACGCGAGCCTGCTGGGGGTGTGGCGCGCGGGCGGAGTCCTCGTGCTCGTCGACCCCGCGCTTTCCGGACAGGCGCGCGAGCAACGGCTGAACCAGGCGCGAGCCCGCACCGTGGTGGTGTTCGACGACGAACAGGGCTTCTCGACCGTGCGCCGCGACGGCAGCGCGGGGACCCGGTTCTCCGGCGACGATCCGGCCTACATCTTCTTCACCTCGGGCACCACCGGAACCCCGAAAGCGCTCCTCGGCGAGCACAACAGCCTGTCGCATTTCATCCTCTGGCAGCAGGAAGAGTTCGAGTTCCGGCCGTCCGACCGCTGCGCGCAGCTGACCAGCCTGTTCACCGACGGCATGCTGCGCGACATCTTCACGCCGCTGGCCAGCGGATCCTCGGTGCACATCCCCGCCGACGGCGCCGTCCACCCCAGCGACCCCGCAATCCTCGGGTGGCTCAAGAAATCGGCGGTGACGCGGGCTCACACCATGCCCGCACTGTCGAGCCGCTGGCTGGGTGAGACCGCGGCCGTCGGCCCACTGGAGGACCTGCGGCTGCTCTTCTTCTCCGGTGAACCCCTGACCGGGGCACTCGCCACCCGATGGCATGCCGTGGCACCGGGCGCCGGCCTGGTCAACCTGTACGGGACCAGCGAATGCACGATGATCCAGGCATTCCACCGTGTCGGCCGGAGCCAGGACACCCTTGTGCATCCGGCGGGACAGGCGATGGCCGGTGCGGAGTTGCTCGTGCGGACGCCGAGCGGAACATCGTGCGGACCCGGCGAGATCGGCGAGGTGCACATCCACACTCCCTACGCCAGTGCCGGCTACATCGGACGGACCGACTCGGCTTTCGTCCGAAGCGGCGACGATCCCGCTGCCCGCGTCTTCCGGGCGGGCGACCGGGCGCGACTCCGGGCGAACGGGACGCTGGAGGTTTTCGGCCGCTCGTCGGACGGCGAGCGTGGCCGTGCGGGCAAGGTCGATCCCGAACAGGTCAATGCGCTGCTCGCCCGGCAGCGCGGCGTCCGGGCTTCCGCGGTGGTGCGGCTGGACCGCGCGGAGCCGCTTCCCCGGTTCGCCGCCTTCGTCGTACTCGACCGCCCTCGCGCGACGACCCCCGCGGAGATCCGCCGGGCACTGCGCGCGCACCTTCCGCCTGCGGCGCTGCCCGACCACATCCGGCTCCTGCCCGATCTGCCGGTCAACGACGTCGGGAAACTTGACCGGCGCGCACTGCGAACCCTTTTCGCCGAGCAGCAGGCCACGGAAGGCGACGCGTTTTCTCGCAGTCCGGTGGCGCGGAAGGTCGCCGACGTCTGGTGCGAAGTGCTGCGGCTCGCCGGCATAGCCCCCGACGACCACTTCTTCGAACTGGGCGGAGATCCGCGGGAGGCGGTCGACGTGGTGCGGCGACTGCGGAGCGAACTCGCGACGCCGCTCGATATCGACGCCGTTTTCACCGCACCGGTTCTCTCGGAATTCGTGCTCACCGTCGAGCACGCCTGACGTCGTACACCATTTCCCGATTCAGAAGGAGATCCCGCATGCCCGTAAAGGTCCAGACCGGACTACTCGACCGGACGATCAGCGAAGTCGACCCGGCGGTGGCCGCCGAGCTGTCCGGGGAATTGCTCCGCCAGCAGTCCACCCTGAGCATGATCGCGTCCGAGAACTACACTCCCCTGGCGGTGATGACGGCGCAGGGTTCGGCGTTCATGAACAAGCTCGCCGAAGGGTACGCCGACCACCGGTACTGCAGCGGGTGCGAGCACATCGACGTGATCGAGAAGCTCGCGACGCAACGCGCGAAGGCCCTGTTCGGGGCCGAGCACGCCAACGTCCAGCCGCATTCCGGCGCCCAGGCCAACGCCGCCGCCTACGCCGCGCTCCTCGAACCAGGGGACACCATCCTCGCGATGGATCTCGCCCACGGCGGTCACCTCACCCACGGCATGCGCCTCAACTTCTCAGCGCAGTTCTACAACTGCGTCAACTACCACGTGAACGAAGCCGACGCGCAGGTCGACATGGACGAGGTCGCGCGGCTCGCCCGCGAACACCGGCCGAAACTGATCGTCGCGGGCTGGTCCGCCTATTCCCGGCGCCTCGATTTCGCCGCGTTCCGCGCGATAGCCGACGAGGTGGGTGCCCGTTTCCTCGTGGACATGGCTCACTTCGCGGGACTCGTCGCGGCCGGGGAGCACCCCAATCCCGTGCCGTACGCCGACGTCGTGACCACCACGACGCACAAGACGCTCGGCGGACCGCGTGGGGGCCTCGTGCTGTGCCGGGAGCGGTTCGCCAAGGCCATCGACAGCGCCGTGTTCCCCGGCCAGCAGGCGGCACCGCTCGCGCACACGATCGCCGCGAAGGCGGTCGCATTCAAGATCGCGGCCGGCGAGGAGTTCCGGGACATCCAGCGGCGCACGATCGAAGGCGCGCGGATCGTCGCCGAACGGCTCGCGGGCAGCGATCTGGCCGCCGAAGGCATCAAGATCCTCACCGGCGGCACGGATGTGCACCTGCTGCTGGTGGACCTGCGGGAAAGCGAGCTCACCGGCAAACAGGCCGAGGATCGGCTGAAGGAGATCGGCATCTCGGTGAACCGCAACACCGTGCCGTTCGACCCGCGGCCGCCGATGGTCACCTCCGGTCTGCGGATCGGCACGGCCGCGCTCGCCACTCGCGGCTTCGCTGCCGAAGATTTCCGCGCGGTCGCCGACATCATCGCCGACACGCTGATCTCGCCGGTCGGCGACGAGTCGACGGTGCTGCTGCGCGACCGGGTCGCCACCCTCGCGGGCAAGTACCCCCTCTACGAGTCCGCCCGCTGATCGGAGCCCGCACAGCCATTCCTCGCCGGCCGGACTGGGCCGTTGATCCCGGGCTGCCGCGCCGCTGGGTGGGAGGGCCGTCGTGCGGAATGGCCGAGTTGCTCGGCCATTCCGCACGACAGGGTGCCGCAGGCGGCGTCCTGCGGTGGGACAAGTGGCACCGACGCACACCAGGTTCGTGACCCGCCACTTCACGATGCGCACCACTCACTCCGCGAGCCCGACTACAAGGAGGACACCGCCTCCCCGTTCTGCCAAGCAATCCGCGTCGGCATCGGTTCCCCTACGACCGAGTCCCGCAGGAACAGCGGTGTCGAGCCGGCCATGCTCAAGTAGCCGTTCACACTCCGCGTGAGGGCGAAGCCGTACCCGTCGGGGGTGTCCGCCCAACCCGTGCGTGTAAGGGCATCCCCTTCGTCCCTGATCGCCCAGCCCCACTCGCGCCACACCCCTGTGACCAGGTCGAAGTATCGGTCGCATGTGTTCGGCGTGGTTCCCAGTATCCAGTACCTGATGTCGAAGGTGGCCCACCCGTCTTCGGGATGGTTCAGGTCCCCGGACAGGACAACCCCGCCGTGCAGGCCCGCGTGGGGCAGGTCCGGGTGCCGTAGCGCCAGCGACACTTCCGGGGGCAGCGCACAGAGCGTCTCCGTGAAGTGCCGTAGCAGCTGAGTACGTGCCTCTGCCTGTGTTTTCGCCGTTCTCACCCGCATAGGATGCCCGTAATCAGGCGAGAGAAGGGGGCTCCCGTGGGAGAAATACCTGGTGCGCGTGAGGAGTTGGACCGGCTCGGGCGTTCCCTGCGTGCGCACCTCGTCGAGCTGATCAACGACCTGACCCCGGGTGCCGACCTCGGCCTCCTCTTCCTCGATTGGCCGGACGTCGCCGACTGGCACGAGCCTTTGCGCTACAGCTACTCGGCCGTGTTCCGTGGGAAACGCCCCGAAGGGGTCGGCGTTGCCGACGTCGCCTCCAGGGCAGCCAGCCTGTTCAACCCGGCCGTGTGGAGCATCGCCGGGCCGGAAGAGGAGATCGACGGCACGAAGCGCAGGTATGTCCTCACCGCCCGACATTCCAACGGTACTCACCTAGAGATCCGCACGAGCGACCGCAGCTCGTCCGTGCTCTACACCGGGTGGACCCCCGCCCTGGCCCTGCACGAACTGGAGGAGTTCCAGTGGCCGGAGCCGGTCCGAACGCCCGAGACCCTGACGTCCGGCTTCGTGCTCTGCTATGAGTGCGACGGCCTCGGCGCCTGCCACGACTGCGGCGGACGCGGCTGGGTGCCCAGCGAGCCCCACGGGCGTAGTAACTGCCTCCAATGCGGCGGGAAACACGTCTGCCCCATCTGCCGGGGCGCGGGCCAGCTGGCCGTCTCCGAGCTGTCGCCGTACCAGCTGACCTACTACCCCAAACTGGGTCAGAAGCCGCTATGACCTGTTCGAAAGTGGATCCTCGACCCCCTATACGGCTGCATCCCACGCGCGGCTCGCCGCGTGAGCGTTCACCGAGATCCTTGGCCAGTCCGTGTCATGAGATCGGTGACAGCCAATGACCGGCCGTCCCCATTCACGAACAGCGTCCGGTCCCGCGCCGAGCGGAACAACTCCGGGCGTGGAGACTTCACCGTTGGATCCACTCCCCACCCTCGCCTCCACGTCCTTCGGGGTGCCGAAGAGGTCGGCGGTGATGCCGCCCGTGAGATCGCCGGGCTCGGCCCGGCGTCCGCGATCGGTCACGGGCAAACCAGAAGGACAAGGACGGAACGTCTTCGGGCGGGGCAACGTGCGCCCGTCGCTGAGACTACCGGACGCGCTTGATCCGGCGTACGTTCTCCCGGCCGCAGGCCACGCAGACGATCCACCCGCACAGCCAGCCGTCCCGGACGAACGTCTCGCTCGCCCGGTTGCACTCCTCCCCGCCGCAGAAAACGCAATCCCCGTCTTCGCCGGTCGGGCGCACGAAGGGGTGAAGGATCGAGCGACCCCCGAGATCAGGACGCCCCAGGAACCCGCAGCCGGGGCACCTCCACCATTCGTCGGTGCCTTCGTGGCCCCCGTAGGCCGCATAACGAGTGATCTCCTGCACCAGGTCCTGCCCGCACTGCGGGCAGGACCTGGGCAGTGCGTCGGGACGGGCCGGGCCGAAATCCTCGCGCACTTCGATCAGCTCTTCCTCATCGTCGAAGACCTGTTCCTTGGCCAGGGTGCCATCGTGGTTCCAGGACCGGAACACACCGCGGCAATGACCCCAGACCATGAGGCCCTCGGCCATCAACGGCCCGTCAGCCCACCACTCGCGGGCCAGTCCGTGCCGGTAGCCGTCGACATAGAAGTCCTGCCAAAGCAACTGATCACCGATGGCCTCCACCACCTCGCCGGTAAACGGCACGCCCTTGTACGTGAGAGGCGGCCCGTCGATGCCGCCGTCATCGATGTCCCGGCGATCCAGCCTCCAGTCGATCCGCACCTTAGGTGCCCTACCGTCCGATGCCTGTGTCTCGCAAGCCTGCCGGCCCTCACCGTCCACGTCCTGATCGTGCTCTCGCCCGGTCACGCCGAGCACCGTACCGCTACCGGATGTTCGTGAGACAGCAGTTACGTCAGCCACCTGCGTAGGCGGCGGAGCGGCAGCTCGCGGGATCCGCCGACAACGACATCTCCACCCGGTGTGTGACGCCGCCGGGGTCACCCAGCCGGTGCTCTACCGCCTGTTCGGAGACAAGGAAGGTCTCCTCGACGCGGTCGCCGAGCACGGCTTCGAGCGGTATGCGTCGGGCAAGGCGGCCCAGCCGCGGACGGCCGACCCGGTGGCCGACCTGCGGGCGGGCTGGGACAACCACATGGACTTCGCCCGCCGGAACCCCGCGCTCTACCAGTTGATGTTCGCGCCTCGCACGCGATCACGCTCGGCGGCCCGGCAGCGCGTGTTCGACCTGCTGCAGGGCGGCCTCGTCCGCTGCGCGGCCGCCGGGGCGCTCAAGGTGGAACCCGAGGCCGCCGCACAGCTGATCCTGTCGGCCAACGTGGGAGTGGCACTCAACCTGATCGCGCAACCGGACCTGTTCGACGACACGAACCTGTCCCACCGGATGCGGGACGCGATGTTCGGCACGGTCCTCACCGAACCCGCGCCACCGGCGCGAACCGATCCCGTACCCGCGGCGGCCGTCCGCCTCCGTGCCCAACTCTCCCTCACCGGCACCGACGCACTGGAACCCGCCGAGACCGCACTGCTCGATCGCTGGCTGGAACGCCTCTCCGGCGCGACCGCCCCCGAAGACCGCTAAGGCCGGTATCGGAGTGGTTTGCGCGGCGAGGGGCACTCCTCCCCCGCCTCCGGACGCCCGCCGCTACTTCGGGTTGCGCCGCCGGCCGGTCCCGGTGGCGGTTGCCGACGCGCGGGCCACCCGCTTGTCGCCGGTCGTGGCGCTCGCCGGGGTCTTCCTGCGCTGCCCGGCAGAACCCGCGACGGTCTGCTGGGTGGTGGCGAACGTCGCCAGTCCGGCATCGATCAGCCGAGCCGCCCTCCGGACGTCGGCGCTGACCGCGCGTTCGACCTGGCCTGGTGTTCGTTTGCCGTCCAGATGTGTTCGCAGGCCGGCGAACTGGATCTGCCAGAGCCCCATCAGCGCGGTCGCGGCGATCCGCGGTTCGGGATCCTCGGCACGCATCCCGGCCCGATCGGCCAGCACCTCGGCGGCGACAGCCGCGAGCTGCACGGTCATCTCGTGTTGGTACGCGCGCAACGCCGGGGTGGTCTGGATCATGGTGTTGAACCGGCTGAGCTGAACGCCGGCCTCGGCGGGGTCGTCGTGGGTGGCCAGCCAGGACGTCATGGCCTTCAACTCGCCGGCCAGGATCCGCAGGGCCGCCTCGACGGGGCTGACGTCGCGGTCGGCCAGCCCGGTACGCAGCGCGGCCATCGTGGCGTCGGGCTGGTCCAGGACCAGCGCCTCCTTGGTGGGAAAGTGGTTGAAGACGGTCTTTTCGGATACGTCGCAGGCTTCGGCGATCTCCGCCACGCGGACGGCCTCGAACCCACGCTCGAGGAACATCGCGGTGGCGGTGTCGGTCAACTGCTGCCGCAGTTGACGCTTCTTGCGCTCGCGCAGCCCCTCGGTCCCGGAGGCGCCGGACCGGGCCGTCCAGTCCACAGTCTTCACTCTCACGGCCTCAGTGTAGTCCAGTCTCCCACTAAGTACAGCAAGGCAAATTTTTTAGCGGCAGAAGTGTTCGCGGCTTGCGGTCAAAGCTTCAGTCGCAGTAAAGTTACGGTGACAGTGAGTCTCGGGACGCCAAGGGGCACCGCAGCCACCTTCAGATCACTCGCGGAAGGTCACGGCGTACCCGCTCACCATCGTCGACCTGGCGAAATCTTGTCCACGAATTCATCAAGGAGTCATCATGACCGCGCAGGACGAGCCACTCGTGCTGATCAACCTCTTCTCCATGCCCCCCGAGATGGTGGACAGGTTCGTGGCCGACTGGGAGCGCAGCACCCTGTCGTCCAGGGATGCGAAAGGCTTCCGAGGCACCCGGCTGCACCGTTCCCTCGATCCCGAGGCCGAATATCCCGTGGTCAACATCGCCCGCTGGGACTCGGTCGAGGACTGGCAAACCGCAATCGAGAAGTTCTTCTCCGAACCCCGCCCGGACCACGAGGACGGAGGATGGTCCTCCC
>NZ_VJWX01000400.1 GCF_007713715.1 Amycolatopsis rhizosphaerae
CTGTACACCGGCCGGTACTCCAGCCGGGCGACCACCCCGGAGGGCAGGTCGGCCAGGACCGTGACCGGTTTGGCCGCTCCTGTCACGTCCGCCGCATGGCTGATCAGCGCCGCCCGGTCGGTCACGTCGTAGAGCTCCTCGGCGTGGCTGTTGACCATGACCACGTCCTCGTTGACGGCCAGAACCGCTCCCGATCCCCGGCGGCACGCGGCGAGGTACTCGCGGAAGAGGCTCAGCTCCCGGGCTCCGGTGCCGGCCAACATCGCCTCCTCGATCCGCTTGGCCGTCGTACGCGCCAGCGTCAGCAGCAGCGGGCTCGAGTGATCGGCCCAGGACGTCAGGTCGAGGACACCGGCCAGGTGCCCCCGGATCGGATGGGAGATCGGCGCCCCGGCGCATTCGAAGTCCGCGAGACTGCTGTTGAAATGCTCGAACCCGGAGACGAGCACCGGTTTCTGGCACTCCAGCGTGGTGCCGATCCCGTTGGTCCCCACCGACTCCTCGGCGTAGCTGTACCCGGTGGCCAGCGAGATCCGGTCGAGGCCCGAGTTGAGCGCGCGGTCGGTGCTGAACCGGCTCACCACCAGGCCGTCCGCGTCGGTCAGCACGATGGCGACCGGCTGGGCGGCCAGCTCGGCGGACAGGTCGGCCAGCACCGGCCTGGCGCTGCGGGCCAGGAGGCTTTCCTCGTCGTGATCGGGGACGAAGACCGGATCGGGTTCGTCGGCGTCGACCCGGTGTTCGAGTGCGCGCCGCCAGGAGGCGGAGATGACGTCGCGGACACCGGGGAGCCCGGGTTCGGGCCGCGTGAGGAACTTCTCCCGCAGAACGCTCATCCGCTGTGAATCGGGCCGGTCTGCTTGGGTCACCACCGTCTCCTTTGACGTTGGGTGCTCGGTCACCGCACTGGTCCCATCGTGGCGCAGTCCCGCGAGACCAGCAGTCTCACATTGAGACAGAAGTTACCTGCGATCCGCAACACACTCTCCCCCGTCAGGACGCACGGCCGGGCGCCAGATCCCGCTTCCAAGGAGGCCGAATTGAGCAGGCAGAGTCTCACCAAGGCGCACAGCAAGATCACGGAGCTGTCGTGGGAGCCGACGTTCGCCACTCCCGCGACCCGCTTCGGCACCGACTACACGTTCGAGAAAGCACCCAAAAAGGACCCGTTGAAGCAGATCATGCGGTCCTACTTCCCGATGGAGGAGGAGAAGGACAACCGCGTCTTCGGGGCCATGGACGGTGCGATCCGGGGCAACATGTTCCGTCAGGTGCAGCAGCGCTGGCTGGAGTGGCAGAAGCTGTTCCTGTCGATCATCCCGTTCCCCGAGATCTCCGCGGCGAGGGCGATGCCGATGGCCATCGACGCGGTGCCGAACCCGGAGATCCACAACGGACTGGCGGTCCAGATGATCGACGAGGTCCGGCACTCGACGATCCAGATGAACCTCAAGAAGTTGTACATGAACAACTACATCGATCCGGCCGGCTTCGACATCACGGAGAAGGCGTTCGCCAACAACTACGCGGGCACCATCGGCCGTCAGTTCGGCGAGGGGTTCATCACCGGTGACGCGATCACGGCGGCGAACATCTACCTCACGGTGGTTGCCGAAACCGCTTTCACCAACACCTTGTTCGTCGCGATGCCCGACGAGGCCGCCGCCAACGGCGACTACCTGCTGCCCACGGTCTTTCACTCGGTGCAGTCCGACGAGTCCCGGCACATCAGCAACGGCTACTCGATCCTGCTGATGGCACTGGCCGACGAGCGCAACCGCCCGCTGCTGGAGCGCGACCTGCGCTATGCCTGGTGGAACAACCACTGCGTGGTGGACGCCGCCATCGGCACCTTCATCGAGTACGGCACCAAGGACCGCCGCAAGAACCGCGAGTCCTACGCCGAGATGTGGCGACGCTGGATCTACGACGACTACTACCGCAGCTACCTGCTCCCGCTGGAGAAGTACGGGCTGGTCATCCCGCACGATCTGGTCGAGGAGGCGTGGAACCGGATCACCAACAAGTTCTACGTCCACCGGGTGGCGCAGTTCTTCGCCACCGGCTGGCCGGTGAACTACTGGCGCATCGACGGCATGACCGACGCCGATTTCGAGTGGTTCGAGGAGAAGTACCCCGGCTGGTACAACCAGTTCGGCAAGTGGTGGGAGGCCTACAACCGGCTGCGCTACCCGGGCCGCAACAAGCCGATCGCCTTCGAAGAGGTCGGCTACGAATACCCGCACCGCTGCTGGACCTGCATGGTGCCCTGCCTCGTCCGCGAGGACATGGTGGTCGACAAGGTCGACGACCAGTGGCGGACCTACTGCTCGGACACCTGCCACTGGACCGACAAGGTCGCCTTCCGGCCGGAGTACGAGGGCCGGGAGACCCCCAACATGGGCAGGCTGACCGGGCACCGCGAATGGGAGACGCTCCACCACGACCGGGATCTGGCCGACATCCTCACCGACCTCGGCTACGTCCGTGACGACGGCAGGACCCTCGTCGGGCAGCCCCACCTGGACCTCGACGACCCGAAGAAGCTGTGGACGCTCGACGACGTCCGGGGCATCCGGTTCGCCAGCCCGAACGTGACCCTCAACCAGATGACCGATCAGGAGCGCGAGGAGTGGGCCGCGGCGTACCGCGCCAACCCGAACGTCACGGTCGGCTGACGGCCCAAGGACCAGCGGGCGGCGGTGGCGGCTGCCACCGGAATGTCATACCGGAATGTCGCCGGAATGTCGCCGGAATGTCACCGCCGTCCGCACCCGAGAAACGAGACACCCATGGGCGACAAGCATCGCATCTCCTTCGAACCGGTCGACATCGAGATGGAGGTGGACGAGGACGAAAAGATCCTCGACGCGGCGTTCCGGCAGGGAATCCACCTCATGCACGGCTGCCGCGAGGGCCAGTGTTCGGCCTGCAAGTCCTACGTGCTGGACGGCGAGATCCAGATGGAGCGCTACTCGACGTTCGCCTGCAACGACGCCGAGGTCGAAGAGGGCTACGTGCTGCTCTGCCGGGCGCACGCCTTCAGCGACTGCACCATCGAACTGCTCAACTTCGACGAGGACGAGCTGCTCAACTCCGCCCCGTTGCAGGAGATCAGGACCGAGGTCCTGGAGCTGGTCCCGCACACGCACGACATCGTGGGCCTCAAGCTCAAGCCGGTCGACCCGCCCGGCTTCGAGTTCAAACCCGGCCAGTACGCCGACCTGATCATCCCCGGCACCGACGAGCACCGGTCCTTCTCGATGGCGACCACCCCGGCCACCACCGGCCACCTCGAGTTCCTGATCAAGAAGTACCCGGGGGGCAGGTTCTCGTCCCTGCTCGACGACGGGATCGAGGCGGGCGACACGATCCACCTGCGCGGCCCGTACGGCAACTTCACCCTGAAAAAGGGCCATGTGCTGCCGTTGGTGCTGATGGCGGGCGGTGCGGGCATGGCGCCCGTGCTCGGTCTGCTGCGGCACCTTGCCGACACCGGCGACACCCGCCGGATCCGCTTCTACTACGGCGCCCGCACCCCCGCGGACCTGTTCTACCTCGACGAGATCCGGGCACTGGGTGAGCGGCTGACCGACTTCGGGTTCGTCGTCGCCCTGTCGGAATCCGACGAGGGCTTCGGCGAGTGCGGTGTCCCGGCCGAACGGGGGATGGTCACCGAGGTCGTCGAGGCCGGGGAGTCCGAACTGCACCGCTGCGAGGTCTACCTGTGCGGGCCGCCGCCCATGGTCGACGCGGCGCTGGCACTGGCCGCACGGCAGGGCGTTCCGGACGACCAGGTGTTCTACGACAAGTTCACCACGTCGGTCCGGGAGGACGAATAGGACGGCGTACCAGGAGAGCGGACAACCGCGAAAAACCCAGCACTCACCACAGTGGAGGGATGACATGTCCAGCACGGCAACTTCCGCGCCCAAGGGGCGCAGTTTCCCGAAGGTCGAGTTCACCGACTCCGAAGCCGGCGCGTTGGAGTTTCCCGGCAGCAAGAGCCGCAGCTACAACTACTTCCGCCCCGCCAAACTCCGCGCGACGGTCTACGAGGACGTGACCGTCGACGTGCAGCCCGATCCGGAGCGGCACCTGACCCAGGGCTGGATCTACGGTTTCGGTAACGGGCCGGGAGGCTACCCGAAGGAGTGGACGAAGGCGAAATCGTCCGACTGGCACGCCTTCCTCGACCCCAACGAGGAATGGGAACAGACCATCTACCGCAACAACTCCGCGGTGGTGCGCCAGGTCGCCCTCGGCCTGGAAAACGCGAAGCGCGCGGGCGCCTACGACGGCTGGAACGCGGCCTGGCAGAAGTTCGTCGCCCGCAACCTGGGCGCCTGGATGCACGCCGAGAACGGCATGGCGCTGCACGTTTTCACCTCGATCCAGCGATCCGGGCCGACCAACATGATCAACACCGCGGTGGCCGTCAACGCGGCGCACAAGATGCGGTTCGCCCAGGACCTGGCCCTGTTCAACCTCGATCTGTCCGAATCGCTGGGCACCTTCGACGGTTCGGTGCACAAGCAGGTGTGGGCCTCGGCCGAGGAATGGCAGCCCACGCGCAAGGTCCTCGAGGAGCTCACCGCCGTTGGCGACTGGGCCGAGCTGCTGTTCGGCGTCAACGTCGTCTTCGAGCAGCTGGTCGGACAGCTTTTCCGGTCGGAGCTCGTCATGCAGATCTCCGCCAAGAACGGCGACTACATCACCCCGACCCTCGTCGGCACCGGCGAGTACGACTACAACCGGGACCTCGGCTACACCCGCGCCCTGTTCCGGATGCTCACCCGCGACGAGAAGCACGGCAGCGGCAACAAGGAGCTGTTCGGCCAGTGGCTGTCGGCCTGGGTGCCGCCGTGCCTTCAAGCCGCGCGGGCACTGCAGCCCATCTGGTCGCAGCCCGCGGAGAAGGTGCGCACCTTCGCCGACTCCTTCGGCGCGGCCAAGGAGAAGTTCACCCAGCTGCTCGAGGAAATCGGGCTCGACGTGCCGAAGGAGTTGGAGAAGTGAGCGGTTCCCTGCAGTTCGGTTCGCAGGCCGGTTCCTCGAACATGTGCGGTGTCACCCTGATGAACACGCCGATCGGCCGGGTCGTCGCCGACGTGATGGCGACCAAGGAAGGCGTCTCCCTGGTGGAGTACCCGTCCATGATCCGGGTGGACGGCAGGAAACTCCTGGAATTCGACTACGCGGAGCTGAGCGACGCCCTCGGCGAGCCGTTCGACGGCTCGATCTTCGAGGAGATCAGTTCCACCCACTACGGCCGCATGGTGCACCTGGACGACCGCACCCTGCTCTTCGCCAACCCCGAGGACGCCGCCGAGTACATCGGTTTCGACCTCCTCGCACACGGCTGACGCCGAACCGTCCGACCAGAGCCGGCGCGGGGCCTCCGGAGGGAGGAGGCCCCGCGCCACGCCATCCACCGCACGCGAGCGCACCGAAGGGTGAGGTATTCCCATGTACGAGAAAGAGGGCGAGAAGTACTTCGTCGTCGACGGGCACGTCCACATCTGGGACGCCCGGGAGGCGAACATCAAAAACGTCCACGGCAGGCAGTTCATCGACTGCTTCTACGACTACCACCGCAACCTCAGCCCCGAGGAAGTCATCTGGGACTACGACACCTACACCTACTACGGCGCCGAACGCTTCCTGAAGGACGTCTTCGAGGACGGCTACGTCGATCACGCCATCTTCCAGGCGACCCTGCTACGGGACTTCTACCACAACGGGTTCGGCCAGACCGAGGAGGCTTTCGGGCTCGCGCGGAAGAATCCGGGCAAGCTGACCTACAACCACGCCTACGATCCGCGCGACGGGGAGGCCGGCCTCGCCCAGCTGCGCCGGGACGCGGAGCGGATGAACCTCAAGGGCGTCAAGCTCTACACGGCCGAGTGGCACGGCGACTCGCGCGGGTACAAGCTCGACGAGCCGTGGTCGCGCCGGTACCTGGAAGAATGCCTCGAACTCGGCATCAGGAACATCCACGTCCACAAGGGACCGACGATCCGGCCGCTGGACCGCGACGCGTTCGACGTCGCCGACATCGACAAGGTCGCCACCGACTACCTCGACCTCAACTTCATCGTCGAGCACGTCGGACTCCCGCGCCTGGAGGACTTCTGCTGGATCGCGACCCAGGAGTCGAACGTCTACGGCGGACTCGCCGTCGCGATGCCCTTCATCCACGCCCGGCCCCGCTACTTCGCCCAGATCATCGGCGAACTGCTCTACTGGATCGGCGAGGACAAGATCCTCTTCGGCAGCGACTACGCGCTGTGGACGCCGAAGTGGCTCGTCGAAAGGTTCGTCGACTTCCAGATCCCCGAGGACATGGCGGAGTACGCGCCGATCACCACCGAACAGAAGAAGAAGATCCTCGGGCTCAACGCGGCCGCGTTGTACGACATCGACGTGCCCCGGCAGTTCCGGCTGCCCGCCCCGGCCGCCCAGACCGCGGGATCCGGCCCCCGATGACCAGCACGCTTCGGTCCGTGGAGGCCGCGATCCTCTCGGCACTGGCGACGGTGCTCGACCCCGAACTGGACCAGCCCGTGACCGAACTCGGCTTCGTCC
>NZ_VJWX01000401.1 GCF_007713715.1 Amycolatopsis rhizosphaerae
GCGCGGCTGCGCCGTGCTGACCGTCGATCGCGGGGGCGAACTGCACGAGTGGCTCAGCCGGGGCGGTGCCAAGGCCGTCCTCGTCCGCCCTGACGGCACCGTGCTGGCGGCGAGTCGTGATGCCGGGCGGTTGTGGCAGGATTTGCCCCTCCCGTCCCCCGTTCTCGGCTGAGTCCCGGGTTTCCTCATTGCCGCACCGCCTCCCGGGCGCGCCACTCCCCCGGCGCCCCGTTCAGGCGGTGGCGTTCGTGGATGTAGACCGCCTGGCCGATCGCGCCCAGCATCATGCCGAACGAGCCGGCGATGAACAGCCAGATCGCGGACTGCTCGGCCCACGACCACAGGAACAGAACGCTCCCGACGAAGAAGATGACGTTACCGGCCACGCCGATCACGAGGTGGACCGTCGGGAACTCGCGGATGAAACCCCTCATGCTCATGTCTTCCGGGTGTCCGGTGTGGCAGCCGCAGTGGAGTCCACCTCGAACCCGGGAGGTCGTCAATGTGCCGGTTGTTCGGTCTGTCCGCGAGTCCGGAGCGGGTGAGTGCCACCTTCTGGTTACTGGAAGCGCCGGACAGTCTCGCGCGGCAAAGCCGCCGAGAACCGGACGGGACCGGGCTCGGCACCTTCCGCGCGGACGGAAGCGCACTGGTGGAGAAACAACCACTGGCCGCCTACCAGGACCGGACCTTCGCCGAAGAGGCCAAGGAACGAGAATCGGCCACGTTCGTCGCGCACGTCCGCTACGCCTCCACCGGCGGACCGGATCCGCGCAACACCCACCCGTTCGCCCAGCACGGCCGGATCTTCGCACACAACGGGGTCATCGGTGATCTGGCCACATTGGACAGTGAACTCGGCGAATACCGGGACCTGGTGTGCGGCGACACCGATTCGGAGCGGTTCTTCGCACTCATCACGCGGCACATCGACCGGCACGACGGCGACATCACCGCAGGCATCACCACCGCCGCCCGCTGGGCCGCCGAACACCTGCCCCTCTACGCCATCAACCTCGTGCTGACCACGCCCACCGAACTCTGGGCCCTGCGCTACCCCGCAACGCACGACCTGTTCGTGCTCCAGCGCGCCACCGGTGGCACCCACGGCGACCGCCACCTCGATCATGCCAGCCCCACCGGACGCATCCGCGCTCGTTCCGGCGCACTGGCCCGGCATCCCGCCGCCGTCGTCGCGAGCGAGCGGATGGACGAGGACCCCGGCTGGCGGAACCTGCGCCCCGGCGAACTGATGCACGTCGGCCCAGACCTGACCATCACCCACCGGATGATCCTCGACCGGCCGCCCCGCCACCAGCTCACCCTCGACGACCTCGGAACCCACGCGAAGGCCTCCCAGACCGGCCGATGACCGGCCTCAGGCCAAGGCGGCGGCCTTGAGCAAAAGTGTGAGGGGGATTGCCAGCGGAAACAACGTGAAGATCAGAAGAGACTGATCGATACGTGTTCCGCGACCCTCGGTTGTGGTGTTATGACTGGTGCGGCTGCGCTCAAGCGCAGCGGCCAGCCGTTTCTCGTTCTCACCGGCGCGCGAACGGTAGCGCCGGGAGAGCCTGGCCAACATCCGTAAGTGGTCGAATTCCCACACGATGCTGCTGCGCTCAAGCCCGATCTCGATCCGGTTGCCGCGCTCCCGGACGAAGTAGACCTGGTTCCACGGTACCGTGGTCGTCCCAGGTGATCCGTGGCCGGAGCCCGCTGCGGCGGATCACTTCGAGCAGCACCGCGGTCAGCGGCAAGGACACCACGAGCGGAGGCAGTCCCCCGACGTCGTACACGGCCGACACGCCGGAGCCGAAGACCATCATGACGATGGCGACGGCCATGTTGATGAGCCTGCTTCGCCTTATCTCGCCGTGCACGTTGGTTCCTCGTCGATGGTCGGGGCCCTCTTGGCGGCGGAGCGCTCGCGTATATGTCCTCTGTAGACCGTGATCCGCTCATCAACCGCTGGAAGAACGAGTTCGGTGCGCAATGGTACGGCACACTCGCGGCCGTTGCGCCCGCGTCGGGCTCTGTCCGCGACACCTTGCACCGATTCCGCCATGGAGACAAACTGTTTTCGTTGCCCGCAGCAGTTCACGACTCCGATCGGCAAGCCCGCACGCCCGCCTTTCGTCGTCATCACCCCATGTTTCCATCGGATATCCCAACTCTCCGCAGCGGTGGATACCGCGACGGGGTGCGGCGGCTCCGGGTGCAGGCGGATCATCGTATTCATCACGCAAGCGGCAGCATCGCGCTGAGTCGCACGGTGCCGGTGAACCGGCTGGCCGGGCCCGTCCGTGGTCAGCCGACGATGCGGCGCTCGCCGGTGACCTTCGAGGCGGGAAGGCGTCCGGCCTTGGAAGTTCCCGTCAAGGTGTCGCCGTCGATCGCCACGGCGAAAGCCAGGTTCAGCCGCATCGGCTTGGTGATGGCCTGCTTCCACGTGAGCCGGTCGCCGTCGAGGACGACATCGCTGAGCGGTACTTCCTCTCCCGCCCCGTGGGCGCTTCCGATGAGAACCCCGTCCTCGCGCCGGAACTCGGCCACCGCCTTGATCCTGCCGATGGGGGTGGAAATGGACAGGTCCCAGGTGCCTTCGACGGACATGCTGCTGTTCTTCCTCAGGGTGTGATGCGAATAGGCGGTTGCGGGGAGAGGGTCCTCGGTCAGAACCCGGCGGGCTCGGGGCCCTTGTTACGCCAGACGGTGCCACGGCGCTCGTGGGCGAACAGCTCTTCGACGGCGTGAGCGATCCGGGGGCCCACTTCGCGCTCCAGCAGATACAGGCCGAGGTCGAGTCCGGAGGTGACGCCGGCGCCGGTGACGAGGTCGCCGTCGTCGACGACGCGGGCGCTCACCGCGTGGACGCCGGTGGCGTCGAGCATGTCCAGGCCCAAGTGGTGGGTGGTGGCGTGGCGTCCCTCCAGCAGCCCGGCCATGGCCAGCACGAGCGAGCCGCCGCACACCGTGCCGACCGTCACCTCGGGATTGTCCAGCGCGGCCTTCAACAGCGCGGGCAACTCGGTGGCCAGGGCGCGGCCCAGCAGCACGGGGATGAATTCGTCCTGCTGCCACTCCCCTGCCCCCGCGTCGTGGTCCGGAACCTCACCGGGTTCTCCGACGCGGCCCGAGGCGCCGGGGACCAGGATCAGGCCGGCACGCCCCGGGTCGAGGGCGGCGGTGGCGCGCAGCGCCAGCCCGCCGGTTCCGCCGACCACCTCGCGGGGGCCTTCGGCGGAGACCAGTTCCACGCTCACGGCGCCCGCGGAGGCAGTGCCACCGGCGTAGAGCACCTCGTAGGGCGCGATGACATCGAGCGGATCGAAGCCGTCGAACAAGACGATCTGGGCGTGCATGCAGGGGGTCCTTCGGGCGCGGGAAGTGGTGGCCTGTGCCGGTTACGTCCCAACGTAGTGAGCTGCCACGTCGTCTCCCAGTGGCAGGAGTGACAGTCTTCAACGGGATATTGCCAATGCCGCGAACAGATCGAGGAACCGCGGCATTTTCCGGCGGCAAGCCGGGCGAACCGATCTTGCCACTGCCCGCCCGGCCGGGCCATGATTCCTGGGTGCGACGCTTTCCCACCCGCTCTTTTCCGCGCGGATCCGCCATTCCCGCCGTTCGTGCCGCGCTCCTCGCGTCTGTCTGTCTCCTGTTCTCGGCCGGGTGCGGCGGCGCGGGGAACACGGACCAGGTGCCGCCGAAGACCGGTTCGGCCGCGACCGCTGTTTCCCCCGGCTCCCCCGGAGCATCGGGAAACCTCCCGGGAGCTTCGGCGTCGCCGGTCTCCCCGGCCGGGGCCCCGGCACAGTGGGTGCTCTCGACCCCCTCTGAGATCGAGGGATACCCGCGCTACCAGCCGACCCCGTCGCAGCAGCAGGCGATCACCCAGCAGATCACCTCCGACGCCGGGCAACTGGGTATCACCGGCGCTCAGGTCTCCGCCGTCTACCAAGACCGCACCAACCTGCTCTACTCCGTCTTCGCCGGAATCAACGGCAGCGGCTTCGATCCGTCCTCCCTGCACGCCAAGCTCTGGCAGCCGCCCCACACCCAGGACAACGGCACCGCCCGGGTCACCGTCAGCTGGGACGACATCGACCCCGGCCCGCACGGCGGCGCCGCCATCTGCAAGGAGACGCTCACCCAGACCGGGATGCTCGCCGTCGAGGCCACCAGTTGCTACTGGCTGAGCCCGACGACCTTCGGCGAGGTCTTCCTCATCCAGGATCCCCACGCCCAGAAAATCGTCTACAACCAGACCGCCGCCAACATCGGCCCGCTTACGCTCAAAATCCGCGCCGCGGTCGAGCAACACTCCTGACCGGACACCAGCGCACGGCCGAACCCGGGCCGCCCGGCGCGGAGCACGACCGCGGGCTCTCCCCGCCGAGCCACCTGACGACGGAAAGGCAGGACGAACCATGCACCTCAGCCCGGCGCAGGCGTTCCACCACCGCTGGTGTGCCGCGATGGCCGCACGAGACACGACAGCCCTGCGAGAGCTGTACCACCCCGACGCGGTTCAGCTCTCGGTGGCGACCAGTCAAGTGCTGACCGGCGCGCAGGCGATCGCCTCGGGCTACGCGGAACTGTTCGGCTCCGCCGGTGCCGTGCAGACGACGGCCGTGGAGAGTTTCGTCGATCTCGGCGAGGCGTTCGTGGCAGAATCGGCGCAGCAGACCGGTTTTCTGCAGATGACGTGCTACGACGTGTTCGTGCTCGCGGACGGTCGCGCTCGCTTCCACTTCCACGGGGCGATTTCGCCCCGGCCACCCGCCGCCTTGCCTCCCGAGTCCGGCGCGCCCGGCCAAGCCTTCTATCGCCGGGTGTGGGCGACCACGAACGCACGCGACGCGGCGGCGCTGCAGCATCTGTACGCTCCGGACGCGGTCCAGGCGTCCGCAGCCGGTGTGGTGCGCGGCCGGCAGGCGATCACGGCAGGCATCCAGCAGGTGTGGCAAAGCGCGGGACCGGCACAGCTCAAAGGGCTGTCGAGATTCGTCGAAGGTCCGGACGCACTGGCCGTCGAGGGCGTCGCGAACATCGGCCTGATGGAAGCGCGGCTCGACGTGGAGTTCTACGAGGTTTGGCTGCTGCGCGCGGGCCAGGCTATCCTGACCGTCACCGGCCTCGTCAACCCGCGGCCGGCCGAACTGCGTCAGGGCCTGCAGAAGCTGGCCGAACATCGCACACGCGTACTGCAGACCTTCGCCGAAGGCGTCACCCTGCGCGCCTCGGCACCCTGGCGGTGGTAGAAACCGCGCGCGATCGCTATCTCGGTGGCGCCTTCGGCCCACAAGACGCGCGTTCTTTCCCGTGAGGGGTCCCCTCACGGCAGCGCTGTTCCGTCAATCCAGAAAGCTGAACGACCAATGTTCGTATGGCCCCAAGTGACCGCTGGACCCGAACGCCTCCTGTTGGAGCACATGCTCGACCGCAACCGGCAAGCGCTCATCGACACCGCGCGCGGCCTGTCCGAGACCGATGCGCGGCGGCGCCTGGTCACCTCACTCACCACACCGATCGGGCTGCTCAAACACGCCGCCACCGCCGAGCGCATCTGGTTCCAACGCACCCTGCTCGGCCTGGACGAATCCGCCTGCGACGGCCACGCCACCGGTGGCGACGGCAGTTTCGTCGTCACCGACGGCGAAACGCTGGCCGACGTGATCACCGAATTCGAGCGCGCCAGCGCACGTTCCCGCGTGATCGCCGCCGGCTTCGAACTCGACGACACCGCGATGCACCCCCGTGCAGGCGAGGTCAGCCTGCGGTTCGTCTACCTGCTCCTGATCGAGGATTTCGCCCGCCATGCCGGTCATGGCGACATCCTCCGGGAACAGATCACCGCCGCCGCCCAACGCCGGTAAGGCAGGTCGCTCAGTCGTCCGTGTCGTCGTCGGACAGGTCCGCGGTCCGCCAGACCTGGATCGTGTATCGCTCAAGACCGGCGTGAATGCGTGCCGCCGCTCCCATGTCACCAGGCGCCTCGGTCAGCAGTCGTTCACGCTGGGCGGCGGCCTGCTCCCGTCCCTCGTGAAAGACCGCCGCGGTGTAGACGTCGACGACGACGGGCAGGAGGTCTTGGGCGGTACTGACGTACAGCTCGTCACCAGTGCCCGCGGCCACAGACCTGGTGGCCTCGGCCAGCGCGGCGGTGTTGTCCACGGGGGCGTCTGGGGCGTCGATGTCGGCGTCGCGCAAGGTCAGCAGGCCATGGGCGGGGACGGTGACCATGCGGTGGCGGGTCAGCAGGCTGGGCATCGTCGGCGTGCTTCCCTCCGCGCCGGCGGGCGTCCTCACCGCGCTTGCAGAAAATCGCGCACCAGGGCCGCGACCAGGTGCGGGTTGGTGGCCAGCACGGCGTGGGAGTCGTCGAACCGCTCCACGGTGATGTTGGGCGGCAACGTCGGCAGGTCCCGCGCCAGCCCCGCCTGGTAGCCGTCGAACAGGAGCTGACCGGGCATCGGTTTCGTGGCGACCGCGAGCAGCATCGGGCAGCGGACGTCCCGGAAGACTTCGAAGCAGTCCAGTTCCTCCATCGCCTGCTGGAGTTCCGGTTCGCCGTACCTGG
>NZ_VJWX01000402.1 GCF_007713715.1 Amycolatopsis rhizosphaerae
GGCCTCGATCGCGGGCAGCACGTAACCGTCGGTGTCGTAGGTGGTCAGGACCAGTATCCGGGCGTCGTTGCCCCGCCGGGCGAGCTCGCCGATCGCGGCCACCCCGTCCATTCCCGGCATGCGCAGGTCCATCAGGATCACGTCCGGCCGCAGGGCGTGGGCGAGCCGGACGGCTTCGGCGCCGTCGGCGGCTTCGCCCAGCACCTCGA
The DNA here is from genome assembly GCF_007713715.1 of Amycolatopsis rhizosphaerae. GTDB lineage: Bacteria > Actinomycetota > Actinomycetes > Mycobacteriales > Pseudonocardiaceae > Amycolatopsis_E > Amycolatopsis_E rhizosphaerae. The sequence continues at coordinate 210 of NZ_VJWX01000402.1, forward strand.
ACTCGGGGTCGGCCGCGAACATGCCGCTCAGCCCGTCCCGGACCACCGGGTGGTCGTCGGCGATCAGCAGCCTGATCACGCCGGCACCTCCTTGGCGAGCGGGACGCGGGCGGAGACCGCCGTGCCCGCTCCCGGTTCCGATTCGATCCGCACCGTCCCGGACAGCCCGTCGATCCGCTGCCGCATCGCGAGCAGGCCGAAACCGGCGGCGGGCACCGCCGGGTCGAAGCCCCGGCCGTCGTCCCGCACGTCCAGCGCCACCTCACTATCCAAAAAGGACAACGTGACACCCACGCGGCTCGCCTCCGCATGCCGGGCCACGTTGGCCAGCGCCTCCTGCGCGGCGCGCAGCAGCGCGTCCTCCGTCGCGGGGGGTATCGGCCGCACGGTGCCGGTCGTACCGGCCTCGGCCGCGATCCCGTGCCGTGCCGACCAGTTCCGTACGACGGCGGCCAGCGCTTCGCCCAGCCCCGCCTGGCTGAGCGGCTCGGGGCGCAGGGCGTGCACCGAGCGCCGCGCTTCGACGAGGCTTTCCCTGGCCAGCTTCGTCGCGGCCTCGAGGTGCCTGCGTCCTTCCGCCCGGTGGGGACCGGCCTGTTCGGCGGCCTGCAATTGCGTGATGATGCCGGTGAGGCCCTGGGCGAGGGTGTCGTGGATTTCCCGCGCCATCCGTTGCCGCTCGTCGAGCACACCCGCCTCCCTCGCCTGGGCCAGCAGCCGCTGGTGCAGGGCCGCGTTCTCGGCCAGCGAGACCTCCAGCCTGCGGTTGGCCTCGCGCACCTCGGCCAGTGCCCGGTCACGCTGATCGCTCCACTGCGTGCTCCGCCACGCGAACCAGGCGAAACCGCACATGGGCAGCGCGTTGACGGCGAGGATGCCGCCGTAGCCGAGCAGCCCGGCGGCGGTGGTCTTGTCCACCGCGGCCGCCTGCGCGGTGCCCGCGACGACCGCCACGGCGGCCACCCCGGCCAGCCGCCACGGCCAGTGCAGGACCCGGAACGCGTAGAGGTAGGCGGCGGGGGCGAAACAGCCGAACCACGGGGCCCGCACCACCAGCACCGCGGTGATGCCGATCAGCACGGTGAAGAACGTGGCCATCACCGCCGGGCGGTCCCGCCATGCCGGGTGCAGCGTGAACATCCACAGCATCCACGCGGCCGCCAGCCCGCACAGGGCGAGATCACCGGCCGGGGAGGCGCCCTGCGCGCGCTTCATCACGACGGTGAACGCGGCCAGGACCGCCAGCAGCAGGTACGGCCCGATGGTGACCACCGGATACCATCGCCGCTCCGGGTCGGGCTGAGAAGCACTCATCGATGGTTCACCTCCCCTCAGGCAATCTAGCCCGGATCACCGGGCGAAGACCGCGCGAAGGCGCTTTCCGTTGACGAGGGTGACGACCCCGATCAGCACGAGGCCGCACACGCCCTGCTCGATCTTCATCCACACCGGGAAGGGACCGGGCACGGCGACGATCACGGCGATGGCCAGCACCATGACCGCGGAGACGATCCGCAGCCGCAGGTACGCGCCGCGGGAGCCGCGGGCCGCGCGCAGGGCGAAGGCCGACGTGAGCAGGGAGCTCGCGACCACGATGGTGGCCCGGGTCCAGACGGCGTCGTTCACCACGGAGGCGTGGTCGCGCAGCACCACGATGACGACCAGCGTGAGCACGCTGAGCGCGACGTAGGTGCCGACGAGGAGTTTGACGGCGCGGAACGCACTCTGCGCGCCGGGATGGCCGAAGTTCGTTTCGCCGGGCCGGGCGGTGTTCATGGCTTCCCCCAAGGGGTCGGTGGGTCGTGGTGGCTTCAGCGTCCCGCCCCGGGCGCCGCGTGCGCATGAACCGCACGGTCCCCTTCGGCGATCGCGCGGCTGATTCCCGAGTCAACCGATCGGTGGAGAGCGGTCCGCCTACGGCGGCTGCCGTAGGCGGGCGTTGACACCTACCGGGTCCCCCGTAGCGCAGGAGCGACCGGCCCCATCGACGAGCGGCGGGAGGGCGCGCCGCCACGGGACGAACCGCGGGAACCCCACGGTCGCGGTCCGGGCTGGTGAAGACCCCTTCGGTCTGACCGGCTCTCTCCGTCCACAGTAGAGGCTCCGAAGTGGCCGAATTCGCCCGTCTTGCCGGAAAAATCCCCATGGTGCGGCGACTGTTCACCAACACTCCATACGTTGGTGTGTTCTTTTCCGCGGTGGTTCTTCGCGACGATCAGGGCCCAGCTCTTTCGACCACTTCGCCAGGAGCCTGAATGAGCACCGTTCCCCGCCGTCTCCGGATCGCCCTCGCCGCCTGCGCGGCGGCGGCCGCCGGGCTGGTCGCGCCCGCGACCGCCCACGCCGCCGGCGTCTACACCCTGCTGACCCTCCCCGATCAGGGAGAAAGCGCTATCTACAATTTCATCAACTCGGCCACCAAGTCCCTCGACATGACGATGTACGAGTTGCGGGACACCACCGTGACCACCGACCTGGTCAACCGGCAGAAGGCCGGGGTGAAGGTCCGCGTGATCCTCGACGCGCAGCACACCTCGGTCAACGGTGCGGCCTACAGCGCGCTGCAGGCGGGCGGGGTGTCCGTCGAGTACTCTTCGTCCGCCTTCACCTACACCCACCAGAAGACGATCACCGTCGACGGTGCCGAGTCCTACATCAGCACCGGGAACCTGGACTCGACCTACTATTCGACCTCCCGCGACTACGGGGTCTTCGACACCGACTCGAACGATGTCGCGGCGATCGAGGCGGTGTTCAACGCGGACTTCGCGCAGACTTCGATCACGCCTTCGGACGGGGACGACCTGGTCTGGTCGCCCACCGATTCGCAGACGCAGCTGCTGAACCTGATCAACGGCGCGCAGCACAGCCTGGACGTGGAAGAGGAGGAGTTCGGCGACACCGCCCTCGTCAACGCGATCGTCGCCGACGCGCAGCGCGGGGTCGCCGTCCGCGTGGTCGCCGAGAACCGGAACTCTTCCTACACCACGCAGATCAACCAGGTCGTCGCGGCGGGCGGCCAGGTCAAGACCTACACCTCCAGCACGGGTTACTACATCCATGCCAAGGCGATCGTGGCCGACTACGGCACCTCGACCGCGAAGGTGTTCCAGGGCTCGGAGAACTTCTCCGACAATTCGCTCAACCACAACCGGGAACTGGGCCTGATCGTCAGCGACGCCGGGGTGCTCAGCGGCATCGAGTCCGCGTTCAACGCCGACTTCGGCTCGGCCGGCAGTGGCGGCACCGGGGGCGGCACCGGCGGTGGCAGCGGATGCACCGCCGCGCAGTTGCTCGGAAACGCCGGTTTCGAGACCGGCAGCGCTTCGCCGTGGTCGGCCTCGTCCAGTCTGGTCAGCAACAGCAGTTCCGAGCCCCCGCACGGCGGCTCGTGGGACGCGTGGCTGGACGGCTACGGCACCACCCACACCGACACGCTGGCCCAGCCGGTCACGCTGCCCAGCGGCTGCACGACCTACCAGTTCGGGTTCTGGCTGCACGTCGACACGGCCGAAACCAGTACGACCACGGCCTATGACACGCTGACCGTGCAGGTGCTCGACGGCTCCGGCACGGTCCTCGCCACCCTGGCCTCCTACTCCAACCTCGACGCCGCCAGTGGCTACACCCAGCACACCTTCGACCTCTCGGCCTACGCGGGGCAGAGCGTCACGCTGAAGTTCACCGGCAGCGAGGACTACACCAAGCAGACCTCGTTCGTTCTCGACGACACCGCCGTCGACGTCGCCTGAGATCGCGGGCTTCCGCCGCACCCCGGCGGAAGCCCGTTTTCCCTGCCGCCGAACGGCGCAGTGACGGCGGCCGAACAGGTGCTCCAGACCATTGAGGACGCCGCTTCCGTTATCGGGAAGTCACCCGGAAGCCTTCTGGTATCCCCGCCCGCGGGTTAGCGTCACATCCATCGGTGTCGTGATCTTTTGCCAGAGAATGTTCCCAAGGGGTTGACCATGGAAGTGAAGTCGGGAAGACGGCTCCGCCGCACGGCCGCGCTGGCCGCCACCGCGGCGGTGGTCGTGGCGGGTGCCGTCACCGGTTCCGCCGGTGCGTCGGCGGTGAGCCCGGCATCGTCGCCGGGCACCTGCCGGCTGGGCAACGGCGTGCAGCACGTGATCAGCATCGTCTTCGACAATGTCCATTTCTTCCGGGACAACCCGAATGTCCCGTCCGATCTGGAGCGCATGCCGCATCTGCTGGACTTCCTGAAGTCCAACGGGACCGTTTTGTCCAATGTGCACACGCCGATGATCGCCCACACGGCCGACGACAGCCTCACCCTCTACACCGGCCTCTACGGCGATCGCCACGGCCAGCCGGTGTCGAACTCGTATCGCACGTACAACCCCGACGGCACCACCGATCCCGCCGGATCCTTCGCGTACTGGACCGACCCGGTCTACGACACCGCGGCGACTCCCGCGTCCGGTCACGACACAACGCCCACCATGGCCTATTCGGACGGAAACGGGCGCAAGCCCGGCGAAGGCGGCAGGCAGACGCCGGCCCCCTGGGTTCCGTTCACCCGCGCGGGCTGCTCGGTCGGCGACTTCTCCACGGCGAACATGGTGCTGGAGAACACCAAGCTGGACCTGCCCACCGTGTTCGGCGCGAACTCCCCCGAAGTGGCCCAGTACACCGCGGATTCCTCGCCCTACAAGAACGCGGAGACCGCGGACTACGTGGGTGTCGCCGTGCACTGTGCGCTGGGGGACACCGTCTGCTCCGGTGCCACGGCCGTGAAGTACGGGCAGTCCGCCCCGTCGCCGAGCGCCGTCGCCGACGCGCTGCCGACCGAACCCGGCGGGTACACCGGTTATCAGGCGTTGTTCGGGGCCAAGTACGTCGCGCCGCGGATCGGGGCGGGCACCCCGTCGCTGACGCGCAACGGCTACCCGGTCACCGACGCCGCGGGTGAGCTCACCGACCTCGACGGGACGGCGATCACCAATGGCAACACGGGTAAACCGGGCTTCCCGGGTTTCAACCCGACCGCCTCCCAGTCGCTGGCCTACCTCGCCACCCTGCAGGAAAGCGGGATCCCGGTCACCTACGGCTACATTTCGGACCTGCACGAGCGCAAGCCCGGCACCTCCGGCTGCACCACCGAAAGCGCCGTGGCCACCGGATACGCCCTGGCGCCCGGTGACAGCTGCTACGCCACCAATGCCAAGGCCTACGACGACGCGTTCGCGAAGTTCTTCGACCGCCTCGCCAAGGACGGCATCACGCCGAAGAACACGGTGTTCCTGATCAGCTCGGAGGAGAACGACCAGTTCGCCGGGGCCAACGTGGGACGGGCGGTCCAGCCCACGCCCGCCGGCTGCGACGGCGTCGCCACTCCGTGCCACTACGCCACCGGCCAGGTCGGCGAGCTGGCCGCGAACATCAACGGCCTGCTGGCGGGATCGGCGAGCAGCGGCACCAGGTTCGACCTCGAGCCGCAGGGCGCCTCGATCTACGTGCCGGGGCGGCCCAGGGCGGACGACCCCGCGGTGCGCCAGCTGGAACGCGACACCGCGGCGATGACCGCCGACGACCCGTACCGGGGCGTCGCGGGGGAGAAGGTCGTCGACTACCAGGCGGGCGCGGTGGAGCAGCGGATCCTGCACATGTCCAGCGCCGATCCGCTGCGCACGCCCACCTACACGTTGTTCCCGAAACCGGACTTCTACTTTTCGACCTCGGGCCCGAACGTGAGCGTGCTCGGCCGGTACGCGTGGAACCACGGGTACTACACGCCGAACATCGACATCACCTGGGCGGGCATCGTGGGCCCCGGGGTGGCGGCGCGGGGCGTCGACGGCCCGGACCCCGCCGGGGGCAACGAAGCCCACGACCCGAACTCGACGCGCACGGTGCCCGAGGCGAGCACCGTGGGCACCTGGGTGGAGGAAACCGACCTGCGCCCGACCCTGCTGCACCTGACGCGGCTGAGCGACGACTACCAGACCGACGGGCGGGTGATCAGCCAGGTGCTGGCCTCGCCGTCGCCGTCGCTGAAGGCGACCGAACGGCTGGCCGCGGTGTACCAGCAGCTGAACTCCAGCGTCGGCGCGTTCGCCACCGACACCCTGATCGCCGACACCGCCGCACTGGCGGGCGGGTCGGCCGGTGACGATCGGGCCTACCAGCGGGAGCAGCATCGCCTCACCAGGCTGGCGGAGGAACGGGACGAACTCGCCGCCGTACTCAAGGAACAGCTGTCCCGGGCGGCCGCCGGGCAGGCGCCGGGCTTCGGCGTGCTGCGCTCGGAACAGGCGCGTGCCGAGGCACTGCTGCGCCAGGCGCGCGAGCTGTCCGCTCGCTGAGTGGGAAAACGGTGCGGCGG
>NZ_VJWX01000403.1 GCF_007713715.1 Amycolatopsis rhizosphaerae
GCCCGGGCTGGAAGGCGACGCCGTCGCGAAGCTCGTACGCGCCGAGTGCGAGGCCGACGACGCGACCGTGGCCGGGATCGCCGAACGGACCGGCGGCAACCCGTTCTACGTGCGGGAGAGCGCGCGGGGCGTGTCTGCTTGGGGCGGAGGGACTGCCGCACGGAGGACGTCCGTGCGCTGGGCGAGGATCGCCTCTTCCAGGGCCACCAGGTCCGGACCGGGGTCGAGGCCCAGTTCGTCGGCGAGGGTGGCGCGGGCGCGGCGAAGCGCGGCCAGGGCGTCGGCCTGGCGGCCGCTGCTCCACAGTGCGAGGGCGTGCAGGCGCCAGCCCTCCTCGCGCAGGGGATCGTCGCGGGTGAGGCCCTCCGCCTCGGGCACCACCGCCGCGGGGTCGCCGAGCCGCAGTCCCGCCGCGATGTGCAGTTCGCGGGCGACCAGGCGCAGCTCGTTCAGCCGGGCGATTTCGGCGGCGGCCCACGGCTCGTCGACGACCTCGGCGAACGCGGGTCCCCGCCACAGCGCCAGCGCTTCGTCCAGCCGGGCGCGGGCGTCACGGGGATCGGCGAGCGTACGGGCCTCGTCGAGCAGCTCCTCGAAGCGCCATGCGTCCACCGCCCCCGGAGCCAGCCGCAGTGCGTAGCCGGGCGATGCGCTTACCAGCAGGCGTGCCGGGGTTCGCGGCGGGCGGCCGGGTTCCAGCAGGCGGCGCAGGTTGGACACGTACGCCTGCAACGACGCCAGAGCGCGTGACGGCGGTTCGCCGCGCCACAGGTCCTCGACCATCCGGTCGACCGACACGACCTGCCCGCGCGCAGCCACCAGCAGGGCCAGCACGCCGCGCTGCCGCGGCCCGCCGAGGGGAACGGGCTCGCCGCCCGCCTCGGCCGTGAACGAGCCCAACACCCGGATCAAGAGCATGACGTGGCACATCGTATTCGCGGCCGCTTCAAGTGTTCCAAGTCGATTCCAAGTGCCTTCCAAACGCCCGGACGCAGTCTTGATCACGTCGAACCGATGAAGGGCAGGAACAGATGACCGTCGACACCCAGGACATGGAGATCGTCCACCGCGCCTTCCGCCGCGAGTCGCGGCTGCTGATGGAGCTCGTCGAGGCGGTCGCCCCGGGGGACACGGCTCGCGCAAAGGTGATCGCCGACCACTTCCGCGACTACCGGCTGGGACTGAAGAACCACCACGAGGGCGAGGACGAGCTGCTGTGGCCGCCGCTCCTCTCCCGGGTCGATCTGGAGGCGGACATCGTCTTACGCATGGAGGCCCAGCACGAGCGGATCTCCGCCACCATGGCCAGGCTGGACACCGTGGTCCCTGAGTGGGAGGCCACCGCCGGAGCCGCCGAGCGCGACACCCTCGTGGCGGTCCTCGCCGATCATCGGGCGGTCCTGCTCGAACACCTCGACGACGAGGAGACCACTCTTCTTCCGCTCGCGGCCAAGCACATCACCGAAAAGGAATGGGCCTCCCTGGGCGAGCACCTGGTGGCCAACACGCCCAAGCTCACGCTGCTGACGCTTTTCGGCCTCGTCTTGGAGGACGCGAACCCGGCCGAGCGCGCCACGCTCCTGTCCGTCCTCCCCGCACCGGTACGTGGCATCTGGCACGTCATCGGCCGCCCCCGCTACGTCCGCCACATGCGCCGCGTCCGCGCGGCCTGACCCGGCCCTTCCCTTATCCGAACGCGCCTCGCAAGGAGACGACAATGTCGCTGAAGAAGATCAACACCGTCCTGGCCGCCGCCGGCATCCTCTTCATCCTCTACATCGGGATGTCCTACGTCCTGACCCCCGAGACCACCGCGCCGGGCTTCGGCCTGCCGAGCTGGCCCTCCGGCGACGGCGGCGGTTTCCTGATCCTGAAAGGCATCCGCGACATCGTGTCCGGCCTGGTCCTGAGCGTCCTGCTGCTGACCGGTCACCGTCGCGCCCTGGGCTGGGTCCTGCTGGTCGAGGCCCTCACCCCGTTCGGCGACATGACCAACGTGCTCGCCCACGGCGGCTCCGCGACCGTGGCGTTCGGCGTCCACGGCCTGACCGCGGCGCTGGTCGTCATCACCGGTCTACTGACCCTGCGCGAGACCCGCAAGGTCACCGCCGCCCCGGTCCCCGCCCTGCGTTGAGGTAAAAGCGGAAGGTTGCCGGTTCGCTCCCTGGCCTGCCACGGCACCTACCAGCGCGAACGGCCCTCGTCGAGATCGACGAAGGCCGTTCGGTGTTTTCCGGGTGGCGTCGGCGCTGGTTGAGGTCGCGAGGTTTTCGTTGCGACGGTGCCGGAAATGTCGGTGGTGCCTGCGACGATGCGGCAAGCGTCGAACGGAGGGGGTGCGGTGGTTGTTCGTATGACAAGCGGTGATCTGCTCGAATCGAAGGCGGATGCACTGGTCAACGCGGTCAATTCGGTGGGTGTGATGGGCAAGGGCATCGCGCTGCAGTTCAAGCGGGCCTTCCCGGAGAATTTCCGGGCGTATGAAGCGGCGTGCAAGCGGGGGCAGGTGAGACCGGGCGAGATGTTCGTGCATGCGACGGACGGCGGTGACGGTCCTCGCTACATCGTCAACTTCCCGACCAAGAACCACTGGCGTTCGAAGTCTCGCCTTGCCGACATCGAGGCCGGACTCGAAGACCTGCGCCGAGTCGTGCGAGAACTTGGTCTCCGCTCGGTCGCCGTGCCACCGCTCGGCTGTGGAAACGGCGGTCTCGACTGGGATGTGGTCGGTCCCGTTGTCGAGCGGGAACTGGGGGGATTGGCCGGCGTCGAGGTTCTTGTCTACGTCCCGTGAAGCAACGCATGTCACGAGGCGGGTGTCTGCCGGAACGTGGCCCGATACGCGCTGGGGGTCAGGCCCACGCGCCGCACCAGGTGCTGGCGCAGTGACTCGCTCGTGCCGATTCCGCTCAGGCGGGCGATCTGGTCCATCGGCAGCGTGGTCGTCTCCAGCAGTTCGCGGGCGCGGTCTATTCGTTGGTGCAGCAGCCATTGCAGCGGGCTGAGTCCCGTTTCGGAGTGGAACCGGCGGGTCAGGCTCCGGACGCTGATGTTCGCGTGCGCGGCGAGATCGGTGAGGGTCAGTTGCTCCTGGAGCCGTTGCCGGGCCCATTCCCGGGTGGCGGCCAGTGAGGTGCCGCGTTCCGGTGGCAGCGGCGACTCGATGAACTGGGCCTGGCCGCCCGGTCGCACCGGCGCGACCACCACATACCGGGCGACGGTGTTCGCCACCGCGGCACCGTAGTCGGTCCTGACCATGTGCAGGCACAGGTCGATACCGGCGGCAAGTCCCGCCGAGGTCAGGATGTTCCCGTCCTGGACGTAGAGCACGTCGGGCTGGACGTTCACGGCGGGAAAGCGCCGGGCCAGTTCGGCCGAGCGCGCCCAGTAGGTGGTGGCGTCCCTTCCGTCCAGCAGACCCGCCTCGGCGAGTACGAAAGCCCCCGTGCAGATCGCCGCGACCCGCTTGCCCGCCGAGGCGGCGGACCGGAGCGCGGTCAGGACCCGGACGTCGACCACTGTGGCACCGGTTCCGGTGACCATCACGGTGTCGGCGCCGTCCACCGCGTCGAGCCCACGGCCGATCACGATGTCCATGCCGCCGGCGCCCGGGACCCTGCCGGGGTCCGCGGTGCACAGCACCACCTCGTAGCCCGGCGCGTCCTGAACGGTCGCGACTACGCCGAACACGAGTCCGGGGATGGACAGGTCGAAGGTCGTGACGGGAGGTACCGCGATGACGGCGATCCGATGCATGGCCAGTTCCTTGGGGAATATGGCATTCAGGCCACTACTGTAGCGCCGCGCTGCCGAGCACAGTGGATGGAGCGGTCCGGAGCGGGCCGCAAGTCCTCCGAAATCACTTTGGGAGCAGCGGATGTCTTTGCAGGTAGTGGTCGGTGCCGGGGCGGCGGGAGCGGCCACCGCGCGGCAGTTGGCCGACTCGGGGGAACGGGTCCGGCTGATCACCCGGAGCGGCCGCGGACCCGATCACCCGGGGATCGAACGCGTCGCCGCCGACGCGGCCGACGCGGAGCGGCTGGCCGCACTGACCCAGGGGGCCGCCACCCTTTTCAACTGCGCCATGCCCGCCTACAACCTGTGGCCCACGGGCTGGCCGCCGCTGGCGGCCGCCCTGCTGACCGCCACCGAACGCACCGGCGCGGACTACGTGATGCTGGGCAACGTCTACGGTTACGGGCCGGTCGACGGCCCCTTCACCGAGGAAATGCCGATGGCGCCGATCACCGTCAAGGGCCGGGTGCGCGCCAAGATGTGGCTGGACGCGCTGGACGCGCACCAGGCGGGCCGGGTGCGGGTGACGGAAGTGCGTGCCAGCGACTTCTTCGGACCGTCTGCGGCCTCGTTGTACACGTTGACGGTCGTGCCCGGAATCCTGGCCGGGGAACCGGCCCGGTACGCCGGTGACCCGGACGTGCCCCACAGCTGGACCTACCCCGGTGACGCCGCCCGTGCCTTGATCGCGGCGAGCCGGGACGACCGGGCGTGGGGACGCGGGTGGCATGTTCCCTCGACCAGCGAGGCTTCGGTGGCCGAGTTGAGCGCGAAACTGGCCGAGGCGGCCGGTGCGCCCACGGCAGAGGTGACGCGCTTGTCCGACGCAGAGTTCGACGCGTTCGCGCGTGCGGACGCGATCACGGCGGAGATCCGCGAGATGCGCTACCTGTTCGACCGGCCCGCGATCCTGGATTCGGCCGAGACCGAACGGATCCTCGGCCTGAAGGCAACGCCTCAGGACGACGTGGTGCGGGAACTGATCGACGACTCGGTGAAGTGATGTCGGCCACGTCGCTCGTGCGATGATTCCGGGGCGGGGCCGAAGTCGGTACGGGCGACCCTGATCGACAACACGGACGGTGGGATCGCCATGGAGATCAAGACGCACCTCTTCGCCAGCATCGACGGTTACCTCTCCACACCGGAGGGATGGCCCGTCCAACTGGCGATGCCGACGTTCGACCCCCGCGGATCGCACGGGCTGCCGGAGTTCCTCGCCGGGTGCCGGGGCGCGGTGATGGGCCGGAACAGCTTCCTCCCGGCGCTGGGTGCGCCGCAATGGCCCTGGCCGGGGTTGCGGGTGTTCGTGCTGACCTCGACCCCGCTGCCCGAGGGCACGCCCGAGGACGTCGTCACCGCGTCCGATCCGGAGCGGTTGCTCGAACTGATGCGGGAGGCCGGGCTCGACGGCGACGTCCACCTCGTCGGCGGGCAGCGGACGCTCGACGCGTTCGTCGGGATCGGGGCGGTGGCGGAGCTCGGGATCGTCACCGTGCCGCGGTTCATGGGCGGCGGCGTGCGGCTGAGCATCGACGGCAGCGCGGTCCGGAGTTGGGAACTGCGGTCGACGCACCCGTTCCCGGACGGTTGCGTCAAGCACGTCTACACGCCGGCCTGATCGCACCGCAGCGCGGTCCGCCTGTGATCATGCACCTATCGTTGTTGGTTTGCAGGGGAGGCGGGCATGGGCGGCCGGTACGGGGCAGTGGACGTGTACTACCCCGAGGCCGGGGGCGCCACCGCGGCGCTGGTGATCGCCGCCGATCCCGCCTTCACCGAGGTGGTCGGCACTCACGTGGTCACGCTGGCCGAGGTGGCGCCGTACCGCCCGGGTGCCTTCTACGAGCGGGAGCTGCCCGCGGTGCGCGCCGTGCTGGCGGAGGCGGGGCCGCTCGACTTCCTGATCGTCGACGGCTACGTCGAACTCGACCCGGAGGGCAGGCCGGGGCTGGGGGCGCACGCGCATGCCGAGTTCGCGGTGCCGGTGATCGGCGTGGCGAAGAGCGCCTTCCATGGCGCAACGCACGCGATCGAGGTGCGCCGCGGCGGCGCGATGCGGCCGCTGTACGTCACCGCCGCCGGAATCGCGCCCGCCCGGGCGGCGGAACTGGTGCGCGGGATGGCGGGAGAGCACCGGATGCCGGACGCGCTCCGGTTGGTCGACCGGTTGTCGCGAACGGGAAAACACTCCCAATAACCAAGCATTGATTGTTTTATTGGTGTGACGCCGCGCCGCTTTATGTCGCGCTGGAACGTCTCTCGGAGCGTCCTGAAAGCGCTCTCTCAGAACGGGTGTGCGACCATGATCACGAAGCGTAGAACTGCGGCTCTACCTGGGTAATTCACTCGATTGGGTGATCACGCTGGTCAATGCGTATCCTCCCCGGGCTTAGCTCACAGCGTCCGATTGGCTTCCGTAGGTTGCGATAGCATCGCCGCGCGCCGAGGTTGCCAACGAGCGCCAACTTGCCGGGCGGCATCTGTTACTTGCTGTCCTCGCATACAGGAAGGGCCTATGTCCGATACGCCGTTAACCGCACCGCCCACGTCGCGGTGGGGCCACTCCCAGGGAGGCGCTCCCGCCGGACGGGACGTCGTCGAGCGTCTGCGATCCCGGCTCCTGCGCATCGCGCTGATTTCGGTGATCGCCGCGGCCGTCCTGGGGGTTGCGGGGGTGCTGGCGATCGCCTTCGCGGGTTCGTGGGCCACGTTCTCCGCCGTCGCGGTCGTCGTCGGCTGTGTGCTGATC
>NZ_VJWX01000404.1 GCF_007713715.1 Amycolatopsis rhizosphaerae
GTTCGGGGGTGTACGGGTTGCCGCCGCAATTGTTCTTGCTGGTGAAGAAGGTGTGCCCGTAATAGGGAACGGCCACCCCGTTGAGCACCGCCTTCTGCGTCACCCCGTTGAGGTTCTCCTCGAAGTGCAGGTGCGGGCCCGTCACCCCGCCGGTGGCCCCCGCCTTGCCGATCTGGGTGCCCTGCCCGACCGACTGCCCCACCGACACCTGCTGGGCGGACAGATGCGCGTACCGCGTCCGCCAGCCGCCACCGTGGTCGATCTCGATCCACTTTCCGTAGCTCGTGGAGCCGAGATCTTCCACGCGGGTGACGGTGCCGGATGCCGCCGCGAGCACCGGCATCCCGGTGATGCCGTCACGCTGGAAGTCCACGGCGTTCGCCGGGCTGTGGCCGCTGAAGGTCGCGGCCGTCACCGTCACACCGCACTGGAACGGAACCTGGAAGTTCGGGGCGGCCAGTGCCGGGGTCCCGCCCGCCAGCACCACCCCCATCGCGGACAACACGGCCGTCGCGGCCAGTACCGCGAGCCGGCGCGCTCTGCTCATACCTACCTCCTCGCTCGGGGAATCGGCCCGAGCGAAGCAGGCAGCGGTACACGTTCCGTACAAATCGGCTCCACCCCGGGGTGGATGCCGGAAACCCACCTCCGCTCCGATGCGGCGCGGGGCCCGTTCGCGGGAGTCTCGGCCCAGCCCGACAACCGAGGAGAACCCGTGGCACCCCTGCAGATCCTGATTGACGTCGCACTCGCCGTCTTCGTCCTCTGGCGCGTGGTGATCCGGCAGGTCCGCGGCAGCACGCTGACCACCCGCCGCATGGTGCTGGGCCCCGCCCTCCTGCTGGTGATCGGCGCGGCGAACTGCGTACCCGAACTACCGCACGCCTCCGCCGCCGAAATCGCCTTCACCGCGGCGGATCTGCTGGTGCTGGCGCCGCTGGGGATCGCGCGGGGAGCCACCACAAGGGTCAGCGAACGCGACGGGTACGCCTTCCAGAAGGGCGGCACGCCGACACTGGTGCTGTGGCTGGCGACGGTCGCGATCCGCGTCGGGCTCGCCGTCCTGGGCGCCCGCTTCGGCGCCCTGGGTGCGCTGACCACGGGCTCGCTCTGGTTGTCGCTGGGCCTGAGTCTCGCCATCCAGAACGCGGTCGTCCACGCCAAGGCGCGCCGGGCCGGGCTGACCGTCGCCACCGATGCCTCCGCGCTCGCCGTCGACCACCGCTGATCCGCATTGGGCATGCTGAGGGGCATGAACCCGGAGATCCCGCGGGAACGGTTCGCGCCGGTACTGGAGTCACTGCGCTGGCTGTTCGTCGCGCTCCCACTGATCGGCATGGTCCCGGCGCTGACTCCGGTCACCGGCGCCGTGGCCGCCGTCGCGTTTCTCTCCTCGCTCCCGCTGCTGTGGCTGCCGGCCTGGCCGCCATGGGTGCTGCCGGTCTCACTGACCGTACTGGCGGCCAGCAGCGGGACACTGTGGATCCTGCAGCCCCACGGCGGCCTGGGCTCCGTGGTCACGTTCACCACCGTCTTCTACGCCGCGCGCTTTCTCACCATCCGCTCCGGGCTCGGCGTCTCGGTGAGCGTGGCCGCCACGCTGATCGTGCTGTACCTGCGCAACGAGACGAACATCCGCGACGCCCTGCTCAACCTCGCGATGGTCGGTGTGATCATGCTGCTGGGCCTCAACCGCCGCAGCCGCACCGCCCGGATGGAGCAGACCGCACTGGCACTGGCCCGGGCGCGGACCGCCGCGGAGGAGCACGCGCTGGCCGCCGCGCTCGCCGAGCGCGCCCGGATCGCACGGGACCTGCACGACGTGCTCGCCCATTCGTTGTCCGGGCTCACGCTGAACCTCCAAAGTGTCCGCCTGATGCTGGTGCGCGACGGGGCGAGCGCGGAGTTGCTCGCCCAGATCGAGCGGGCCCAGCGGCTGGCCTCCGACGGGCTCGCCGAAGCCCGTCAAGCCGTCGCGGCGCTGCGGGAGGACCCGGTGCCCCTTGACCGCGCGATCGCCGACCTCCTCGCGGGCTACCGCCTGGACAGCGGCGCGTCCGGCGAACTGACCGTGAGCGGCACTCCCAGACCGGTCGCCGCCGGTGCCACGACCACGGCACTCAGAACGGTGCAGGAAGCGCTTTCCAACACCCGCAAGCACGCACCCGGCGCCTCCGTGCACGTGGCGCTGTCGTTCACCGGAGACGGGATCGAAGTCACCGTGACCGACCACCAGGGCAGGGCACCGGCGCCGGCGGACACCGCGGGCTACGGTTTGCGCGGGATGGCCGAACGCGCCGCTCTGCTCGGCGGGCGGCTTTCCACCGGACCCGGGGAGGACGGATGGCGGGTGCGCCTGGCGGTACCGGCGTGACCCCGCTGCGGGTGGTCGTCGCCGACGACCAGGCCGTGGTGCGCGAAGGGCTGGTCACCCTGCTCGGCCTGCTGCCGGGCATCGAGGTGGTGGGCGCGGCGGCCGACGGGCTGGAGGCGCTCGCCCAGGTCGCCGCGCACCGGCCGGACGTGCTGCTGGTGGATCTGCGGATGCCTCGCTGCGACGGGGTCACCGCCACCGCCCGCGTCCGCGCCGAGTGTCCCGGTACCGAGGTGGTGGTCCTGACCACCTACTCCGACGATGATTCGCTGCTGTCGGCGCTGCGGGCCGGTGCCCGGGGGTACCTCACGAAGGATGCCGACGCCGAAGTGATCGGCCACGCGCTGCGCTCGGCCGCGCAGGGCCTGTCCACGCTGCACTCCGGTCTGCAGGAGCGCCTGGTCGCCGCCGCCGGGCGGGGCCAGGAGCCGGGCACGGGTGCCATCGAGGGGCTGACGGCGCGTGAACTCGAAGTCCTGCGCCTGATCGCGACCGGTCTGTCCAATGTGGAGATCGCCCGCACGCTGGTGATCAGCGAAGCCACCGTCAAGACCCATGTCAACCACCTGTTCGCCAAGGCCGGCCTTCGCGACCGCGCCCAGGCGGTCGCACTCGCCTACCGCAGTGGCCTCATGCGGCCCTGACCCACTCACTAGACTGCACCGCACCATGTCCGACAAGCCCAAACTCCAGCAACGCGTGACCGAGGCGGCAGAGGCGGCGCTGCGCGCCCGCCGCTACGTGGCCCCCGTCGATGTGCTCGTGGCACTGGGCTGGCTCACGTCGGTGACCGTCGAGGACTGGCGCCACGGCCGGACGGGCCCGCTGGCCGAGGCTCTCCCGGTGCCGGAACCGAAGGCCAGGGCCGCACTGGACCACCTGCGGGACTGGGCGCGGCAACGGGGCCTCGACCCGAGCGAGGCCGGTTATCTCGCGGGGACCCGTGACAAGCGGCCCCTCGTGTTCACCGACGACGAAGTGACGCAGCGCGCCTTCCGCACGCACTGGGTCTCGCCCGGGCTGTCGGAAAAGCAGCGCGAACGGCTGGAGGAACGGCAGAACAAGGCGCCCGATCTGGTCGTGCTCGTCTCGGTGGACAACTGGGTCTGCGCCGGCTGCGGGGTGCACTGGCGAGCGGGGGTGCTCCGGTTCATGGAGGACGACGCGTCACTGTGCCTGTCCTGTGCGGACTTCGACCACCTGCTGTTCCTGCCCTCGGGCAACGCCGCCCTGTCCCGGCGCGCGAAGAAGGAGAGCACGCTTTCCGCGCTGGTGATGCGGTTCAACCGGCGCCGCAAACGCTATGAGCGGCAAGGGATCCTCGTCGAACGGGCGGCACTGGAGCGGGCCGAGGACCAGTGCCTGGCCGACGAGGACATCCGGGCACGGCGCCGTGAGCGCGACGCGGAGCGGCGCGCGGAGCAGGACGTCGAGTTCCAGGCCGCGATGGCCGCCGAGATCCGGCGCCTGTTCCCCGGCTGCCCCCCGGACCGGGCCCGCGCCATCGCCGAACACGCCGGGACCCGCGGCAGTGGCCGGATCGGGCGGACGGCGGCGGGCCGCGCCCTGGACGAGAACGCCGTACGGCTGGCCGTGATCGCCTCGGTCCGGCACGAAAACACCGACTACGACGCGCTGCTCATGGCCGGTGTGCCCCGCACCGAGGCCCGCGAACGGATCTGGCCGGACATCGAACGCCTCATCACCGGCTGGGAGCGCCCGAAGGATCGCACCTTCCCGTGACCGTGCGATCGCCGGGTTCGGCCAAAACAGGGCTCTGTCTAGCCGCGGGTGATGTAGGCGTGGAGTTGCTCCTGGCTGGTCTCCAGCTCCTCCATGCGGGTCTTGACCACGTCGCCGATGCTGACGATCCCCGCCAGCCGCGCGCCGTCGAGGACCGGGACGTGACGGATGCGGCGGCGCGTCATCAGTACCGTCAGATCGTCCACGGAATCCCGGGGCGTGCAGGTGGCGACCAGCCGGGTCATGATCTCGGACACGGGCCGGGACAGCACCTCGGCGCCGTGCTCGTGCAGCTTGCGCACCACGTCACGCTCGGAAACGATGCCCGCCACCCCCTCCGGGCCGACCACCACCATGGCGCCGATGTTGTGCTCGGCGAGCCCGGCGAGCAGTTCGGTCACGGTGGCCTCGGGAGGCACCGTGGCCACAGCGGTGCCCTTGTTGCGCAACACGTCCGCGATCCGCATCCGCCACCTCCGGGAAGTGATGTGGTTCACATCAGCGTAAGGTGCGGGCGGCGGGCGCGGAAGTCGTGAACCGGACGAAGATGACGTCCGATTTCCGCCAGCACCCGGCGGCGGCGGGGAGTCAGCCTGGAAACATGCTGGTCAAGCACCGGGGCGCGATGCCAAGCATCGATCCCACCGCCTATGTGGCCCCGAACGCCACGCTCGTGGGTGCGGTACGTGTCGGCCCGCACGCGCGCGTGATGTACGGCGCGGTCCTGGATGCGGAAGGGTCGCGGATCGAGGTCGGGGCCACCGCCGTGGTGGCCGAACACAGCGTGTTGCGCGCGACCGCGGTGACCCACCCCCCGCATCCCGTGGTGATCGGCGACCACGCCTTCGTCGGCCCGCACACCACGGTGCTGGGAGCGGTCGTCGGCCGCTGCTGCTACCTCGCCGCCCAGGCGACGGTGCTGCAGGGCGCCCGGCTCGGCCCGGGCGCGTGCGTCGCGGTCGGCGCGCTCGTCCACGCCGGTACCGAGGTGCCGGACGAGTTCTTCGTGCCGCCGCACACCACGGCCATCGGCTCGCCGCTCCGCGTGCTCGCGCCGGATCAGCGGGAGGAGGTGCGCGAGGCGATCAGCGCGAACGGGTTCACCGCGAAGGCCTTCGGAGTCACCACGGCCTGGACCGAGCGGGTCGGAAGGTACGAACAGGTGGCCCGCGTGCGGTCCGCCGAGTTCGGCGAACACGCCCACGACACCGTGGTCTAGCCCTGGCCGTCGAAGACCTCTCGTAGCCGGGCCAGCCCCGGCTCGATCTTCCCGAGCGGGATGGCGCCGAAACCGAAGACCAGGCCCGCCAGTCCGTCCCGTTTCGCGGTGAAGTCGCCGAGCGGGTACAGCCACACGCCCGCCCGCCGTGCCGCTTGCACGATCGGACGGGACGGCACCCGGCCGCGGGCAGTCAGATGCAGGCCTGCCGCCGAAGGCACCAGGGTCAGGTGGCCGGCGAAATCGCGTCGCACGATCCGGCTGACCGTCTCGTGCCGCGCCTGGTACTCCCGGCGCATCTTCCGAACGTGGCGCGTGAAGCCGCCCTCCTCCATGAAGCGCGCCAGCGCGGCCTGCTCGACGGTGGGCGAATGCCAGTCCGTCAGGTACTTGGCCTTGCCCAGTGCCGTGCGCAGGCTCGGTGGTGCCACCAGGAACCCGAGGCGGAGCGCGGGCAGCAGCACCTTCGAGAACGAACCGACGTAGAGCACGCGGCCGGTGGTGTCCAGGCTGTGCAACGGCTCCAGCGGCCGCCCGGTGTAGCGGAACTCGCTGTCGTAGTCGTCCTCGACGATCGCCGCGTCCCGGCGGTCGGCCCAGGCGATCAGTTCGAGCCTGCGGGCCAGGGACATCGCGGTACCCAGCGGGAACTGGTGCGAGGGACTCACATAAACCAGACGGCAGTCGTCGGGGATCGCGTCGACCCGCAACCCCTCCTCGTCGACCGGAACCGGGACCGGGCGTGCCCCCAGCGTGGTGAACAGGTGCCGCGGCGGGGGGTAGCCCGGGTCCTCCACGGCGACCCGGTCCCCCGGCCGCAGCAGGACCCTGGCGGCGAGCTCGACCGCCTGCTGCGAACCGTTCGTGACCAGCACGTCCTCGGGCCGGGCACGGACGTCACGGGACAGGCCGACCTGGCGGGCGATGGCCTCCCGCAACCCGGCGTGCCCCCGCGGGTCGCCGTAGCTCAGCACCTCGGCCCGGGTGCCGCGGAGCTGCTCGGAGACCAGGCGGCGCCACGTGTCGAAGGGGAAGTGGGTCACGTCGGGGGCACCCGCACGGAAGTCGTAGGCGGGGTGCACCGCGAACCGCCGCGGAAGCTCGGGCACCTCCTCCCAGATCGGTACGGGTTTCAACGCCGTGCCGGGCGGGGACGGCGTTGAAACCCGTACCGATCTGGGAGG
>NZ_VJWX01000405.1 GCF_007713715.1 Amycolatopsis rhizosphaerae
GCGCAGGGCGGTGCAGATCGGCTCGACCGGGCGGCCCAGCTCGGCGAGCCGTTGCCGGTACCGGCGCCGCTCCCCCAGCTTCAGCACCACCCGCAGCCCCGCGGACGCGGCGAGGGCGGCCAGCACGGCACAGTCCGGCGCCACCCGGACCGCGGGCTCACCGCCGCGGATCGCCCGGCCGACCCGCTCCCCGAGCGAGCGGACCGATGCCTGGTCACGCACGGTTACTTTCGAGTAGGGGATCAGGCCGAGCGCGCGCCGCGGTTCCAGTCCGATCAAGCCGGCCTCGGCCAGCTGGTCGCGCACGGAACGGATGGCCTGCCGTCGGCCCGGCCCCAGCCGGCGCCGCCACGAGCGCGGCGGCGCGCCGGTGATCCGCCCCCACAGTTCGCTCAGCACCGGATCGGCGCCGGTGAAGGGCTTCACGGGCCACGCCTTGCCCGACTCGTCGGCCAGATGCCCCCGCAGGACGAGGTCGGCCAACGCGGCCGCGCGCAGCAGGTAGCCGAGTTCGGCGCGCGCGGTGAAGCGGTCCCGCCGCGCGTCGTAGGTCAGCAGGAACATCTTCGCGGGCAACGACAACGACGACAACGACGAGGACGACGAGGACGACGACGAGAACCGCTCAGCCATCGCTTTCCCTGCCTGTACGGTCTGCCCGGTTTGCCTGGTCCGCACTGTCTTCTCCGTCTTCGGTTTTCCGGGGCCTGCCGGGCGGGCGCATCCGCCCGACGTCGCGGGGCAGCCGCCCGGCCTCGGCCAGCGCCCGGCGCAGCAGGAACTCGATCTGCGCGTTGGTGCTGCGCAGTTCGTCCCCCGCCCACCGGGCCAGCGCGTCGTGCACGGCCGGGTCGAGCCGCAGGAGGATCTTCTTCCGCTCGGTGGCCACGGGTCAGGCGTAGAGCGTTCCGGTGTTCACCACGGGCTGGGTGTCCCGGTCGCCGACGAGCACCACGAGCAGGTTGCTGACCATCGCCGCCTTCCGCTCCTCGTCCAGGTCGACCACCTCGTGCTCGGCCAGCCGGTCGAGCGCCATCTCGACCATCCCGACGGCCCCTTCGACGATCCGCTGGCGCGCGGCGACCACCGCACCCGCCTGCTGGCGCCGCAGCATGGCCTGCGCGATCTCCGGGGCGTAGGCCAGGTGCGTGATCCGCGATTCGATCACCTTCACCCCGGCCGAAGCCACCCGCGCGCCGATCTCCTCGCTCAGCTTCTCGGTGATCTCCTCGGCGTTGTCCCGCAGCGAAAGCTTGCCCGGCTCCTGGGTGTCGTACGGGTAGGCGTTGGCGATGTGCCGGACCGCCGTTTCGGTCTGGATGGCCACGAACGCGACGAAGTTGTCCACTTCGAACAGTGCCTGCGCGGTGTCCTCGACCTGCCAGACCACCACGGCGGCCATTTCGATCGGGTTGCCGTCGGCGTCGTTGACCTTGGCGACGCCGGTTTCGTGGTTGCGGATGCGGGTGGACACGCGGCGCCGCACGGCGAACGGGTTGACCCACTGCAGGCCGTCCTTGCGCAGCGTGCCGGTGTAGCGGCCGAGCAACTGCACCACGCGCGCCTCGCCGGGCGCGACCGCGGTGAGGCCCGGCATGATCGCCACCCCGATGAGCAGCATGGCCAGCCCGGCGCCGCCGAGCCAGCCGGAGCCACGAGCCGCGGCGGCCACGATCAGCCCGACGCCGGCGAGGATCAGCACCAGCCCGGCGAAGAACATGAGGAACCCGGGCGCGGCGTGGACGACGCGTTCCCGGGTCCGCGGTTCCGGCATCGCAACGACGGTTTCGGTCATCGATGGTCCTTTCTCGGACATTCTGCTTGCCCCCGACGAGTTCAAGGTAGCATAGTGATATCACATTTTTTCACCACTGAGGGGAGCACGGCATGCCCGATCGGCTGCTGGAGATCGACGGGATCTCCAAGCGGTACGGCGAGCTCATCGCCTTGCAGGACATGACCTTTGACGTCCGGGCCGGGGAGCTGTTCGGCTTCGTGGGCAGCAACGGCGCCGGGAAGACCACCACGATGCGGATCGTGCTGGGGGTACTGGCCGCCGACGCGGGCACGGTGCGCTGGGACGGCGCGCCCGTCACGCTCGGCACGCGGCGGCTGATCGGCTACATGCCCGAAGAGCGCGGGCTGTACCCGAAGATGAAGGTGGGCGAGCAGCTGGCCTATTTGGCGCGCCTACACGGCATGACGGCCGCCGCGGCCCGGCGTTCGGCCGAGACGTGGACCGAACGGCTCGGCATCGCCGGACGCCGCGACGACGAGGTCCAGAAACTCAGCCTGGGCAACCAGCAGCGGGTCCAGCTCGCCGCCGCCCTCGTCCACGATCCTCGGATACTCGTGCTGGACGAGCCGTTCTCCGGCCTCGACCCGGTCGCGGTGGACGTGATGAGCGAGGTCCTTCGGGAGAAGGCCGCCGAAGGCGTGCCGGTGGTGTTCTCCAGCCACCAGCTGGATCTGGTCGAGCGGCTGTGCGACCGCGTCGGCATCGTCCGCGCCGGGCGGATGATCGCCCGCGGTTCGGTGGACGAGCTGCGCGCGGGCGGGGCGGTCCGGCTCGTCGTGGACGCGCCGTCGGCACCCGACGGCTGGACCGCGGGGGTGCCCGGGGTGCGGGTGCTGGCCCGCAACGGCTCGCGCACCGAACTGGAACTGGACGAGGGCGCCGACGACCAGGCCGTCCTCAAGACCGCGCTGGCCACCGGGCCGGTGCACGAGTTCGCCCGCCGCCTGCCGTCGCTGACGGAGCTGTTCCGGACCGCGGTGCACGAAGGCCCGAAGGCCCCCGAGAGCGCAGGAGGCGCACGATGAGCACCGATTTCGGTCACTGGCAAGGAATCAGCCTGGTCGCGGACCGGGAGATCCGCACCAGGCTGCGCTCGAAGGCCTACGTCATCAGCACGCTGGTGCTGGTGCTCCTCCTCGTGGCCTTCACCGTGATCATGAAACTGCTGGCGGGCAGCATGTCCACCACGACCGTCGGCTTCACCGCCCCGAACGCCGCACTCGCCGCACCGCTGCAGGCCGGGGCGAAGGCCGTCGGGCTCACCGTGGAGACCCGGCAGGTGGGCGGCGAAACCGAGGGCCGGGACCAGGTGCGCGCGGGCAAGCTCGACGCACTGCTCACCGGGGACGGCACCGGCGTGCACGTGGTGGTGGACGAGAAACTCGACCAGAACCTGCGCACCGCGCTCACCGTGCTGGCCGGGCAGCTGGCGCTCGACCGGCAGATCACCGCGCTGGGCGGGGACCCGGCGAAGGTCACCGCGGCCATGGCGGCCGCCGGGGTGGACGTGCAGGCGCTGAGCAAACCCCGGGAATACGACGGCCAGCAGCTCACGCTGGGCCTGGTGGCCGGGGTGCTGATCTACCTGTCCCTGCTGATGAACGGGCAGATGGTGGCCCAGGGCGTGGTCGAGGAGAAGACCAGCCGCGTCGTGGAGCTGCTGCTGGCCACCGTCCGCCCGTGGCAGCTGCTGGCGGGCAAGGTCCTCGGCATCGGCGCCGTCGGCCTGCTGCAGATGGTGGTGATCGGGGTGATCGGCATCGTCGCGGCCCTGGCCACGGGGGTGCTCACGATCTCGGTGACCGCCGCGGCGGGCACGGTGCTCTGGCTGGTCGTGTGGTACCTGCTCGGGTTCTTGATGTACTCGATCGTCTTCGCCGGGCTGGGTGCGCTGGTTTCGCGCCAGGAGGACGTGGGCGGCGTGGTCACCCCGGCGCTGATGTTCGTCATCGTCGGGTACGTCCTCGGTATCTCGATCCTGCCCGCGGACCCGGGCAGCAGCCTGATCGAGGTGCTGTCGCTGATCCCGGTGTTCGCCCCCACCCTGATGCCGATGCGCCTGGCCATGGGCGGCGTGCCCGGCTGGGAGGCCGCCCTGTCGGTGCTACTGGTCGCCCTGCTCATCCCGGTGCTGATCTGGCTGTCCGGCCGTGTCTACCGCAACGCGGTCCTGCGCACCGGTGCCAGGGTGAAGCTCCGCGAAGCCCTGTCCGCCGCCTAGGGGCGTCCCTGGTGCGGTGTCTCAGAAGGGGGTGCCGCACCAGGGCGCGGTCGCGGTGGCGAAAAGGGCGTCGGCTTCGGGCAGGGCCGCGGGGTCGCGCACCTCGATCCGGTTCAGGGCGGCCAGCCGGCTCGGCGCCCGGTCCCCGAGGTAGATCATCGCCAGGGTGTCCACCCCGAGGGCCAGCCCGGCCGGCTCCTCGGTGCGGGTCGCCCCCTCCGGCGCGACCCGGTAGCGGCCGCTGTTGGCGGGCAGCAGCGGATCGGTCACCTCGAGCACCACCGGCGCGGCCGGGCGGTAGGTGCGGGCGGCCAGCGCCACGGGCACGTCCACCAGCCGCAGCCAGGTGCTGTCCTCCAGGCCGAGGACCTCGCAGGCGCGAGGATCGGTGAGCATCAGCCCGATGGGGTCGTCGAGCGGGCGGTCCGGCGCGCGGACCTCGCCGACCAGGTCGACCCGGCACAGGAACCGCCACAGCCCGGCCAGAGCCCCGGTGTTCGCGGCGTGCAGGTCGCGCACCACCAGTGCGGCACCGGCCTCCGGCTGCTCGAAACTCCGCCGGTCCTGCGGGTGGTAGAGCACGAAACCGTCGTCGCCGTCCGGTCCGGTGTGGACCGCCACGAAGTTCTCGCCGACGAGGCCGTCCCGCGCCCAGTTCCACCACACCGGCGGGCGGGTCATCATGCCGGGACTGTTCGGCGCGATGCGCTCGTAAAGCTCCGGAATCAGCTTCTTCGCGGCGTCGGTGCCGACGAGCCGCACCCGGCCGCCGGAGGGTGCGTCGTCCCGGAAACGGGCCCGTCCCTTGAGGATCCGCAGCGTCTTGCCGCGGGTGGCGACGGCATAGCCGAACCGGCCGTAGATCGTGGTTTCGCTCGCGTGCAGATGCGCCAGCACCTCCCCGCGGGCGGCGCAGTCGGCCAGCTGCTCGGCCATCAACGCGGTGAGCACGCCGCGCCGGGTGCTATCGGCCCGGACCCCGACCCCGTCCACCGCCGCCGACGGCAGGGTGGTTCCGCCGGGCACGGCGAGCTCGGTGGCGATCGAGCTGGTCACACCGATCACCGTCCCGCCTTCGAAGGCACCGAACTTGCGCTCGGCGGGGAAGCCCTCGGCACGCTTGGCCCACCGCTCGTCGGTCGACACCGGGCCGTGCAGGGACTGGCTGAGGACGTCGAAGGCAGGCCGCTGTTCCCCTTCGGCCAGCGGGCGCACCGCGAATTCGGTCATGGCACCCGATACTGCCGTGCCCGCCCCGGCCGCCCAACCGGTTTTTCCGCCGGGGGGCTTCAGGGTTGCGGGGCCGAAACGGCGTAGGTCCCGTCCGCGTCCCGCACCGTCAGCGTGACGGTCCTGCGCGAGCCGTTCACCTCGACCGCACAGGCGAACGAGATCCCGGCCTGCACCACCTGTCCCGAGGGGCAGCGCACCGTGCCGACCCCGGTGAGCCCGTAGGACTGGGTCAGCAGGTGGCGGACCCCGGCCTGCACCGCGTCCGCGTCGAAGACGCGGACCGGCGGCGCGACGGCGTCGGAGGAGCCGGAGGAGCCGGGCGGGAACCCCGGCGTGTGCCCGCCGCTCCCGCATCCGGTGAGCAACAGCGCGCCGGAAGCGAGCGCGACGCAGGTGCGGGCCCGCGGTAGCACCGCCTCACCCCCGGCAGTCCGTCCGATGTGGTCAGAAGTGTGTACCACACCAGGCCGGGGTTTCCGTGGCGAACAAGCGATCCGCCCGCGTGAGCGCGCTCTCGTCCGCGGCGCGGACGCGGCCCGCGGTGGCCAGCGCCGAGGCCCGCCAGGCGCCGAGGTAGAGCATGGCCAGTGCGTCCACGTCCAGTCGCAGCTCGGCGGGGCGGTCGGTGCGCTCCACTCCGCCCGGCGAGATCCGGTAGCGGCCGGAGTTGTCCTCCAGCACCGGGTCGGCGACCTCGATCACCACCGGCTCGCCCTCGTAGGTGCGGGCCGCGAGCGCCGAGGGCACGTCAACGAGGCGGAGCCAGAGCCCGTCGCCGCCCTCGGTCCGCGCGCACCGGCGCGGGTCGGTGAACAGCAGCGGCGCGAACTCGTCGAGGGGCCGTCCCGGCAGCTTGATCGTGTCGACCAGATCGACCCCCAGCAGGTACCGCCACAGGCCGCCGCAGGCCGCGTCACCCGCGGTCACCAGCTCCACCACCTCCAAAGTGGACGGCTGGTTCCAGTGCTTGCGGTCCACCTGGTAGATCACATACCCGTCCGGGCCGGACGGTCCATGGTGGACGACCGTGACCACGGGGGCGTCGTCGGCCCAGCGCTGCTGCAGTTCGGCCAGCGGCCACCAGTGGGGCGGCCGGGTCATCATCCCCGGCCGTGACGGCGCGATCGCCGCGTACACGCCGGGCATCCGCTGCGCGAACGCGTCCGGCCCCACCAGCTCGATCTCGCCCCCGGCCGGTACTTCCGCCCGCAGTACCGCGCGGCGCCGGTCCACTTC
>NZ_VJWX01000406.1 GCF_007713715.1 Amycolatopsis rhizosphaerae
GGCGGGACGTGGTCGAAGTAGCCGTCGTTCTCGTCGAAGTTGATCAGCAGCACGGTCTTCGACCAGGTGTGCGGGTCCGAGGCGATCGCGTCCAGCACGTCGTAGATGAGCCTCGCGCTGCCCACCGGGGTGGACGAGCCGGGGTGCTCGGAGTCGGCGGCGGAGGGCACCAGCCAGCTGACCGCGGGCAGGCGGCGCCCGGCGATGTCGGCCCGCAGCCTGCTCACCAGCGTGCCCGGCTCGCTGCGGTACATCGCGCGGTCGAACAGGCTCCGTTCGGCGGGGCTGAGCAGCGCGCGTCCGGCATCGAGCTGGCGGAGCAGCTTCTGCTGCTCTTCGGCGGTGCGGCCGAAGAGCTTGTCGTAGAACTCCTCGGTGGTGCGGAAACCCCCCTCCACCGAGGCCAGCATCTTCTTGCCGATCTTCTTGAAGGGCTTGAAGTACTCGACGGCGTTGTCGGTGAAGTTGTCCCACTCCTGGTAGATCTGCCACGGAACGCCGGCCTGCTCCAGGCGTTCCGGATAGGTCGTCCAGTCGTAGCCGGGGTGGTCGTAGCTGTAGGCCGCGTTGGTGACGGCGCGCAGGCCGGTCAGCGGCTCGCGGCCGACGGTCCCGGTCCACAGGAAGTTCCGGTTCGGGTTGGTGGACCCGAAGATCGAGCAGTGGTAGGCGTCGCACAGGGTGAAGGTGTCGGCGAGTTCGTACTGCAGCGGGATGTCGGTGCGGTCGTAGAAGGTCATGGTGGCCGCGCCCTTCGCCGCGATCCACCCGTCGTTCCAGCCCCGGGCCCAGGCCGCGCCGGTGCCGGTCCAGCTGTGGTCGAGCGCGCCGAGGTACTGGATGTCGCCGGGGCCGCGGCCCTCCCGCCGGGCCTCTTCGCGCAGGGAGAACGGCAGCACGCTGCCGCCGCCGGGCTTGGGCTGGGCGAACACCGGCCCGCCGCCGCGCAGGTCCAGCGGATGCGCGTCACCGAAACCGCGCGCGCCCCGCAGGGAGCCGAAGTAGTGGTCGAACGAGCGGTTCTCCTGCATCAGGACGATGACGTGTTCGACCGCGTCCAGGCCGCCCTTGGGCATCGGCTGGGCCATCGCGGCGTGCAGGGACGGGGGGAGCAGGGAGCCGGCGAGCGCGGCACCGGAGACGCCCAGCAGGCGTCGTCGGGAAAGTCGGGGCATGGGCGAACGATCGCCGGGAAAAGCGAACGCAACCTGAACGCGGACCGGCCGGGAAACCGAACATCCGGGGGCGAACCGCCCGGATCGGCACAGCGGGATTGCCCGCGGCCCGCCCGGGGTACCTGCCGTGCGGGAACGGACCAGGGGCGAGGAGCAGCGATGAACGAGCCGAGGAACGAGCCGATGAACGAGCCGATGAACGAGCCGAGGACGAAGGACACGGTGGCCGTGCTCGGGACCGGGATCATGGGGCGGCCGATGGCGGCGAACCTGCTCGCCGCCGGGTTCGGGGTGCGGGCGTTCAACCGCAGCCGGGACAAGGCCGAGCCGCTGGCCGGGCAGGGGGCGCAGGTGTGCGACACCCCGGAAGAGGCGGTGCGGGGCGCCGCCTTCGTGCTCACCATGCTCGCCGACGGCCCCACCGTCGAGCAGGTCATGAAGAAGGCGGGCAGCGCGGCACGGGGCGGCACGGTGTGGCTGCAGATGAGCACGGTCGGCCTGGACTGGACGGCCCGGCTCGCGAAACTCGCCGAGCGCGACGGGCTGTCCTTCGTCGACGCTCCGGTGCTCGGCACGAAACAACCGGCCGAAGAGGGAAAGCTGGTCGTGCTGGCCTCCGGCCCGGAGCAGCTGCGCCACCGGTGTGCCCCGGTGTTCGACGCCGTGGGCTCCCGCACGATGTGGGTCGGGCCCGCCGGGGCGGGCAGCAGGCTCAAGCTCGTCGCGAACGCCTGGGTGCTGGCGCTGACCAACGCGACCGCGGAGAGCGTGGGGCTGGCCGAGGCGCTCGGCGTGGACCCGAAGTTGTTCCTCGAAGCGATCGGCGGCGGCAGCCTGGACGTGCCGTACGCCCATCTCAAGGGCGGCGCGATGATCGACAGGAAGTTCCCGCTGAGCTTCGCGGTCAAGCACGCCGCCAAGGACGCCAGGCTGGTGCTGGAGGCCGGGAACGGCAAGGTCGACCTGGCCAGTGCGCGCGCCGCGCTGGCCCACCTGGAGGCCGCCGTGGAGGCCGGATACGCCGAGGAGGACATGGCCGCCCTCTACTACGGCGCGCGCTGAGAGGCCGTTCTGCGCCAAGATCGCCCACCGGGCGGGCCGGAACGGCCCCGCGCGGCGACACACGGTAGCCTGACCGGCATTCAGCCGCTGGACAAAGAGGAGGGACCGTGTCGGCAGGGCAGATCGCCGCACTGATCGCCGCGGGTGCATTCGTGCTGCTGGTGCTGCTGCTCGCGATCCCGCTGCTCAAGCTGGGCCGGACACTGGACGAGGCCACGATCGCGATCCGCAAGGCGCACGAGAACGCCGACCCGTTGCTGATCGGGGCGAACGACACGATCACCCACGTCAACGCCCAGCTCGAGCGGGTGGACGGGATCACCGCGAACGCCCAGGCGGTCACCGGCAACGTGTCGGCGCTGTCGTCGGTGTTCACCGCGACACTGGGCAGCCCGCTGGTCAAGACGGCGGCGTTCTCCTACGGGGTGAGCAAGGCCATCCGCGCCCGCCGCAAGGCCAAGGCCGGCGCGGACGGCAGGCACTCGCGTCGCGGCCGGAGGGGCGCCAAGTCATGAAGCGGCTATTCTGGCTGGGGGTGGGTGTCGCGGCCGGAGTCGCGGCGACCCGCAAGGCGAGCAGAACCGCTCGCCAGGCCACACCCG
The DNA here is from genome assembly GCF_007713715.1 of Amycolatopsis rhizosphaerae. Lineage (GTDB taxonomy): Bacteria > Actinomycetota > Actinomycetes > Mycobacteriales > Pseudonocardiaceae > Amycolatopsis_E > Amycolatopsis_E rhizosphaerae. The sequence goes on from NZ_VJWX01000406.1 coordinate 2,840, forward strand.
CCGGGTTGGCCTCGAACCTCGGCGACGCCTTGCAGGAGCTGGCGGGCGCCATCGGCTCGTTCGGGGCGGACATCCGCGCCGGGATGAGCGAGCGCGAGCAGGAGTTACGCGAGATGGTGGAACAGCGGTCCGGAGTGCCCGCGAAGCGGGCCGAGGGCAGGCACAGCGCCCGGACCCGTCCGGCGCGAGCGCGCCGGGCGGAGAGCTGACGCGGGCGCGTCGCGCTCTCCGCCGTCGCCGCACTCCGAACCCAAGGCGCGGCGCTCGCGCGCCTGCCGCCCTCCCCCAAGGAAAGATCCAGTGGAAACACACGAAATCAACAAGCGCTTCCTCGACCACTTCGAAAGCCGCGGCCACACCCCCGTCCCCAGCGCGTCGCTGATCCTCGACGACCCGACGCTGCTGTTCGTCAACGCGGGCATGGTGCAGTTCAAGCCGTACTTCCTCGGCGAGGTCCCGCCCCCGTACCCGCGGGCCACCAGCATCCAGAAGTGCGTGCGCACCGGTGACATCGACGAGGTCGGCAAGACCACCCGGCACAACACGTTCTTCCAGATGGCCGGGAACTTCTCCTTCGGCGACTACTTCAAGGAAGGCGCCATCGAGCACGCCTGGGAGCTGATCACCAAGTCCCAGGCCGACGGTGGGTTCGGCTTCGACCCGGACCGCATCTGGGTGACCGTCTACGAGGACGACTCCGAGGCCGCGGGACTGTGGCGCAAGGTCGCGGGCATCCCGTCGGAGCGCATCCAGGCGCGCGGCATGGAGGACAACTTCTGGTCGATGGGCGTGCCCGGGCCGTGCGGGCCGAGCTCGGAGATCTACTACGACCGCGGCGCCAAATTCGGCCGCGACGGCGGCCCCGTGGTCGACGAGGACCGGTACCTGGAGATCTGGAACCTGGTCTTCATGCAGAACATCCGTGGTGAGGGCCACGGCAAGCGGGACTTCCCCATCGTGGGCGAGCTGCCCGCGAAGAACATCGACACCGGCATGGGTGTCGAGCGCGTCGCGTACCTGCTGCAGGGCGTGGAGAACGTCTACGAGACCGACCTGGTGCGGCCGGTCATCGGCAAGGCCGAGGAGTTCTCCGGCCGCCGCTACGGGGCCGACCATGCCGACGACGTCCGCTTCCGGGTCATCGCCGACCACGCCCGCTCCGGCGTGATGCTGATCGGCGACGGCGTGACCCCGGGCAACGAGGCGCGCGGGTACGTGCTGCGCCGCCTGCTGCGCCGCATCGTCCGCTCGGTGCGCCTGCTCGGCGTGCACGAGCCGGTGCTGCCGGAGTTCGCGAAGGTGGTCCGCGACGCGATGGCCCCTTCGTACCCGGAGATCGCCCGCGACTTCGACCGGATCAGTGAGGTCATGCGGGTCGAGGAGGAGGCGTTCCTCGCCACCCTGACCAGCGGTTCGAAGATCTTCGACCTGGCCGCGGAGGAGACGAAGAAGTCCGGCGGCACGATTCTGGCCGGAGACAAGGCGTTCCAGTTGCACGACACCTACGGCTTCCCGATCGACCTGACCCTGGAGATGGCCGAGGAGCAGGGCCTGTCGGTGGACGAGGGGGGCTTCCGCACCCTCATGGAGGAGCAGCGCCAGCGCGCCAAGGCCGACGCGGCCGCCCGCAAGAAGGGCCACGGTGACCTGTCGGTCTACCGGCAGCTGCTGGAGCGGCACGGCGAGACCGGCTTCCTCGGCTACACGGATCTGCAGGCCGACGCCAAGGTCCTCGCGCTGCTCAAGGACGGTGCCGCGGTCGGCAGCGTCAAGGTGGGCGACAAGGCCGAGCTGATCCTCGACCGCACTCCCTTCTACGCCGAAAGCGGTGGCCAGGTCGCCGACACCGGTGTGCTGATCGCCTCGGGCGGCGAGGCGAAGGTCTACGACGTCCAGAAGATCGTGCCGGGCCTGTGGGTGCACCGCGTCGAGGTGACTTCAGGCGAGATCGGGGTCGACACGGCGGTGACGGGATCGGTCGACGCGTACCGCCGTGCCGCCATCGCCCGCTCGCACTCGGCGACCCACTTGGTGCACGCCGCGGTGCGCGGCGCCTACGGCCGCCGTGCCGCGCAGGCCGGTTCGCTCAACTCGCCGGGCCGCATGCGGTTCGACTTCACCACTCCCGGCCCGGTCTCCGCCGACCTGCTCACCGAGGTCGAGGAGGAGGTCAACGACTACCTGCTGACCAACGTCGAGGTGGAAACCTACGTCACCACCAAGGACAAGGCGCTCGAACTCGGCGCGGTCGCGCTGTTCGGCGAGAAGTACGGCAACGACGTCCGGGTGGTCGACATGGGCGACTACTCCCGCGAGCTCTGCGGTGGCACCCACGTCGGCCGGATCGGCGAGCTCGGCCTGGTGAAGCTGGTCGGCGACTCCTCGATCGGTTCCGGGGTGCACCGGGTCGAGGCGCTGGTCGGTCAGGACGCGCTCAAGCACGTCCGCAAGGAGCAACTGCTGGTCTCGCAGCTGGCGAGCACGCTCAAGGTGCCCACCGCCGAGCTGCCCGGCCGCGTCGACGACGTGCTCGCGCGGTTGCGCAACGCGGAGAAGGAGATCGAGCAGCTGCGCACGCAGCAGGTGCTGGGCTCGGCCGGTTCGCTGGCGGACAAGGCCCAGGACGTGGACGGTGTCGCACTGGTCGCGGAGCGGGTGGACGGCGAGGTCGACGCCAACGGCCTGCGTGCGCTCGCCATGGAGGTGCGCAACCGCCTGGGCGTGCGTCCCGGTGTGGTGGCGCTGTTCGCGCCCCAGGGCGAGAAGGTCGCCTTCGTGGTGGCCACCACCGCCGCCGCACGGGACAAGGGCTTCGCGGCGGGCAAGCTGGTGCCGGCCTTCGGCCCGGCCGTGGGCGGCCGGGGCGGCGGCAAGCCGGACATGGCCCAGGGCGGCGGCACCAACCCCGCGGGTGTCGATCAGGCCATCGGCGCGCTCCGCGACGCCCTCGCGCGAGGGTGACCCAGCGTGAGGCCGACCGGCCCGGGGAGCACGATCCCGGAGCCGGTCGCCGTCTTGCCGTCGACGTGGGTTCCGTCCGCGTCGGTGTCGCGCTCAGTGATCCCGCCCCGATGCTCGCGACCCCACTGGTTACCCTGTCGCGTGATGCGCGCAGCGACAGTGACTTGGATTCGCTTGCCGGGCTCGTCGCCGAGCACGAGGTGGTGGAGGTGATCGTCGGGTTGCCCAGGACGCTCGCGGGCCGCCACGGGACGGCCGCGGAGATCGCGGTCGACTACGCCGACCGGCTCGCCGGACGGATCGCGCCGGTTCCGGTGCGGCTGACGGATGAACGCTTGACCACGGTCAGCGCTGCCCGCATGCTCTCTCAGCGAGGCGTCAAGGGACGCAAGCAGCGTGCGGTGGTCGATCAGGCCGCCGCGGTGGAGATCCTGCAGGGCTGGCTGGACGGCCGCTCCGCCTACCTGGCTCGGGAGGGCCGTTCGTGAGTCGTGAGCTTCCCCCGCCGCTTCCCCCGCGCGGTGGTGGCGGCCGCCGTCGTGCCCAGGTGCCGCCGCCGGTGCCGCCGCGTCCGGCGGGGCCGCGCCACGCCCGGGCCGAGGAGCCGCCGCCACCGCCGGTGCGGCGCCCGCCCGCCACGCGTCCCCCGTCGCCGGATCATGGTC
>NZ_VJWX01000407.1 GCF_007713715.1 Amycolatopsis rhizosphaerae
GGCATGCTGCGCGCGCTCCGCGAGGCCGGTATCCGGCCGGACCTGGTGGCAGGCACCTCCGTCGGCTCGCTCAACGGCGCACTGCTGGCACGCGACCCCGAAGGCGCGCCCGAAACCCTGCGGGCCACCTGGGCGCAACTGACCCGGCAGACCGTGTTCCCCGGCGGACTGCTCAGCCAGATCCGCACACTGCAGCGCGGCAAGACGCATCTGTTCCCCAACACGGGCCTCGCCACGGTCATCGCCGCCCACCTCGGCGCCACCACCACCTTCGAAGACCTGGCCCTGCCCCTTGGCGTGGTCACCACGGACCTCGGCACCGCCGAACCCCGGCTCACCCGCTCCGGCCCGCTGCTGCCCACGCTGCTCGCCAGTGCCGCCATCCCGGGCATCTACCCGGCCGTGGCCCGCAACGGCGATCTGCACTACGACGGCGGGCTCGTCGCCAACGTGCCGATGCGGCAGGCACTCGCCATGGGCGCCCGGTCCCTGGTCGTGCTCGACTGCGCGTTCCCCGGGCAGAATCCGGCTCCCCCGCGCACCTTCGCCGAAGTCCTGATGTACACGGTGATGATCAGCATGCGGAACCAGGCGATACTGGAGGCCCCGATCGCCGCCGCGGAGGTGCCGGTGGTCTACCTGCCCGGCCCCGCGGCACTGCCGATGAGCCCGCTGGATTTCCGGCACACCGACGAACTGGCGAACGGCGCCCACGAGGCGGCGCGGCGCCATCTGGAGACGCTCGTCGTGGACGGCCCGGGACTCTACGGTGCGCCCGGCGTAAAGATTTCCTGAACGAACCCGGACCAAGTGACGCGGAACACTGTCGTGCAACAAACCGGGTCAGGGGACGTCTGTCTGAGAGCGGTAGCTTTGACCCTCAGGCCTCCTCCTTCCAGAACCCCGAAGAGACGACATGTTGTTCAAGAAGTCCTTACTTTCTTCCGGTAGAGCGCGTTCCGGCGCCGTCGCCGGCTTGCTGGCGACCGCACTCGTGCTCTCCGCCTGCAGTTCGGGCGATTCCGGCGGCAACTCCGCCAACGGCACGAACGCCGGCGGGAGCCCGTCGGCCGCGGCAGGCCCGGTGAGCGTGTCGATCACCCCGGCCGCCGACGCGAGCAACATCAGCCCCGTCACGCCGATCGTGGTCAAGGCCGCCAACGGCACGCTCACCGACGTGACCGTGACCAACGCCGCCAAGGGCACCAAGGTGCAGGGCACGCTCTCGGCGGACAAGACCACCTGGACCTCCAAGGACGTCCTGGGTTACGGCGCGACCTACACCGTCGACGCGCACGCCGCGGACGGCTCGGGCAAGACCGTCGAACAGCAGGGCAAGATCACCACGCTCAGCCCGGCCAAACAGGCCAACCCCAATTTGATCCCGGCGCCCTCCAGCGTGGCGCAGACCGGGGTGGGCGTCGGGCAGCCGATCGTGTTCCAGTTCAGCTACCCGGTCAAGAACAAGGCCGACGTGGAAAAGCAGTTGTCGGTCACGTCGAACCCGCCGCAGGACGGCGGCTGGTACTGGATCGACGACAAGAACGTGCATTACCGGCCGAAGGTGTACTGGCAGGCCGGAACCACGCTCACGGTGTCCGCGAAGATTTACGGCGTCGATTTCGGAAACGGCGTCTACGGCGCCGAGGACCGCACCGAGACCTATCACGTGCACGATTCCTGGATCGCCAAGGCCGACGGCAACACCGATCAGATGCAGATTTTCCACAACGGCCAGATGGTGAAGTCGATGCTCATTTCACTGGGCAAGGATGCCACTCCGACCCACATGGGGCCGCACGTCATCTCGTTCAAGGCCGAGAGCTACATCATGGATTCGTGCACCTACGGCCTCTGCCCGGGGCAGCCTGGCGCGTACCGCTCGGAGGAGAAGTGGTCGGAACGGATCTCCAACGACGGCGAGTTCGTGCACGAGAACCCGAACAGCGTCGGCGCGCAGGGCAACAGCAACGTCTCGCACGGCTGCATCAACCTCAACGACGCCAACGCGCAGTGGTTCTTCAACAACCTGGGGCTCGGTGACGTGGTCGAGGTGACCAACTCCGGTGGCCCTGCGCTGCCGGTGTGGGACCTCTACGGCGACTGGTCGCTGAGCTGGGACCAGTGGCAGAAGGGCAGCGCCCTGCACTGACACCCGGACCGGGTCCAGGGCAAGCCGTGAAGGGTCCCTTCACAGTCGAATCGACTGTGAAGGGACCCTTCACGGCACCATCACGGCACCGCCGCGCGCATGATGGAGGTATGGACGTCCTGCAGCGCGCACGGCAGCTGGTCCATGGCGCCGAGCGGATGGTGGCGCTGACCGGAGCGGGCATCTCCACCGACTCCGGCATCCCCGATTTCCGCGGGCCCAACGGGGTGTGGACGAAGAACCCGGCCGCGGAGAAGCTCTCCGACATCCGCCACTACATCACGGACAAGCTGGTGCGCGAGCAGTCCTGGCTCGGCCGCCTCGACCATCCCGCCTGGCTTGCCCAGCCGAATCCCGCCCACCTCGCGCTGGTCGCGCTCGAACGAGCCGGGCGGCTGGGCGCGATCGTCACGCAGAACATCGACGGACTGCACCAGAAGGCGGGCTCGGCCCCGGACCGGGTGATCGAACTGCACGGCACGCTCAACGAGAGCGTGTGCCTGACCTGCGGTGACCGGCGCCCCATGCAGGAAACGCTGGACCGGGTCCGCAACGGGGAAAGCGATCCACCGTGCCTGCGCTGCGGGGGCATCCTCAAGTCCGCGACCATCTCCTTCGGCCAGCCGCTGGACGACCAGGTGCTCTACCGCGCCAGGGTCGCCGCCCTGACCTGTGACGTCCTGCTCGCGGCCGGCAGCTCACTGACGGTACAACCGGCGGCCGGGCTGGTGGGGATCGCCGCCTCGGCGGGAGCGCGGATCATCATGTGCAACGCCTCGGAAACCCCCTACGACGGCGTCGCCGAAGCGGTGCTCCACGGTCCGCTCGGAAAGCTCCTCCCGGCCCTGCTCTGACGGCGCACCTGGACCGCCCGGACCGCCCGGACCGCCGGTGACGGTCCCGATGCCGCGCCGGTGCAGTTTCTGCCACGGCAGCCGCGCCCCGGCCACCGCCGTGACCACCGACTGCACCACCACCAGGTACATCAGCTGCCGGTAGACGAACTGCTGAAGGGCCAGCAGCCACAGCGGCCGCACCGATTCCCCGTCGAGCCGGAAGGCGATCACCCCGGGGATGGCCTGCATCAGCAGGAACACCAGCCAGTAGCCCAGCATGACCGTCCACTGCTCGGTGAACGCGCCGAACACCGCGGCCACGTCGACGAAGGGGGCGAGCACCGGCAGCAGCACCTGGAACAGCAGCAGATACGGCAGGCCGCGGCGGCCCAGCCGCCCGCCCTGGCCCCGTTCCAGCATCGCGCGGCGGTGCTTCCACACCGCCTGCAACGTGCCGTAGCACCAGCGGTACCGCTGTTTCCACAGCTGCCCCAGTGTCGATGGCGCCTCCGTCCACGCCACGGCCCGCGGCTCGTACACCACCCGCCAGCCGTCGCGTTCCATCGCCATGGTCAGGTCGGTGTCCTCGGCGAGGGTGTCCAGTGGAACACCGCCGCAGCGCAGCACAGCGGACCGGCGGAAGGCGCCGATCGCCCCGGGCACGGTGGGCATGCATTCGAGCACGTCGTACATCCGGCGGTCCAGGTTGAACCCGATGACGTACTCGATGTGCTGCCACTTCCCGAGAATGCCGTCCCGGTTGGCGACCTTGGCGTTGCCGGACACCGCGCCCACCCCGGGGTCGGCGAAGGGGCCGACGATGGCGCCCACGGCCTGCGGTTCGAGCACCGTGTCGCCGTCCACCATGACCACCAGTTCGGTGCGGGCGGCGTGGAGGCCGGTGTTGAGCGCGGCGGACTTGCCCGCGTTGACCTGCCGGATCAGCCGTACCCGTGACGAAACGTACTGTTCGGCGATCTCGGCGGTGCGGTCGGTGGATCCGTCGTCGATGACGAGCACCTCGACGGGATGCCGCGACGCCAGCACGGACTCGATCGTGCTCGCGATGCCCGCTTCCTCGTTGTAGGCGGGCACGATCACGGTCACCGGGTCGCGGCTGGGACGGCGGCGACGGGGCGGGCGCCGCACGTGCATCGCGGTGGTGACCAGCACCAGGATCGTGCGGCCGACCGCGAGCACCGCGGAGGCGACCATCAGCACGCCGAGTGCCTTCGCGGCGAACACGGCGAGGTGGGCGGCGAAGGTGAACAACCAGCCCGCCACCCGGGAGCGCAGGTCGGCGGGGGCTTCCGCACCGTTGAGCGCCAGCGTGTGGCCGACCGTGTCGAACCGCCAGCCCTGAGCCTGCAGCCGGGGGATCAGCCGGTCCAGCGCGGCGACGGTCTGGGAGCGGTCACCGCCCGCGTCGTGCATCAGCACGACCGCACCGCGATCGTCGCGCGGAGTGGCGTTGGCGACGATGCCGTCCACGCCGGGGCGGCGCCAGTCTTCGGAGTCCAGGTCGGAGAGGACGATCAGCTTGCCGCCCGCGGCGGCGTGCTGAACGGCGGCCCACGAGCGGTCGTCGAGGGATTCGGGCGTGGCCGAATACGGCGGGCGGACCAGGGACGGTACGAGCCCCACCGCATCGGCGAAGGCGAGGTCGGTGGCCTTGAGTTCGAGGTTCTGCCGCAGCGTGCCGACCTGGCCGAGGTCGGCGTGGCTGGTGGTGTGGTTGCCGATCTCGTGACCCGCCGCGAGTACCTGGCGCACCAGGTCGGGATGCTGGGCCACCTGCGCGCCGGTCTCGAAGAACGTCGCGTGCACCTGGTAGCGGGCGAGCACCGCCAGTACGGCCGGGGTCCATTCGGGGTCGGGTCCGTCGTCGAAGGTGAGGGAGATCGTCTTCGCGGGCGGCCGCAGCGCGACCGGCGTGCCGCCGCGCGCGTCGATCACCGCGCCGCCGGAGGAAACGGCGGCGGGCACCGTGCCGGAGGGCCCGGCTGAGGCGGTCTCGTCGGTGTGGAACTCCCCGAGCAGGAGCGCGTTGAGGCCGAGCAGCAGGGCCGCGAAGAACATGGTCGTGCCCAGCAGCAGCCAGTGCGCCCGGAGCGGGCCGGGCTGGGAGTGCCGCGTCACGGGTGGCGCCCGGTGCTGGTGGTGCTCGCCTTGCCGGGCGGCTCGGACGGCGCGTGGGTGTTCCGGGTGGCCGTCGTGCTGCTGGCCGCGGCAGTGGTCCCGGGTGCGGTGACGGCGGCGACGGGCTGACCGGCGGCGGCGGTGGGCACGGCGGTGCTGCCGGTCGCGGTTCCGGCGGCGCCGGCGGGGTGCGCGGGATCGGCGGCCGTGGCCGGCTGCTGGTCGGCGCCCGAGGGCGCCGAGGATGTGGTCGTTTCGGGCTCCGTGGTGGTGGGCGCCGGGGTTTGTACGCCCGGGATGGGCAGCAGGACCGACGAAGGCACCGGGGCGCCGAGCAGGGCCGCGACGAGGACCACCACATAGCCGGCGACCAGCGCGATGCCGATCATCGCCACGCGACGGAACAGGCGGCGGCGACGACCGGAGGGGTCGACGAACACGGGGGCCGGCGGAACGATTTCGATCGTGTCCGACGTGACGGAAACGTCGCCGTCGTCCGGGTTTTTCCTTTTGCCTTCGGCAAGATCGGTCACACTCGTCATGATCACTCCCAATCCTGGGAGCAGCAGCCTAAACGACGGAAAAACGATCAAGGAAATCGGTCGCGGATGAAATGGATTAACAAAGAATACGAAGCGGAAACAATTTCCCACCAGGGGTGCGACCTGCTGTTTTCCGGCGAGAACACCCGAGTGAACCCGGCTCCCCCTCGTCCGGGCCCACCCAGGCGGCTGCCTTCGCCGCGCCGCCGCACGGTCCCCCGCGGACGCCGACGGTCGCCTGGGAAATGAGCGGGCCCCGTCGAACCGGACGGATCGGGCGCAGGGGGCCGCTTCATCCGCTGGTGGTCCCATCCCCGGACCGCCAGCCGGACCGCCACGATGTGTAGCGAATTCCTCCTGGTGAAGGCGAAACAAGGTTTACCGGGTAGCGGCCGGTTGGGCTAGCACCCGACCGTGACCATCACTCAGATGGAGCAGCAACTATTACGCTAGGTGGCCGATTGGCTGAGCCGCGTGTTCGCCGCACGAACAGCTCCCAGATGCCCAGCACGAGCGCGATCAGGATGAAACCCTCCGCGCAGAGCATCGCCACCGCCAGTCCCGACGGGTAGTCACCGTGCGAGGAGTCGACGATCGCGCGCAGCACTCCCGCCAGCACGGCGGTGCCGATCGCGGTGCCGATCCGCTGCCCGGTCTGCAGCGCACCCCCGGCGACCCCGGCCATACTGATCGGCACGGACTCCAGCGTCAGTGTGGTGT
>NZ_VJWX01000408.1 GCF_007713715.1 Amycolatopsis rhizosphaerae
ACCAAACCGTTCGCGCCGCGCCCCGTGGTCTACCGCACCACCGACCTGCGCAGCAACGAGTTCCGGGGGCTGGTGGGCGGGGCGGCCTACGAGCCGCAGGAGGACAACCCGATGATCGGCTACCGCGGGTGCTACCGCTACGTCCGCCAGCCGGATCTGTTCGCACTGGAACTGGAGGTGCTGGCGCGGGTGCGGGAGCAGACGCCCAACCTGCACCTGATGATCCCGTTCGTGCGCACCCGGTGGGAACTGGAAGAGTGCCTGCGGCTGGTCGACGCCAGCCCGCTCGGCCGCCAGCGCGGGCTGCACCGGTGGGTCATGGCCGAGGTGCCCTCGGTGCTGTACTGGCTGCCGTCCTACGTCGGGCTGGGCGTCGACGGCGTGTCGATCGGCAGCAACGACCTGACCCAGCTGATGCTCGGCGTGGACCGGGATTCGCGGGAGTGCGCCGAACTGTTCGACGAGTCCGACCCGGCGGTGCTGGACGCCATCGGCACCATCGTGTCCAAGGCCCGCGCGCTCGGCATCACCTCGTCGCTGTGCGGGCAGGCGCCCTCCAACCGCCCGGAGTTCGCCGACCACCTGGTGCGGCTCGGCATCACGTCGATCTCGGTGAACCCGGATGCCGTGGCCGCGGCCCGCTCCGTCATCGCCTCCGCCGAACGGCGCCTGCTTCTCGAGGCCGCACACCGCGCCTGACTCCCCGGCCCCGCTCGAACACTCCGGCGGCACTCCGGCGCGGTCGCTCAGGGGGTGCCGGTGGCGGGGGTGCACCAGCCGTCGGCGAAGCGGGCGAGCAGGTCGCGCCAGCTCACCATGCCCACCACGGTGCCGTCCTCGACGACGGGCAGGCAGCGCTGGTGCGATTCCACCATCGCCGTGGTCACCTCGCCCAGGTCCATCCCCGCGGCCACGGCCGGTGCGGGGGAACGCATGATCTGGCGGACCACGCGGGCCCGCAGCCCGGCGATCGCGCCGTCCTCGGGGGTGGGGGCCGCCAGCATGAAGCGGGCCCGGAGCAGATCGGCCTCGGTCACCAGCCCCACCAGCCTGCCCGCCGCGGCGAACACCGGCAGCGTGGTGAATCCGCGGTCCATCATCAGCTTGGCGGCCTCTTCGAGGGTCGCCTCGGCCGTGACGCCGATGACCGGTGTGCTCATGATGTCCCGTACTCGCATGAGGCGAGCATGTTCCGCGTCGCGCGGTGCCGGACAGGGCCGAAGGGCCTCGCCCGGGTGTGCGAGTGTCCACAGCGCACCCCACCGGAAGCGGAACCCGCTGCGGGCCCCGGCCGCAGCCGGGGTCCTCGGCCTCGCCCGCCGGTGACCAAGGGCCCTTCGCCCGCCGCCGCCGGATCGTGATGCTCGGTGACGGAACCGAGTTCAGGGCAGGAGGCCGGTGGTGATGAGCGGGATCCGATGGTGGCGGCTGCCGCACGTGGGCGGGAATCCGCTGGTCCGGACGGCGGACCGGGTGGAAAGCGGGCTGCTGCTGGTCGTGGTGGCGCTCGCGTTGCTGGCGGTGCCGGTGGCGGCCTCGCTGGGGTCGGACAGCTACGGCAGGCAGAAGCTGACCGCCGAGGCCGAGTCGGCCACCCGGCAGCCCGCCACCGCCGTCCTGCTCTCCGACGCACCGGCCGAAACGGTCGGCCCGCACGGGGTGCCGGTGTCCACCACGGTCGCGGTCCCGGCCTCCTGGCGGGTGGCGGGTGGCGGACGGAGCGGGATGGTGACGGCCCCGCGCGGAACGCCGGCCGGGACCATCGTGCCGATCTGGCTGGACACCCGGGGCACGCCCACCGCCCCGCCGGCGCCGCCGGAAGCCGCCGTCATGACGGGGATCGCCACCGGCGTGCTCACCTGGACCGCGTTCGCGGCCGGGCTCGCCATGGTGTTCGGCGCGCTGCGCCGCCTGCTGGACCGGGGACGGTACGCCCGCTGGGAACGCGAGTGGGCCCGTCTGGACCACCGCAGCTACTCGTGAGGAGAAACGGATGAGGGCGCGAGACATCATGAGCCACCCGGTGATCACGGCGAAGCCGGGGACACCGGTGAAGACCGCGGAACTCCTGCTGTCGCAGCACGGCTACACCGCACTGCCCGTGGTCGACGACGACGGCGCCCTCGTGGGGATCGTCAGCGAGGAGGACTTCGTCGCCGACCGCTTCCCGCAGGAACCGAGGAAACCGGCCCGCACGGTGGGCGAGGTGATGACCTCCCCGGCGGCCGCGGTGGACGTGAACGCCGGGGCGCGGCAACTGGCGCGCATGATGGTCGAGCGGCACATGCGCAGCGTGCCGGTGACCGACCGCGGCCGGCTGGCCGGGATCGTCACGCGGCACGACTTCCTGCGGGTGCTCGCCCGGCCCGACCAGGTGCTCGCGCGGGACGTGGAGCAGCGGCTGGCGGTCTTCGGCGGCCCGGAGCGGTGGGTGGTGGACGTCCGCGACGGCGAGGCGACGATCATTGACCGGTACGACAGCCCGAAGGATCGCGAGGTCGCGGTGATCCTCGCCGAAGGTGTGCCGGGCATCGTCCGCGCCCGTTCCTACGCGGGGGAAATCGAACGACAGGAGGAGCAAGCATGAGCGCGCCGATCGTGGTGGGCATCGACGGTTCGCCGGGGTCACGCCGGGCCGTGTTGTGGGGGGCCGACGAGGCGGCGCGCCGCCGGGCGCCGCTGACCCTGGTGCACGCCTTCGGTATCCCGGACGCCTTCTACGGCGAGACGATGCCGCCCAAGGACTGGCTGGACATCCGGCAGGCGGAGTCCCGGTCGCTGCTGCGCGAGGCGGCGGAGCTGGCCGGGCGGGTGCACCCGGAGCTGGAGATCGACACCGAGTCCACTGTGGATGCTCCGATCCCGTTCCTGCTCGGCTGGTCCGAGCGGGCGAAGCTGCTCGTGCTGGGCTGCGCGGGCCGGGGCGAGTTCGGCGACCTGCTGCTCGGCTCGACGGCGGCATCGGTTTCGGCGCGCTCGCGGTGTCCGCTGGTGGTGGTCCGCGGAAAGGAGCGGGGCGCGGCCGCGGTGGACGATCCGGTCGTGGTCGGCGTGGACGGAAGCCCGGAGGCCGAGGCCGCGATCGAGCTGGCCTTCGAGGAGGCTTCGCTGCGCAAGGCGCCGCTGGTGGCGGTGCACACCTGGAGTGACGCCGACACCCGGCAGGTCTTCTCCGCGGCGCGTGCCGAGTTCAGCTTCGAGCCGTTGCGCGAGTCGGAGACGCGGGTGCTGGCCGAGGCGCTGGCAGGCTGGGAGGAGAAGTACCCGGAGGTCGGCGTGCGGCGGGTGGTCGCGCAGGACCGGCCGCGGCACGAACTGCTCGAATGGAGCACGAAGGCGCAGCTGATGGTGGTCGGCAGCCGTGGCCGTGGCGGGTTCCGCGGTCTGCTGCTCGGCTCCACCAGCCACGCGCTCCTGGAACACGCCGAGTGTCCCGTGCTCCTCGTCCGCTCCGCCTGACCCGCCCCGCACAGGCCTTGGCCATGGCCGTGAAGGGTCCCTTCACAGTCGATTCGACTGTGAAGGGACCCTTCACGGCTCGCCCCAGGGCGGAGGCGGGTCAGTCGGTGCGGGCGTCGTAGGTCTCGCGGTGGGCGAGCACCTCGTCCATGTGCGTTTCGGCCCAGGTCTTGAGGCCCCGCACCATGTGGTGCAGCGAGAGACCGAGGTCGGTCAGCTCGTAGGAGACCGTGACGGGCACGGTCGGGGCCACGGTGCGGGTGACGAGACCGTCGCGCTCCAAGGAGCGCAGCGTCTGGGTGAGCATCTTCTGGCTGACCCCGGCCAGCAGGCGGGCCAGCTCCGAATAGCGCATCGACCGGGGCTCACCGGCGCAGTGGGTGCCCGGCTGGTGCGAGCCGTCGCTGCCCAGCGCGGCCAGGATCAGCGTGACCCATTTGTCAGAGATCCGGTCGAGCAGTTTGCGGCTGGGACACGCCGCCAGGAAGGCGTCGTATTCCGCCTTGGTCTGCGCCCTCTTCTGGGCCGCCGTCATGGTTGCCATTCCCTCGCTCCTCCAACCCGTGGGGGTGTTACGCACTTCGAAGTGCCTACTTCCCGTCAGGAAGCTACCCACCAATACTGATGCAACGAACCGCTGGGCACCAGTACCCGGCGCATCAGGAAAGGCAAGGCATGGGCACGCTTCCCACTTCACTTCCCGGCGGCACCTGGACCCTGGGCGACCTGAGGGTCACCCGGTTCGGCTACGGCGCCATGCAGCTCGCCGGTCCCGGGGTCATGGGTCCGCCTGCCGACCACGACGGCGCACTCGCCGTCCTCCGCGAGGCCGTCGACCTCGGCATCACCCATATCGACACCGCCGACGCCTACGGGCCGCGCGTCACCAACCGGCTGATCCGCCAAGCGCTGCACCCCTACCCCGAGTCGCTGCACATCGTGACCAAGGTCGGCGCGATCCGGGACCGGCAGGGCGGCTGGCCCCCGGCCCGGAAGCCGGAGGACCTGCGCCGGGCCGTCCACGAGAACCTCGAAACCCTCGATCTCGAGATGCTCGACCTGGTCAACCTCCGGCTCGGCAACGCCGAGGGACCCCAGCCCGAGCCGGTCGCCGAGGCGTTCGAGACGCTCGTCGAACTCCAGCAGCAGGGCCTGATCCGGCACCTCGGCGTGAGCAACGCGACGGCGGAGCAGGTCGCCGAGGCGCAGGCGATCGCGCCGATCGTCTGCGTGCAGAACCTGTACAACCTCGCGCACCGCAACGACGACGAGCTGATCGACAGGCTCGCCGAAGAGGGCATCGCCTACGTGCCCTTCTTCCCGCTCGGCGGCTTCAGCCCGCTGCAGTCGTCGGTGCTGTCGGCCGTGGCCGCCCGGCTGGAGGCGACGCCGATGTCCGTCGCACTGGCCTGGCTGCTGCGGCGGTCGCCGAACATCCTGCTCATCCCCGGCACCTCGTCGGTGGCGCACCTGCGGGAGAACGTCGCGGGCGCGGGACTCCCGCTCTCCGGCGAGGAACTCGCCGAGCTGGACAGGATCGGCCGCTAGACGAGTACCGGGGCGGAAGGACTTTCGGCGGTCCGGCGGGGGCGGAAAGACCCTGCTCCCCCAGAGCGGGCGGGCGCACGCTGGAGGCCGGAGGTGGGATCGTGAGCAGTCTCGGAGTGGCGATCGTGCGCCAGTACGAACGGGGGGTGGTGTTCCGGCTGGGGCGGATCCGCGTGGTCCGGGAACCCGGGTTGCGGTTCATGATCCCGATCGTGGACCGGATGCGGAAGGTCAGCCTGCGCACGGTGACCATGCCGATCCCGTCCCAGCAGATCATCACCAGGGACAACGTGTCCATCGGGGTGGCCGCGGTCGCCTACTTCCGGCGGGTCGACCCGGTGCGCTCGATCGTGGCGATCGAGAACGTGGAGTCGGCGATCAACCAGATCGCGCAGACCACCGTGCGCAACGTGGTCGGCCGGTCCACATTGGACCGGGTGCTGTCGGAGACCGAGACGCTCAACGAGGCGATCAAGACCATCCTCGACCGGACCAGCGAAACCTGGGGTGTGCTGGTGGAGATGGTCGAGCTCAAGGACATCGAGCTGCCGCAGTCGATGCAGCGCGCGATGGCCCGCGAAGCCGAGGCGGAGCGCGAGAAGCGCGGCAAGATCATCGCCGCGGAGGGGGAGGCGCTCTCGGCGGACAAGCTCGCCGAGGCCGCCGACGTGATGGCCCGGCATCCGATCGCCCTGCAGCTGCGCAATCTGCAGGTGCTGTCGGAGATCGCGATCGAGCGCAACTCCACGATCATCTTCCCGGCCCAGCTGATGGACAGCTTCACGGCACTGAACTCCTTCGTCGGCAGGGAAAGCGGCGCGGCGGCCGACCGGGCCGAGCCGGTGCTGCCCCGCATGGCGCGTTAGGACGGCGGCGATGCGTGCCGAGCCCGGGGACTGGATCCTCATCCGGGGGCGCACCGTCGACCTGCCCTGGCAGCGCGGCCGGATCCTGGAGGTGCGGTCGCCGGACGGGTCCCCGCCGTACCTGGTGCGCTGGGTGGCCGACGACCGCGTCTCGCTGCTCTTCCCCGGCCCGGACGCCACCGTGCTCAGTGCTGAGGAACTCGCCGCCGCCGACGAGCGCGACCGTGCGCGGCTCGCCGCGCTGCGGCAGGCGATCGGCGCGCGGAAACCGGTGACCAAGGGCCCTTCACCCCCGGCGCCGACCGGCTGAAGCTGGAAGCAGCCAGCCAGCCCGGCAGGAAGGGACGCGCGATGGCCGCTGAGGGTTCGACGGGGCCGAGGGGGCCGATCGTCGTCGGTGTGGACGGCTCGGAGACCAGCGTCGCGGCGCTGCGCTGGGCCATGGCCGAGGCCGGACCGACGGGCCGCGAAGTGGTCGCCGTGACGGCCTGGACCCACC
>NZ_VJWX01000409.1 GCF_007713715.1 Amycolatopsis rhizosphaerae
GGCAGCAGCTCATCCGCCGCCCACACGGCGCTCGCGCTCCCGGCCCCCACAGGCATCCCCTCTCGAACAGGCGGATCCCCATCTCCGCCGTGATAGCCAGATGAAACCAGTACCCGCCGACAAAACCGCGGAGGGGGCCAGAAATACTCGACGGTAACCTTCGTCTCGTTCAGGTTGATGGTTCAGCTTCGTTGTTTCCCCTGTTGTCTGACCATGTCCTGTTGCTTCCTGATCTGCCGTTGCCTCGGTTCGGAAACCTAACTGGGTGGGGCTGAGAACGGTACAACCGCGCGCACAATCGGTTAACCTGGACGAAAGGTAAGACTGACTTCTCGCCGTCGGATCGCCTCCCAGCCAACACGCCGATGTACGGGCATCGATTTGCCCTGAAGTAGCCCGACGGCCTCCGAGAAACCACAGAGGCGCGAAGCGCTCGTCACATGCGCAGCGACCGTGACGGGTCGTCCAGGTGATGGCGCACAGGCTCCCCGTGTTCGCTCGGCGAGGCTCTGCCGACGCGGCCTACGCGCACAAACCGATTCTGTTTTCGCTTCCGACTCTGTATATTCCCAGGTCACGAAGTGTCTTCCCCGCGCGCGCGGGGGTGGTCCCCCGACTGGCTTCGTGCGGGCCTTGAGCAGCCAGTCTTCCCCGCGCGCGCGGGGGTGGTCCCACGCGGCTGGCGCTGGCCAAGCGGCTGCAGTCGTCTTCCCCGCGCGCGCGGGGGTGGTCCCTCGCAGGAGATCGTGGTCGGGTCAGCGTCGTGGTCTTCCCCGCGCGCGGGGGTGGTCCCATCGGCCGGTTCGGGGTGGCGTTGACGCCGCAGTCTTCCCCGCGCACGCGGGGGTGGTCCTGGATCGGTGAACGGGAATAGCGGGCACCGGAAGTCTTCCCCGCGCACGCGGGGGTGGTCCGGTGACGTGCTCGGCAACGATCACGCCCTGCATCGTCTTCCCCGCGCACGCGGGGGTGGTCCGTGGACCCGGCAGCCTTCCGGACGGTGGGTGGGGTCTTCCCCGCGCACGCGGGGGTGTTCCCTTCGACCAGGTCAACAAGAAGCCGTGGAAGCCGGTCTTCCCCGTGCACGCGGGGGTGTTCTGTGCGGGGCGCGGCCGCCTGGGGAGGGGTGGCGTGCTTCCCCACGCATGCGGGGACGAGTCCCGGCGGTCGGACCTTTGTCTCGCTCGCCCTTCCGACAGCCGCAAGACAGAACCAGCCCGATCCGTACTCGCCACCAGTCTGGGGCATCGGACGGATACGTGACTGCTAATAGCTAAGGCTGGACCCGACGCCGGTGTCCTCTCCGGCGTCTTCGAGGCCGTCATAGCGGTGTTTCTCCTCGGCCGCCTCAGGAGCCCGCTCGTCCGTCGTTTCGTCGGCGTGGTCGGCAGCCAGTTCTTCGAGCTCTGCCCTGTAGTCCTCGTCGCGTTCTATGACCCCGTCGCGCAGCGCCTCGATGCTTTCCTGGTTGCGCGAGAACTGGTCGCTGGGTGCGGTCACGATGGGCCTCCACTTTTCGGTGATATGTTTCCAGGCGTGTGCCCGCGGGCTGCTTCCGCCGGGTTTGGGCCCGATAGGCACGGCCGGGCTTGTGGTCTGGATGTTGTAGGTCTCGCGGTAGGCCGCAGCTGTCGCGGCGAGTTCGTCCCATTGTTGGGCCGCCACGAGATCGGCGGGACGTGGGCCGAGTCCTGCGGTCCAGGCAGGTTGTTCGGCGACTACTTCGTCGCGCAGTTGCTCCGTGCGGTCGGCGATGGCCTGGGCGAGTCGGTCGAGGTGACCGGCCAACTCGGGTTGAGCGGCCAGTGCTGCGGGGTCTGCGGTCTCCAGCCACGGCAGCGGACCGCTTTGCGTCCAGCGGGTGTCGCAGGGTGGTCCGGCTCGCTCGATCCTGTCCTGCACCCGACGAAACAACATGGCGGCTGGGTCGCGAGCACGGTCGAGGCCGCGGAGGCTGTCGGCGTCGGGTACGACCTGCTCGATGCTCCAACCGAGGTCATGGGCTCGGCGTAGCGCCCACAGCAGTGCCTCTTCCGCGTTATGGCCGTAGACCTGCGGGGCGCGTTCGGCCAGGACGCGGTGGATCTGCTCGTCTCGGTGGCGGTCGTTGGCCGCCCACACGCCGCGGCGGTAGCGGCGTGTGAGGTCGGAGAGGCGTTCCACTGCGGGGTCGACGGAGACCATGCCGTCGGCGGCGAGCGCGGCCAGCAACTCGTCCGGATCGATGTCAGCACGCAGCCGATCGAGGACGTCGTCCGTCGTGACCCCAGCGCCAGCATGCTCGGCTGCGGGGCCAGCGTCGATGTCGGGTGACGCCCAGTGATCGATGAGCTGTCGCCAAGCACGGGCCTTGAGCCCGTGGCCCTCGGGTTCTTCGCCGAACGGCTGGCGGGGATCGTTGGTGGTGATGTTGTAGGTGTCGCGGTAGGCAGCCCCGAGGGCGGCCAGGTGGTCCCAGCGTTCGACTGCGGCCGGGTCGTCCCGCGGGCGCGCGCCGAGTGCGGCGGTCCAGGCCTGTGGGTCGGCGCTCACGGTGGCACGGAGTTCGGCGACGCGGGCGGCGATCGTGGTGTGCAGGTGATCGAGGTAGTCGCGCAGTTCGGGTTCGGCCGCCAGGCGAGTGTGGTTGGGGTGCGCCAGCCAAGGCAGCACGGGGTGCCAGCCGGCGCCTTCGGCGCGCTGTTGGCCCAGGGCGGCGTCGAGGGCGGCGCGGGCGAACCGGTAACTGTCCATCGGGTCGTGTGCCGGGCGGGTGGCGAGCTGGTGGGCGACGGCGGTGATCGCGGCGTCGGCGTCCAGGCCCTCGTCAGCGGCTGCGGCCGCGCGTTGCCAGACCGGCATCCAGGCGGGTTCTTCCACCGATGCGGTCGGGTCGAGGCGTTCGACGAGGGTGCGCCAGTGATTGATTGCGGCCATCGTGGGCGCGGCGGCTCGTTCGGGCGGTTGCTCGTGGATCACGCGCTGCTGGATGCGCCATTGCAGTACTGCGGCTGGGTCGTCGACGTCCTCGCCCTCGAGCGGGCCGGCGGCCAGCGCCACGGCCACCAACTGCTCGGCCTGCCAGCCCAGGTTCTCGGCGGTGCGCAGGGTCTGCCGCAGCGCGGGCGCGGCCGGGTGCTCCAGCAAAGTGGGTACCTGCTCGGTGAGCACCGCGTCGACGCGCTCTCCGGTGCCCAGCAGCGCGACGTAGTCGTGGTGGCCGACTAGGGTGCGCAGCGACTCGGCCGCAGACAGCGAAGCGCGCAGTTCCTCGGTGGCCGAGGTCTCCGCCGACGAGCGGCTCAGCACCGCTTCCAGCACACCGCGGGATGTCTGCTCCAGTGGGGTTTCCTGGTGGGAGTCGATGGTGTGCTTGTGGGTCTCGACGTAGAACCGGTTGTCCTGGGCGGCGCGGGTGGCCAGGGGATAGAACTGTTCGAGCGACATGCCCTGGGTGACCATGCCGTGCGCGGAGCCACGGGAGTTCATGCCTTGCACCCGGTTTACCGTGGAGGCATAGGCGAGTTCGACATGCTCGGAGACGTAGCCCGCAGGCAGCACGATGGCGCCACGGCTGGTCTGGTGGCGCACCTTGAGCGAGCCGTCCCGGCGCACCCGCACAACGTCCCAGGTGTCGCCGTTCTTGACGAAGTCCTTGCCGGAGAACAAGGTCTTGAGCCGGTCGTTGTGGCGGGTGACGATCCAGTCGCCGCGGCTGGCGGCGGTGCCATCGTGCAGTTGCACCTCGTGGCTGCCGTCCACGTCGCCGCGATTCATCCGCAGGACACGGGCCTGCCGGTTCAGCGCGGTGACGTCCTCGTTGGTCGGCACGATCAGCAGACTTTGGCGGCCAGCGTCGAGGTCCGCGCGCCAGGCACGGTGCGCGGCGTCGCGCATTGTTTCGCGGCTGCCACCTTTCACCCAGCCCTGCTCGAAGTAGTAGTCCAGACCGGCGCTGTTGCCCGCGCGCAGCTCAAGGGAGGCGGCGGCCTGGCCGGAGTCGGCGAAGCGCACGACCTCTTTGAGTCGGACGGCGCCGTTGATGTGCTCGAACCAACGGATCGCGCCCCCGGCCTCGACGGCGGCGAGCTGCTTGTCGTCGCCGACGAAGCGGACGTCGGCGCCATGGCGTAGGGCGTAGGCGACGACGTCGTGCAGGGTGTGGGTGCCGGCCATCGAGACCTCATCGATGATCAGCACATCGCCACGGGCGAAGGGAAACGCTCGCTCGGCCACGCCCAGTTTCTGCGCGGTGGTGACCTGATGGAGAGTGTGCGGGGTGGCGTCGATGGACTGGCCAAGTTCCTGCGCGGCCCGCGCGCTGGGGCCGAAGGCGTACACCCGGCCGCCCTCGGCGCGGACCGCGTCGGCGTAGACCTTCATTGTCGTGGTCTTGCCCGCCCCCGCCGGGGCGAAGAGCAACTGCACGCGGCGGCCGGAGGTGGCGAAGGCGAGGACAGCGGCGCGCTGGCCTTGGTTGAGGCGGCGGGCGTCGGCCAGGGCCTGGTTCACCGTCGTCCGGCTGAGCCGGCGGCCGTCGGTGAGGCGTCCCCACGCGGCGAGCGCGGCTTCTTCGCGCAGGGTCTGGTGGGTGGTATAGCGCTGGGAGTTGTGTTCGACGAACACGCTCTCACCGCTGGATCGGCGAAGCGCGGAGGGCTCGTCGACCAGCGATGGGGCCTCCAGCGCGACGGTGTCGCTGGAGTGGATGACCGCGCGGACGACGTCGGCGACCAGCTGGTCGCGGCCGCCGTCGGCCACGCGCAGGTGCGCGGTCTGCCGGTGCGCCTCGGCTTCGATGTTCCAGGCGTTGAAGTGGCTGTAGTAGTCCGAGACGGTGTGCAGAGTGGCTGCGGCGAGCTCGGCCACGTCGATCTCGGACAGCGTTTCCGGTTCGCTGTCGAATACACGCCGTCCCAGATCGTCGACTACTTCGGGGGCAACCATCTCGTCGGCCTGACGACGCCAACGGCGCAGGTGATCGGCCAATGAGTGGGGGGCTTGCTTCGCGGCGCGGGTGCCGTACTGGGCGCGGCGCGACAGTTCCAGAGTTTCCTTTGGCGTCGGTTCGCGGCCGTGCTCACGGCGGAAGGCGACGATGCGGGCTGCACGGTCCTGCTCGACCTGGGAGGCCCGCTGGGAGAAACCGGTCAGCAGTTCGCTGGGGACACCGTCGAGCTCCCACACCGGACGCTTGAGGTCGAAGCCGCCGGCGGGACGCTCGGTCCAGGAGGCGCCGTGCTCGCGGAACAGGTCGCGGATGCGGGAGTTGTAGAACTCCGACATCGTGACCGAGGCGGCCAGGATGGTGCGGCCGTCCAGGCTGGTCCAGCGGCCGTCCGGGCCCTGCACCTTCGCGGAGATCGGCACGTGGGTGTGTAGGTGCGGGTCACCGGCGCGGCTGTCCCAGTGCTCGAAGATGGCCGCGGTGATGCCTTTCACGTCGTACTGGGCGTAGCCGCCATCGCCGCGCCTGGTGTAGGCGACGTTGTTTTCCAGGTAGGTCAGGGTGTCGCGCACGGCCTGGCGGTGCAGGCCCACGATCATCTGGCGGGTGGCCTCGTCGCTCAATGCCCACGCCACGCTGACCGACTTCGGCGGGGCGAACACCATCTCGTAGCCACTGGTGGCCGACTTCATGGCGCGTTTCTGCTCTGCCAGCCATATGGTCAGCTCCGCGCCGCTGGGCTGCTGCCCGCCGTGGGCGTCGGCGTACGCCTGGACTTGGACGTCGCGGCGGATCGCGGCGCGCGCGTCGTCATCGATCGGGGCGCCGGGCGGGCGGCCGTTGTCGAGGTTGTACTGCTTGTAGGCGGCGATGACCTGGCTGCGCAGCTGGTCAGTGCCGTCGTACTGGTAGAAGCGGTGGCCCAGCTTGGTAGCCGCCAGCGCCTCGGCCTCGTTGTGCCCAGCCGCGATCAGCTCTGCCTCGATACGGTCGGCGTCCGGGTGCCGCCCCTCGCCGAACAGCGCGTTCATCTGCGCCGCGGTGACCTCGCCGGCCACGCCCAGCTCCGCCGCGCCAGCGCCGAACCACTCACCGGCCGGGTAGCCGTGGGCCAGGTAGTAGTCGCTCAGCGACTCACCAGGCTCGAGCTCGCGGTCGCCGCAAGCCACCGCCCCGGTCAGGTACTCGTACCCGCCAGGGGACAGCTTGCGCACGCCGATCATCCGAGAAGCGCCCTTCGTCTATCCATATGAGTTGTCTACACCAAGTAAATATATATGGGTATCGGCTATACAGGTTGCTGTAACGATTCAGTGCCGGCGAGCATGGCACATGCAAGAGGTGCTGTGTGGCGGTGAGCGGGTCAGGTTAGGCGCGGTGCGGCAGGGCGGGCGTGCTGGGCGGACGGAAGTGAGTGGGCACGGTCGGGTGATGCGG